>JBQCEN010000127.1:0-4868 GCA_051960215.1 Pararhizobium sp.
CATCAGCCGGATCGCCTCCTCGTCCGAGCCGACCTTCATGATGCCGACCACCGGGCCGAAGGACTCGTCACGCATCACCCGCATCGAGTGGTCGACGTCGACGAGGATCTGCGGTGCGAGATAGCAGCTCTCGCCCGTGTCGGCGGGAAAGAGCGCCGGATCGATCAGCGCCTTCGCTCCGGCGCCGACAGCCTCGCGGCTTTGTGCCCGGACCTCCTCGGCGAAGCGGATGTTCGCCATCGGCCCGAGCGTCGTCTCGGGGTCGAGCGGATTGCCGAGCCTGTAGCTCTCGACGAGCGTCTTGGCCTTCGCGACGAAGGCGTCGAACAGGCTCTCGTGGACATAGATGCGCTCGATGCCGCAGCAGCACTGGCCGGAATTGAACATCGCGCCGTCGATGAGGCCGGCGACCGCGGCGTCGAGATTAGCGTCCGGACGCACGTAGCCGGGGTCCTTGCCGCCGAGTTCGAGGCCGAGCGGCGTGAAGGTGCCGGCGGCCGCCCGCTCGATCGCCTTGCCGCCGTTGACCGAGCCGGTGAAGTTCACGAAGTCGAAGGAGCGCGCGGCGATCAGGTTCTCCGTCGCGTCGTGCGACAGGCGGACATTGTTGAAGAGCCCCTCCGGCAGGCCGGCTTCCGCGAAGGCCTTCGCGAAGCGCTCGCCCGCCAGAAGCGTCTGCGTCGCATGCTTGAGGAAAACCGCATTGCCTGCGGCAAGCGCCGGGACGATCGTGTTGACGGCCGTTAGGTAGGGGTAGTTCCACGGCGCCACGACGAGTACGACGCCGATCGGCTCGCGCGCCAGGACGCGGCGGAAGCGGTCGGAATCCTCGATGACCGTCGGCGCGAGCGCGCTTTCGGCGATCGACGTCATGTAGCTTGCACGTTCCTTGACGCCGCCGATCTCGCCGCCATAGCGCACCGGCCGGCCCATCTGCCGCGCAAGCTCCGGCACGACCGCGTCGTTCATCGCGGCGAGCGCCTCGATCCCCTTCATGACGAGGGCAGTGCGCTCGCCCATCGGACGCCGCGCCCAATCCTTCTGCGCGGCGCGCGCCTTCTCGATCAGCGCATCCATCGCGGCGGAGCCATCGGTCTCGCGCTCGACGAGGACCGAGCCGTCGATGGGGGAGATCAGCGTCAATTTCGGCATTTCGTTCTTCTTTTCGTTCTCGGTAATCGTGCCTCGCCCGGACGGATCGTCCTCACGCTCTTTCGAAGCCGCGCGCGATTTCCCAGTCGGTGACGCGGCGGTCGTATTCGAACTGCTCCCACTCGGCAGCATGGACGTAGTGGTCGACGACGGCGTCGCCGAAAGCGGCGCGAAGCATCCCGGATTCGTCAAGGAGGGTCGTCGCGGCCCGCAGCGTCTTCGGTACCTCGCGGACCTTCTCCGCGCGATAGGCGTCTCCGGAGAATTCCGGCTCCAGATCCATCTTCTTCTCGATCCCGTCGAGCCCCGCGGCGATCATCGCGGCGAAGGCGAGGTGCGGGTTGAGGTCGGCGCCGCCGACGCGGCATTCGACGCGCACGCCCTTCGTGTTCTCGCCGCAGATGCGGAAGCCGGCCGTCCGGTTGTCCTTGCTCCAGATGGCCTTGGTCGGCGCGAAGGTGCCGGCCTGGAAGCGCTTGTAGGAATTGATGTAGGGGGCAAGGAAATAGGTGATCTCGCCGGCATGGGCGAGCAGCCCCGCAAGGTAGTGGCGCATCAGGTCGGACATGCCGTAGGGCGCCTTCGGATCGTGGAAGGCGGGCTTGCCCGCGGTCGTCCAGAGCGACTGGTGGACGTGCGAGGAACTGCCGGCGGCGGCGTAGTCCCATTTCGCCATGAAGGTGATCGCCTTGCCCTTCGACCAGGCGATCTCCTTGGCGCCATTCTTGGTGACGGCGTGGTTGTCGGCCGCCGTCAGCGCGTCGGAATAGAGGACGTTGATCTCCTCCTGGCCGGCCGAGGCCTCGCCCTTGGTGCATTCGACGGGAATGCCGGCGCCGAAGAGGCCGTTGCGGATCGCCCGCATGACGTCCTCTTCCTTCGTCGTCTGGAAGATGTGGTAATCCTCGTTATAGGCGCTCGCGAGCTTCAGGCCGCGATAGCCGGAGGCCCGCGCCTCGTCGAATCCCTGGTTGAACAGGAAGAATTCGAGCTCAGACGCCATCATCGGCTTCAGCCCGATCTCCGCAAGCCGCGCGATCTGCGTCTTCAGCATCGTGCGCGGCGCATGCGGCACCGCGGCCTGGCTGTGCGGATCGTGGAGGTCGCAAAGGACGAGGGCGGTGCCTTCGAGCCAGGGGATCCGGCGCAGCGTCGCCATGTCGGGCTTCATCGCATAGTCGCCGTAGCCCGCCTCCCAACTCGCCGCCTTGTAGCCGGGCACCGTCTCCATCTCCATGTCGGTGGCGACGACATAGTTGCAGCAATGCGTCTCCTCATGCGCGCTGTCGACGAAGTGCCGGGCATGGAAGCGCTTGCCCATCAGCCGCCCCTGCATGTCCACCTGGCAGGCGAGCCCGGTGTCGACGGCGCCGCCGGCGACGGCCTTCTTGAGCTGGTCGAAGGTCAGGTTGCCGGTCATGCAATGCCTTTCGCGTTCTCGGCTGCGTGTGTCGTCGCCGCCCGCAACAGGCCGGCAAGGCGATCCGCCCAGAGCGCTTGCTCCGCCTCGCTGCGGATGAGGTCGTTGGCGATCTCGATCATGACGTTCTCGTGTGCCGGCTTGAGCGCGTGCAGGCGCAGCGTGTGCGTGACGCCGTCGTCCGGGCCATAGGGCTCGTTGCGGCGCACCGCAAGATCGGGCAGGGCCTTTGCCGCCTTCCGGAGAAGACGGTCGGCGAGCCGCGAGTCGGCGTCGTGCAGGATGCCGAGGTCGACGGCGCGGCGGCGGCCGAAATAGGTGCGCGTGAAGCTGTGGATCGTGACGAGGATCGGCTCGCGCCCGCGCGCGAGACGGTCTTCGATCGCTTCCTCGATCGCGGCGTGGAACGGCAGGTAGATTTCGGCGATGCGCTGGTTGCGCTCCGCCTCGCCAAGGGAGTCGTTGGCGGCGATACGGTGGATCGCGCTCTGAGTCGGCATTGCGTACGGCGCTTCCGGCGGCCGGTTGCAGTCGTAGACGAGCCGCGAGAAGCGCTGATGGACGAGCGCGGCGTCGAGCGCCGCCGAAAGGGCGCGGGCGACGCCGAGGGCGCCGATATCGAGGCCGGCATGGCTCGCCCGTACCGCCTCGTCGAGCCCGAGGTCACAGAGCCCTGCCGGAATGGCGGCCGATGCGTGCTCGCAGA
This sequence comes from Pararhizobium sp., assembly GCA_051960215.1. Classification (GTDB taxonomy): domain Bacteria; phylum Pseudomonadota; class Alphaproteobacteria; order Rhizobiales; family Rhizobiaceae; genus Pararhizobium_B. The sequence continues at coordinate 3,279 of JBQCEN010000127.1, forward strand.
CGAGGACGATCGGCGAGCTGCCGCGCCTGTTTTCGACCGCGGCGGCGGGCCCGTCGGATGCCTGCAATAGACGCGAACCACTGGTCACCACGATCGCCCCTCCCGCCGGCTATCCGTCCATTCCGGCACGGCGAAGAATTATTGGAACGAGAATTCCAAATCCCCTATAGTCTGTCAATATTGGAATTCTCGTTCCAAACTGGTTTCCGGGAGACGGCGCTCGATGCGGGTCGAAGAGCGGGTGAGGGCGACGCTGGGCGCCCTGACGGCGGCGGAGCGGAAGGCGGCGCGCGGGCTTCTCAGCCACTATCCGAGCGCGGGGCTCGCGCCGGTCGCGGAATTCGCGCGGATCGCCGCCACCAGCGCGCCGACCGTCCTGCGTTTCGTGGCGAGGCTGGGTTTCGCGGGTTATCCGGATTTCCAGCGTGCGCTCCGCGAGGAGCTTCGGCTCGGGCGGCTTTCGCCGCTGGAGAAGGGTCCGGGAACCTCGTCGCCGGATGCCGGCGGTTCGGAGGCGCTCGGATCGTTCTTCGAGCGGGTACAGCAGAACCTGAACGCGACGATGGCGTCGATTCCGCAGCGCGATTTCGAGGCCGCCTGTCAGCTGATCGCCGACAGCCGCAAGCCCTGCTGCTTCCTCGGCGGTCGCTTCACCGACTTCGTCGCCGGCTATCTCGCCACCCACATGCGCATCGTCCGCCCCGGCGTGCGACGGCTCGAGGGGCAGGTATCGACGTGGAAGGACCAGCTCCTCGACGTGAAGGCGGGTGACGTCTTCGTCATCTTCGACATCCGCCGCTACCAGGACGACCTGCTAGAGACCGCGCGCCGCCTGGCCGGGCAGAAGGCGCGGATCGTGCTCGTCACGGACCCGTGGCTGTCGCCGATCGCGCAGTATTCGAAGGTGGTGCTCCCCTGTGGCGTCGACGTCGGCCGGACGTGGGATTCGAGCGCCACGCTCTTTGCCCTGAGCGAAGCGATCATCAACCGCGTCACCTCGGACATCTGGCCGGACGCGCGCACGCGCATCGCCGCGCTGGAGTCGCGGGCGGGGGCCTGACGGCGCCTGCGGCCACTGCCGCTCTCGCATGAAAGGCTTAGGGCAGCGCAGGTTCGGCCGGTGGAGGAGTAGCCCCCTTAAATTTTAGCCCCTTCGGCTCATCGTCTCCAACCAAAGAGGATGATTTCCGGTGCGCGAAATCAGCCGACTATGGCGTTTTCGGCAACACTGGGGCGAGTGCGGTGGGCATCTGGCTGAACGGCAACGACCTCCTGCGAAAGATCAGGCGCAAGCGCACTCTTCTGGACGCCTCCGACAATCTCGACGACACGACCGGCGGCCAGCTCCGGCCACCGCCGACGGGCGTGCCTCTTGCCGCCGACAGCACGCTGCCCGCCGCGACACCGACGAACGGAAGCGGCGATACGCTCGACGCGTCCGCAACCGGCAAGCAGGAAGCAACGCCGCTCGCCGATGCCGGCGCGCCGCCGACGACACCCCTCGGCACCGGTCCGACCGGGCCCGTGACCTTCCTGGCGACCGCGCCCATGACGCAAGGATCGGAGGCGGGGCCCGCGTCCGATCCGCCG
>JBQCEN010000128.1:0-14474 GCA_051960215.1 Pararhizobium sp.
AGGCGTCGGCGGCGGCACGGTTCGCTTCGACGACGGCGAGATCAAGTCCGACTGGTCGGAATCCGTCGGCATCGGCTATCATTTCAACGACTGGCTGCGCTCGGACGTGACTTTCGAGTACAGCGACGGCAAGTTCGACGGAAGCCTCGGCGGCCCATGCGTCGCGGCCAATCCCGTCGGCACCTGCGACGCGCATCAGGACTTCTCGGCCTGGGGCTTCATGGCCAATGGCTATGTCGATCTCGGCACCGTCGCCGGCTTCACGCCCTATGTCGGCGGCGGCGTCGGCATCATGCGGATCGGCTGGAAGGACCTGGAGCTATCCTGCGTCGGCTCGGCCGCCTGTCAGCCCGTGCCGTCGCATGACGGTGAGAACGACTGGCGCTTCGCCTGGCAGCTCTCCGCCGGCATGGCCTACGCGATCACGAAGAACCTGAAGCTCGACGTCGGCTATCGCTATTTCGACATCGCCGACGGCGGCATGTTCGATTTCGCCGACGCGGATCGTGCCTTCGGGGTCTCCGGGCTGCAGGGCAAGGACAGGGGCCTGACCAAGCAGGAAGTCCGCGTCGGGCTGCGCTACGACATCTGGTGAAGTCTTCAAGACCGCCAAGCCGCTAAGGCAGGAATGGCGGATAGCCCGCCACTCCTGTCTTTTCAACCTCGCGACCTACTGCGCCGCCACCACCGAGGCGATCACGCCGGAGGCGATGGTGATCAGCAGGTACTCGTTGCCGACCCGCACCCAGCGCTGACCATGCCCCGGCCGACGCAGGTGATAGCGGTGATAGTCGACGGAGTGACCGCGATATTGCGAGGGCAGCGCGTGGCCGCGCGACCAGTGACGGTCTCCCCGGTGCATCGGCTTATGCATGCCGTGCGGCGGCTTATGGTCGTCGTGGCGCGGAGCGGCGAAGGCCGCGGCAGGCGCCAGCATGGAAAGGGCAGTGACGGCAATGACAAAACGCTTCATCATTTTCTCCTTGAACGGCTTTAAAAATCAGCCGGGCGCCACGTTCCTCCCCCTCGCATGAACCGCATCTGAACAGGATTGCCGGCCGCCGCCTCTCCGGACGACGGCAGATGGCCCTTGCGGATTGCCGCCGCTTCCATTAAAGCCCGCAGCGGGACACCTCTCCCCAACGAGAGGCTTCTATCTGAAAGGGTAGCATTGATGACGACTCTCCCCACGCCGGACGTGCGTCCGGCCAATCCCCGATTCTCTTCCGGTCCCTGCTCGAAGCGTCCCGGCTGGACGCCCGAGGCGCTTGCCGATGCGGCTCTCGGCCGCTCGCATCGCGCCAAGATCGGCAAGGCAAAGCTTGCCCAGGCGATCGACCTTACCCGTGAAGTCCTTCAGGTTCCGGCCGACTACCGGATCGGTATCGTGCCGGCGTCGGACACCGGCGCAGTCGAGATGGCGCTCTGGTCGCTGCTCGGCGAACGCGGCGTGGACATGCTTGCCTGGGAAAGCTTCGGCGCGGGCTGGGTGACGGACGTCGTCAAGCAGCTCAAGCTCTCCGACGTCCGCAAGGTCGAGGCCGACTACGGTAAGCTGCCCGATCTTTCGAAGGTCGACTTCGACCGCGACGTGGTCTTCACCTGGAACGGCACGACCTCCGGCGTGCGCGTGCCGAACGCCGACTTCATCCCCGCCAACCGCGAAGGCCTGACGATCTGCGACGCGACGTCGGCCGCTTTTGCGCAGCGGCTCGATTTCGCCAAGCTCGATGTCGTCACCTTCTCCTGGCAGAAGGTGCTCGGCGGCGAGGGCGGCCATGGCGTCCTCATCCTCTCGCCGCGCGCCGTTGCGCGGCTGGAGAGCTACACGCCGGCCTGGCCGCTGCCGAAGATCTTCCGCATGACGAAGGGCGGCAAGCTGATCGAGGGCATCTTCACCGGCGAGACGATCAATACGCCGTCGATGCTCTGCGTCGAGGACTATATCGACGCCCTCCAGTGGGCGAAGAAGCTCGGCGGGCTTGACGCGCTGATCGCCCGCGCCGACGCGAACGCGGCCGTCGTCGATGCCTTCATCGCCAGGACGCCGTGGATCGCGAACCTCGCCGAGGACCCGGCGACGCGCTCCAACACGTCGATGTGCATGAAGATCGTCGATCCGGACATCGTCGCGCTCGACGACAAGGCGCAGGCGGCCTTCGCCAAGGGCATCACCACGCTCCTCGACGAGAAGGGCGTCGCCTTCGACATCGGCGCCTACCGCGATGCGCCCTCCGGCTTGCGCATCTGGGCCGGCGCCACCATCGAGACCTCCGACATGGAGGCGCTGATGCCGTGGCTCGAATGGGCCTTCCGGACGCAGAAGACCGCGCTTCAGAAGCAGGCTGCGTAGCCGGGTCTCTCCGTCACCCCTGTGCTTGTCACAGGGGTCCATTCCCCTCCGGTTTCAGTTCCGGCGCCATCGAGAGCGTCTCCGTCCCGAGGGCGGAATGGAATGGATTTCTGTGACGAGCACAGAAATGACGGCAGGAAATAGGCGATCTCCATCCCAATCGCTGTGCGACGACGGCTCCAGCCGAGGTCAGGCGCCAGCTCTTTTCAAAGGACCAATCCCATGCCTCGCGTTCTTGTTTCCGATGCCCTTTCCGAAACCGCCGTCCAGATCTTCCGCGACCGCGGCGTCGAGGTCGATTTCCAGCCGAACCTCGGCAAGGACAAGGAGAAGCTCCTCGAAGTCATCCCGAACTATGACGGCCTGGCGATCCGTTCGGCGACCAAGGTCACCGAGAAGATCATCGCCGCTGCCGCCAACCTCAAGGTGATCGGCCGCGCCGGCATCGGCGTCGACAACGTCGATATCCCGGCCGCCTCGCGGCGCGGCATCATCGTCATGAACACGCCCTTCGGCAACTCGATCACGACGGCCGAGCACGCGGTTGCGATGATGTTCGCCGTGGCCCGTCAGTTGCCGCAGGCGGACCTCTCGACCCAGGCCGGCAAGTGGGAGAAATCGAAGTTCATGGGCGTCGAGATCACCGGCAAGGTGCTCGGCATCATCGGCTGCGGCAATATCGGCTCCGTCGTCGCCGCCCGCGGCATCGGGCTGAAGATGCGGGTCATCGCGTTCGACCCGTTCCTCTCGCCGGAGCGCGCCGAGGAGATCGGCGTCGAGAAGGTCGAGCTCGACGAACTGCTCGCGCGGGCAGACTTCATCACGCTGCACGTGCCGCTGACCGACAAGACCCGCAACATCCTCGATGCGGCGGCGCTTGCGAAGACGAAGAAGGGCGTGCGCATCGTCAACTGCGCCCGCGGCGGCCTCGTCGTCGAGAAGGACCTCGCCGAGGCGATCAGGTCCGGCCATGTCGCCGGTGCCGGTTTCGACGTCTTCGAGACGGAGCCCGCGACCGAGAGCCCGCTCTTCGGCCTGCCGAACGTCGTCTGCACGCCGCATCTCGGCGCCTCGACGACGGAAGCGCAGGAGAACGTCGCGCTGCAGGTGGCCGAGCAGATGGCCGACTACCTGGTGAAGGGCGCGGTCACCAACGCGATCAACATGCCGTCGATCTCGGCGGAGGAAGCGCCGCGACTGAAGCCCTTCATCAAGCTCGCCGACGTGCTCGGCGCCTTCGTCGGGCAGGTGACGGAGAGCCCGATCAAGGAGATCGAGATCCTCTATGACGGCGCGACCGCCGGGATGAACACCCGGGCGCTGACCTCTGCCGCGCTCGCCGGCCTGATCCGGCCGCAGGTCGCCGACGTCAACATGGTCTCGGCGCCGATCATGGTGAAGGAGAAGGGCATCATCCTGTCGGAGGTCAAGCGCGACAAGTCCGGCGTCTTCGACGGCTATATCCGTCTGACGGTGAAGACCGCCGACATGACGCGCTCGGTCGCCGGCACGGTGTTCTCCGACGGCAAGCCGCGCTTCATCCAGATCAAGGGCATCAACATGGATGCCGAGGTCGGCCAGCACATGGTCTACACGACGAACCACGACGTCCCCGGCATCATCGGCAAGCTCGGCACGACCTTCGGCGAGGCCGGCATCAACATCGCCAACTTCTCGCTCGGCCGCGACCGGCCCGGCGGCGACGCGATTGCGCTGCTTTATGTCGACGGTCCAGTCGAGAAGGCGGTGCTCGACAAGCTGACGGAAAGCAATGCCTTCCAGTCGGCGAAGCCGCTCACCTTCAACGTCGACTGATCCTCCCGGCGGGGATCAATCGAAGGGCGCGCGGCCTGCCGGCCGTGCGCCCTTCATTTTGCCGGCATGGCGGCGGGTTTCGCGCGTTCGGCGAGGCCGATGCCGGCGAGCACCAGGGCGAGCGCGGCGACGTGGTAGAGGCGGAGGTCCTCTCCGAGGAGCGTGACCGACATCAGCGTGCCGAAAACGGGAACCAGGTTGATGAAGAGGCCGGCGCGGTTGCCGCCGATCAACTCGTTTCCGCGGATATAGGCCGCCTGCGCGAGGAAGCCCGGCAGCAAGGCGGTGAAGAGGCAGATCGCCGTTCCCTGCAGGTCCGGCCAAACGATCCCGCCGTCCGCGATCTCCCACAGCGTGAAGGGGAGGGAGGCGACGAAGGCGAGGGCCGAGGCGACGATCATGAAGCTCAGCCAGTGGACCTGCGGCTTGAAGCGCAGGGCGACCGTGTAGCCGCCGTAAAGCAGGACGGCGAGGCACATCAGCGCATCGCCGCGGTTGATGCCGAGGCCGGCGAGCGTCTCGAGGCTGCCGTTCGAGGTGACGATAAGGACGCCGGCGATGGTGAGCAGGAAGCCGAACACCTGGCCGCCGGTCACCCTGATGCGGAAGATCATGAAGTTTGCGCAGAAGATGACGAACGGCATGCCCGCCTGGATGATCACAATGTTGATCGCGCTCGTGTATTTCGCCGCCGAATAGAAGGCGGCGTTGAACCAGGCGAAGCCGAACGATCCGTAGAAGACGAAGAGCGGCCAGTTCTTGCGGATCGCCGGCCAGTCGGCCGCGAGCCTGCGGCCGCCGAGGAGGATCGCGGCGGCGAAGGAGATGCCCCAGCGCGCACTCGTCAGGAAAAACGGGCTGACATGGCCGAGCGCCAGCTTGCCGGCGATGGCATTCGCTGCCCAGAGCAGCATCGTGGCGACGAGGAAGGCGTAGGCTCTGAGGCGCAAGCGGGTCGATCCGGAGGCTGAAATGTGAGGCCGGGGGCGGGGCTATCGTCGAAGCTTCTATCGGAAGGCCGGCTGCGACGCAAAAACCGCGGCGGCGACGGCCGGGACGGGTCGATTTCCCGCGCCGGACTCTCTATAGATGCGCGGGTTTCGGACCGCGGCCCGTTCGGCGCCGCCTTTGGCATCAAGAGGACAGCATGACCAACGTCGTGGTCGTCGGCTCGCAATGGGGCGACGAAGGCAAGGGCAAGATCGTGGATTGGCTCTCGGAGCGCGCCGACGTCGTCGTCCGCTTCCAGGGCGGCCACAATGCCGGCCATACGCTCGTCATCGACGGGGTCAGCTACAAGCTGTCGCTGCTGCCTTCGGGCGTCGTGCGGCCGGGCAAGCTGTCGGTCATCGGCAATGGCGTGGTCGTCGATCCGCATGCGCTCGTCGCCGAGATCGACCGGCTCGCGAAGCAGGGCGTAACGGTGACGCCGGAAACCCTCAGGCTCGCCGACAATGCGACGCTGATCCTGTCGCTGCACCGCGAACTCGACGGCATCCGCGAGGACGCGGCCTCGGCGAGCGGCACGAAGATCGGCACGACGCGTCGCGGCATCGGCCCGGCCTATGAGGACAAGGTCGGTCGACGCGCGATCCGCGTCATGGACCTCGACAACATGGAGACGCTGCCGGCGAAGGTCGAGCGGCTGCTGACTCACCACAACGCGCTGAGGCGCGGCCTCGGCGTGCCGGAAGTCGCCCATGCGACGCTGATGGAGGAGCTCACGTCGGTCGCCGACCGCATCCTGCCCTTCCGCTGCTCGGCCTGGGCGCTGCTCGACAAGGAACGCCGCCGCGGCGCGCGCATCCTCTTCGAGGGCGCGCAGGGGACGATGCTCGACATCGACCACGGCACCTATCCCTTCGTCACCTCGTCGAACACGGTCGCGGGCCAGGCGGCGGCCGGCTCCGGCATGGGGCCCGGCTCGCTCGGCTATATCCTCGGCATCACCAAGGCCTATACGACGCGCGTCGGGGAGGGGCCGTTTCCGACCGAGCAGACGGGCGAGGTCGGCCGCTTCCTCGGCGAGCGCGGCCACGAATTCGGCACGGTCACCGGGCGGCAGCGCCGCTGCGGCTGGTTCGACGCGGTGCTGGTGCGCCAGGCCGTGGCGACGAACGGCATCACGGGCATCGCGCTCACCAAGCTCGACGTCCTCGACGGGCTCGACGAACTCAAGATCTGCGTCGGCTACAAGCTCGACGGCGAGGAGATCGACCGGCTGCCGGCTGCGCAGGCGCAGCAGGAGCGGGTGGAGCCGGTCTATGTGACGCTCGACGGCTGGAAGGATTCCACCGTCGGGGCAAGGAGCTGGGCGGACCTGCCGGCACAGGCGGTCAAGTACGTGCGCTACATCGAGGAGCTGATCGGCGCGCCGGTCGCGCTGCTCTCGACGAGCCCGGAACGCGACGACACAATACTTGTGACCGATCCTTTTGAAGACTAATTTGCGCCCTAGGATTCGGCCGACCCCGGGAAATCAAAAGAGATCAGAGCATATATGGCGGATTTTGTAGCAGTCATTCGGCGAGCCGTCGACGGACTGTCGGAGAACACGCCCGACAACCGCGAACGTGTCTACGAGAAGGCCCGGAGTGCTGTCCGCCGCCAGCTCGAGACCATGTCGCCGCGCCCCTCCGACGAGCTCGTGCGCCGTCAGCTCGACAAGCTCGAGACCGCGATCGGCGAGGTCGAGTCGGAGCATGCCGAGGCGCTGCCGCCGCTCGAGGAGGACGCGCCCGAGGCGGCGGCCGCCCCGGCCGTCGAAGCCTATGAGCAGGAAGAGCCGTCGGGCTGGCCGAGTGAGCCGGAAGCGCGGCCGGAACCGGCGCCGCGGCCGATGGCGCGGACCCTGCCGCGTCGACCGGCAGCCGAGGCGGAGCCGGTTTCCTCGGCGGCCGCCGCCTGGGGCATCGAGCGCAGCGAGCCGGCCGATCCAGCCCCTCACGGCTGGCATGGCGACGGCGCAGCCGGCGATGAGCGGATCGATCCGCAGAGCCTCAAGGTTCCCGAGACGGCCGAACCGTTCGAGCATGCGCCCTTTGCCGAGCCGGCGCTCCTCGGCGAGGCGCACGACGAGGTCTTCGGCCTCGGCGACAGGCACGGCGCCGGCCGCAGGCGGAGCCGTCGCGGCCTCATCCGTGGCGTAGCGGCGGTCGTCGTGCTGCTCATCGTCTGCGGCGCCGCCTACGGCCTCTGGGAGAACAGCAGTTCCATCCGGATGATGGTCGCGAGCGTCGCGCCCTCGTCGAAGGATGCGGCGCCCGCGTCGAAACCTGCGGATGCCAAGGCACAGACGGCGCCGGCCGGGAAAGAGGTCGCCAAGGCGGAGGCCGGGGCGGGCGACGCCGGTCAGGCCAAGCTGCCGGAGGGCGGCAAGTTCACGCAGCGCCTGATGGCGGACGGTTCGGAGACCAATCCCGGTCCCGCGGCGTCCCCCGACCAGCCGACACCGTCGGAAGGCAAGTCTGTGATGGCTGAATCGGACCAGGCGACCGCCACCACGCCGGCCGCTTCTCCGGCGGACAGCACGCAGAACGCGGCCAAGCCTGCCGAGGCGGTCAAGGCGGCGGGCGAGCAGGCGGCCGTGTCGCAGAAGATGTATCTCTACGAGGAGCGCTTCAACGACCAGGCACCGGCGGCGACCACCGGCACCGTCGTCTGGACGGTCGCCAAGGATTCGCCCGGCGGCGATGCGCCGAACGAGCCGGCGATCCACGGCGAAATCTCGATCCCCGACAAGGGGATGACCGCGCTGGTCACGATCAAGCGCAACGCCGACCAGTCGCTGCCGGCGAGCCACCTGATCGAGATCGTCTTCGCGCTCCCCGGCAAGTTCGACGGCGGCGGCATCGACAGCGTGCAGCGCGTCTCGATGAAGGAGACCGAGCAGTCGCGTGGCGATCCGCTGATCGCGGTGCCGGCGAAGATCACCGACAACTTCTTCATGGTGGCGCTGAACGACTATCCGAAGGCGGTCCAGACGAACCTCGACCTCCTGAAGTCGCGCGACTGGATCGACATCCCGATCACCTACAAGAACGGCCGCCGGGCGCTGATCACGCTCGAGAAGGGCGCCTCGGGCGCCAAGGTCTTCGACGAGGCGATGAAGGCTTGGGCGGCCGCACCCGCCAAGGCCGCCGGCGGAAACGCGCCCGCAGCGCCCGACGCCCCGCCGACGACCGGATCGACAAGCGCCACGCCGGGGCAATAGGACGTTTCAAGGTGGAGACCGGCTTTCCGTCAGCACCGTGAGGAAACAACGGCATAGATTGTTTTCGCGCTTCAACGAAACACCGAAGCGATCTGGCCGCAGGCGGCAGATAAAGAACAGATAAGAAAAAGCCGCGCCCGGCGAAGGCGCGGCTTTTTCATTCGCGAAAGTAAGGATGTCAGGCGTTCGCCTCGGCGACCGGACGCAGGCTGCGGGCCCGGTCAAGCGCTTCCTGGCGCACCGCCGACTGGACCTTCTCGAAGGCCCGGACCTCGATCTGGCGGACGCGCTCGCGGCTGATGTCGAATTCGCCGGAGAGGTCCTCCAGCGTCGTCGGATCCTCGGAGAGGCGGCGCGCCTCGAAGATGCGCCGTTCGCGGTCGTTGAGGACGCGGAGCGCGTTCGACAGCATCGCTCGGCGGTTCTCCAGCTCGTCCTGCTCGACCAGGATCTGCTCCTGGCTCTGCCCTTCGTCGACCAGCCAGTCCTGCCACTGGCCGGACTCGCCCTCGCTTGCCTTGATCGGCGCGTTGAGCGAGGCGTCGCCGGAGAGCCGGCGGTTCATCGAGACGACCTCGTCTTCGGACACGTTGAGGCGCGTGGCGATCTCGCTTACCTGCTCGGGCTTCAGGTCGCCCTCCTCGAGCGCCTGCAGGCGTCCTTTCAGCTTGCGCAGGTTGAAGAACAGGCGCTTCTGGTTCGCCGTCGTACCCATCTTCACGAGCGACCACGAGCGCAGGATGTATTCCTGGATCGACGCCTTGATCCACCACATCGCATAGGTGGCAAGGCGGAAGCCGCGCTCCGGATCGAACTTCTTGACCGCCTGCATCAGGCCGACATTGCCTTCGGAGATCACTTCTCCGATCGGCAGGCCATAACCGCGGTAGCCCATCGCGATCTTGGCGACGAGGCGGAGGTGGCTGGTGACGAGCTGGTGGGCGGCGTTGCGGTCGTCATGCTCCTGGTAGCGCTTGGCGAGCATGTATTCCTGCTGCGGCTCCAGCATCGGGAACCGCCGGATCTCTTCCAGATAGCGGTTGAGGCCGCCCTCTCCGGAGGAGATGGAAGGCAAGGTATTGCGGGCCATTGGTTGCACCCTCTCTTTCGTATTTCCGGCCCCACTTCGGCAAGCCGGCAGTCGGACCACCTGAAAGCGGTCAGCCCAACTCAAGGTGACAGATAAGCATCGTCTACACTACTTTCAAGGCGAAGTCGTGTTACGTCTTCGTAAGCCGCAGAGCCATCAGGGCTTGCGGTTTCAGAGCGCCAGGAGGGCCTGGCGCAAGTCCTCGAGATCGTCCGGCAACGGCGCCTCGAAGCGCATCGTCTCGCGGGTTTCCGGTTGCACGAACTGCATACGGCTGGGGTGCACCGCCTGCCTCTCGAACCCCGAAACCCGGGCCCGGGTTTCGTCGGGAAGCCTATTCGTCTTCGTCCGGAAGCCTGCGCCATAGTCGGGATCGCCGATGAGCGGATGGCCGATATGGGCCATGTGGACGCGGATCTGGTGCGTGCGGCCGGTCTCCAGCCGGCACTCGACCTCACTTGCGAGCGCCGTTCCGTCGGGGCTCTCGCCGTAGCGCTCGAGTACCCGGTAATGCGTCACGGCCTCGCGGGCGTCGGCGCTTTCCGCGCTGCGGACGGCGCGCTTCAGCCGGTCGGCCGCCCGTCCGAGCGGTGCGTCGATCGTGCCCTTGAGCTGCCGCGGGCGGCCCCAGACGAAGGCGACATAGGCGCGCTCCAAGGGCCCGCTGCGGCCGTGGTCGGCGAACTGCGCGGCGAGCGCGCGGTGGGCCCGGTCGGACTTGGCGACGACCATGACGCCGCTCGTATCCTTGTCGAGGCGGTGGACGATGCCGGGGCGCCGGACCCCGCCGATGCCGGAGAGCGTGTCGCCGCAATGGTGGATCAGGGCGTTGACCAGCGTGCCGGTCCAGTTGCCCGGTCCCGGATGGACGACGAGGCCCGCCGGCTTGACGATGACGATCAGGTCGTCGTCCTCATGGAGGATATGGAGCGGGATCGCTTCCGGCTGCGGCGTCGGATCGTCCGGCGGCGGCAGGCGGACCGTCACCGTCTCGCCCGGCCTGATCCTGTGCCGCGGCTCCGTCACGATCCTGTCGCCGACCGTCACCCGGCCGTCGGTGATCAGCGCCTTCAGCCGATTACGCGAGAAATCCTCCGCGAGCGCGGCGGCGAGCCAGGCGTCGAGCCGGCCGCCGGCATCCTCGCCCGCAAGCAGCACTTTCTTCTCGCCGTCGGCTTCGGTAAAGGGTTCGCCCATTGCGCTTTATGGCTCTTGATGTTCGCCAGGGAAGGATCAGAAATGCCGAATATGGACAGGGACGAGGGGGAGGACAAGCCGCTCGACCCGGCCCTGGAGACCATGCGGCGCAAGATGGTCCGTACCCTCGGCGTCTCCATCGGCATCATGTGCGTCGGACTTATGGCGGTGCTCGGGGCCATTGTCTACAAGGTCGTGGCGCGCGCTCCCGCGAAGCCGACGGTTGCCGCCGAAGATACTGCGTCCGTGCCGTCGGAAGGGCCGGTCGAGGCCCGGGCGGCCCTGCCGGCGGGCTTCTCCGTCGAACGCGTCGCGCTCGACGGCTCACGTATCCTCTTCTACGGCAAGGGCTCGGACGGCGAGGCGCATGCCTATGTCTTCGACATCTCCGCCGGACGCGTGGTCGCCGATGTCGCCGTGACCGGCGGACGATGAAGCCGCTCGCCGAGCGGTTGCAGCGCATCACCGACGCGGACGACCCGCGGATCGCCGCCTATCGCGATATCCGGGAGCGCGACCTCGTCCTGAACGAGGAGGCGTTCGTCGCCGAGGGCACCGTCGTCCTGCGGGTGCTCGCCGAAAGCCATGGCAGGGCCGGCGGCTTTTCGGTCAGCTCCGTGCTGGTGCTCGAGAACCGCGCCGCTGGCGTCGCCGACGTTCTGGCGAGGCTGCCGGACAGCGTGCCGCTTTATTGCGCGACACGCGGCGTACTGGACGCAATAGCCGGGTTTGCCATGCATCGCGGCGTGCTCGCCATCGGCCGACGGGCCGCGCCCGCCGATGTCGGCACGATGCAGCGGCACCTGCCGCGCGAGGCTCTCGTCGTCGCCGGGCACGCGATCTCCAACCATGACAATATGGGCGGGCTCTTCCGCAACGCCGCCGTCTTCGGCGTCGATGCCGCCCTCTTCGACGCGCAGTCGTGCCATCCGCTCTACCGCAAGGCAATCCGGGTTTCGGTCGGCGGCGTCTTCCGGGTGCCCTTCGTCCATGCGGGTAATGTCGACGACCTCGTCGCCGCCCTCGACGCGAACGGCTTCGACCTCTGGGGCCTGTCGCCCGGCGGCTCGGTACCACTCGAAGAGCTGGTGCCGGGCCGGCGCACGGCGCTGCTCGTCGGGACGGAAGGCGACGGGTTGCCTCAGCCGCTGATGGGCCGCATCAGGACCGCGCGGATCGCGCAGGCACCCGGCATGGACAGCCTCAACGTGGCGACGGCGGCGGCGATCGCCCTCCACACCGTCGCGCGCCGCATGGGCCGGATCGGCTGATACGGCGGAAGCGACGCGCAAGATCATTTCCGCGTTCCGCTTCATCGCGAAAACGATCCATGTCCGTGTTCCGTCGTGTTCCGGACGGAAAGCCGGTTTCCACCTTTCCTGCGACGCTAGTGCTGTGCGTCGCGGCGCTGAAAGGCGACGACCTTGCGCTCCGAGGTCGCGGCGAAGACGGCGGCGATCGCCTCGGCGAGCTGCTGCTGCGAGAACGGCTTGGAAAGCCGCGGCAGCGTCGGATCCGCGCCTTGCGGCAGTTCGGCGTAGCCGCTCGCGAGGATGACGGGCAGGCCGGGCCGCTTGTCGCGAAGGGCCTCCGCAAGCTGCACGCCCGTCATCCGCGGCATGGCCTGGTCGGTGACCACCAGGTCGACCTCGCCCGATTCAACCGCCTGCAGGGCTTCCTGGCCGGACTTCGCCTCGACGACCTCGTGCCCGAGGTCCTCGAGCATCGCGACGGTGCCGAGGAGGACGAGGGCATCGTCGTCCACGGCGAGCACCTTCAGCGACGGCACGCTGATGTCTTCCGGCGGATCGTCCCGCAGATCCGGCACGTCGGCCGCCAGTCTCGACGTCGCCACGGGCAGGCAGATCTGCGCCGTCGTTCCTTCGCCGGGCCGGCTCTTGAGGACCAGCCGTCCGCCCGACTGGGCCGCGAGCCCGTGCACCATCGAAAGGCCGAGGCCGGTCCCCTTGCCGACGCCCTTGGTCGTGAAGAAGGGTTCGGTCGCCGCGGCGAGGGTCGCCGCATCCATCCCGCTGCCCGTATCCGTGACGCTGAGGCAGACGTAGCGGCCGGCGGCCAGCCCCTCGCTCGCATAGGTGACAGTCGTCTCTTCGGCGGAGATCGTGATCCTGCCGCCTTCGGGCATGGCGTCGCGGGCATTCACGACAAGGTTGAGGAGTGCGAGCTCGAGTTGATTGGCGTCGACCCGGATCCTCGGCAGGCTGAGCGGGAAGCGCGTCTCGATCTCGGCGGTCGGACCGATGGAGCGCTGCAGCAGGTCCGCCATGTCCCGCACAAGCGTCGGAAGCTCGACGTCGTCCGGGCGGAGCTCCTGCCGGCGCGAGAAGGCGAGCATCCGCTGGGTCAGGCCCGCTCCCCGCTCGGCGCCGCGCACGGCCGTGTCGAGAAGCTGCTGAAGCTTGCGATCCTGCGGCAGGCGCTTGCGCAGCAGCGCGAGGTTGGCGAGCACGGCGGCGAGCAGGTTGTTGAAATCATGCGCGAGGCCGCCGGTCAGCTGGCCGATCGCCTCCAGCTTTTGGGCCTGGCGGAGCTGCTCCTCCGCCTGGCGGTGCTCGGTCACGTCGGTGAGGCCGCACAGCACCTGGACGAAGCGGCCTTCCGAATCATGCTCGACATGGGCCGAGAGCAGGCAGTCCACGCGACGGCCGTCGCGGCCGAGGAACTGGTATTCCGCCTGGCGCAGGTCGCCGGAGGTCATGAGTGCCGGCCAGTCCTCGTCCCGGCACCGCTGCGCCGAGCTTTCGGTCATGAAGGCCGTCATCGTCCGGCCGAGAACCTCTTGCCGGGCGTAGCCGAGGAGCTCGAGCCAGACGTTGCTCACATAGTCGATCTCGCCCCCCTCGTTCAGCGCATGAAGCGGCAGCGGGGTCAGCCGATAGAGGTTCTTGAAGCGCTCCTCGCTCTCGCGCAGCGCCTCCGCCTCGCGCACGGCGGCGCGCGCCAGGCGCCGGTCGATGCTTGCGGCGGCGAGCGCCAGGAACAGGATCGAGAAGGTCACGGCGGCAATGCCGGCGGCGAGACCGACGGCGTCTATGCCGGGTTCGGCTCGCGGGCCGCCGGCGGCCATCGTGAAGGTCGCGGCGGCCATCGCCGTATAGTGCATCCCGGCGATCGCCAGGCCCATGATGGGCGCTGCCAAGAGGCGTCGCAGGGGCGTCGTGCCCTGGAAGGCCGTCCAGAGCGCGGCGACCGAAGCGATGAGGGCGATCGCGACCGAGGCCGTGACGAGGAGCGGATCGTACCTCACGTCGACGCCCATGCGCATCGCGGCCATGCCGGTATAATGCATCGCCGCAATGCCGGCTCCCATGACGAGGCCGCTTCCGACCACGACGGCGGCGCCAGAACCCTTCTTGCAGACGATCGAAAAGGCGAGCCAGGTGACGACGATCGGCAGCGCCAGCGAGGCGAGCGTGACGCCGAGGTCATAGCTCGCCTTCATCGGCATGATGTAGGCGAGCATGGCGATGAAGTGCATGGACCAGATGCCGCCGCCCATCGCAATCGAGGCGGTTGCGATCCAGGCGGCGCGGGCCCAGCCCGTCGCCTGCCTGACGCGTCCGGCGAGATCGAGAGCCGCATAGGCCGCCAGCACGGCGATGACGATCGAAAGCACGACAAGCGGGTAGTCGTAGCTGCCGGAAACGATCATCCCTGCGTCGCTCAAGAACCGCTCCCTAATCTGCACCCCGGCTTCAGGCCATCCTCGGCGAACAGGGCGGAAGTACGACCGGCGCCGCCGAACGGCTCAAGCGCCGCCCGATTCACTCTGCGCGGGAACAACG
>JBQCEN010000129.1:0-9502 GCA_051960215.1 Pararhizobium sp.
CCACCGGATTGAAGAGCCAGGCGAAATCGAGGCCGGACAGGAAGGCCGGCACCGCCCAGGGCAGGAAGACCAGCGCCTGGAC
This sequence comes from Pararhizobium sp., assembly GCA_051960215.1. GTDB lineage: Bacteria > Pseudomonadota > Alphaproteobacteria > Rhizobiales > Rhizobiaceae > Pararhizobium_B. Next base: position 83 of record JBQCEN010000129.1, read on the forward strand.
GACGGAGCGGCCGGGGAACGGCCGGTCGAGCAGCAGCGCGAGGATCAGGCCGAAGAAGAACTGCAGCACGACGGAGGCGACCGTCCAGAGCACCGTGTTCTTCAGCGCCTGCCAGAAATTCGCGTCGCTCCACAGCTGCCGGAAGTGGTCGAAGCCGACGAAGCCGCCGCTGAACGGGTTGAGCAGCGTGATGTCCCGGAAGGCGTAGGAGAGACCGATGATGAGCGGCACCAGCATGACCGCGGCGATCAGGATCAGCCCGGGGGCCGCGTAGAGGTAAGGCTCGGCAGCGAGCGCCAGCCGGCGCAGCGGCGCCGGTCCGTGATGCTCCCGCGCATCGTTGATGGCGATCGTCATTGCGGCGCCTCGCTTGCTTTCGCCTCTGGCCGCGCCGGACCCGGATCGAAGCACCGGGCCCGGCAGGCGTGTTATCGGCAGGCCGCTATTTCTGCGACGCGAGGTAGGCCTGGTTGGCCTTCGTCAGGTAGTCCGCCCACTGCTTGGCGAGATCCTCCGCGGAGATCTGCCCGAGCAGCGCCTTCTGGCTCGTCTGCGGGACGAGCGAATCCGTGAAGAAGGCGAACTCCTTCAGCCGGAAGGGCAGGATCAGCGGCGTCGTGTCAGGGTCGGCGAGTTCCTCGAACCAGCCCTTGAAGCCGGGCTTCTGGTAGAACGGGTCCTTCTCGGCCGCCGTATAGATCGGCAGCGCGCCGGTGCGCTTGTTCCACTCGATGTTGCCCTTCGGCCCGTCGAGCGTGGCGATCAGCTTCCAGGCGAGGTCCTTGTGCTCGCTGTTGGCGAACATCGCCCAGCCGGCATAGCCAAGCGTTGGAAAGGCCTTGCCGCTCGGGCCCTTCGGGAAGGGCGTGACGCCGTACTGGCTCGCGTCCATCCGCTCGGCGATGGCGATCAGGGCGTCCGGATCCTGGTCGAGCATGGCGCAGGTGCCGGAATAGAAGCCGGCGACGACCTCGTTGAAGCCCCAGTTGACGCTGTCCTTCGGCGCGTAGCCGTTCTTGTAGAGGTCGATCAGCCACTGGAAGCCCTTGACCCAGCCCGGATCGGTGAAGGTCGACTTGCCGTCCTTGTCGAAGAACTCGCCGTCGCCCTTCATGCCGGCGCCGAACATCAGCCAGCCGTTGTAGCCGCCGGTGCCGCCGCGCAGGCAGTAGCCGTACTTACCCGGGATCGCCGAAATCTTCTTCGCGTCGGCGGCGAACTCCTCCATGGTTTTCGGCGGTCCGTCGATGCCGGCCTGCTTGAAGAGCGCCTTGTTGTAGAACATCGCGCGCAGATAGAAGCCGTAGGGCAGCGAATAGGCCTTGCCGCCGACGACTTTCGCCATCTCCAGCGTGCGCTTGTTGAGGTCCTTCGTCTGGTCCCACTTGTCGAGGTAAGGCCCGAGGTCCTCCAGCCGGCCGCTGTTGGCATGGAGCGCCTGCCAGCGGTCGGGCATCTCGACGACGTCCGGCGTGTCGCCGGCCGAGACCATGGTCGCGAACTTCTCGAAGGCCTGCCCCCAGGGGAGCGAGGTGATCTCGACATGGACACCCGGATTGGCGTCCTCGAAGGTCTTGACGATGTCGCGGAGCGTCTTCGTGCGCTCCGGGCTCGTGATGACCTCCGTCAGCTTCAGCGTCGTATCGGCGAGTGCCGGCCCCGCGAGAAGCGTGGTCAGCGCCGTTGCAATCAGCAGCTTCTTCAGCATCATTTTCCTCCCGTTTTGCTCCTCTCGATCGCCTGGAGGAGATCCCTCCAGAGCGCATCCGGGCCCTCCAGCCCGATGTTGAGCCGCACCACCCGCTCCGAGACTCCGAAGTCGATGACGGAGTTGGGGCCGTTGGCCTGCGTGCGTGCGAGCTTCGCCGGCATGGCGAGGCTCTCGTGGCCGCCCCAACTGACGCCGAGCTTGAAGAGCTTGAGCGCGTCGATGAAGGCCGGAATGGCGACGGTCTCGTCGAACTCGACGGAAAAGAGGCCGGACGTCCCCGTCAATCCGTCCGGCAGCGCGTTGGCGAGGCCCGGATGAAGCACCGCTGCGACCTCGGGGCGCTCCGACAGGCGGCGGGCGACCGACAGCGCCGCGCTCTCCACCGCGCGCATGCGAACGGCGAGCGTCCGCAAGCCGCGCAGCAGCAGCCAGGCATCGAAGGGTGCGAGCTTGCCGCCGAGATAGGGGCAGATGCCGGAGCGGATCGCGCCAACCTTCTCCGCCGAGCCGACGGCGACGCCCGCGACGGTATCCGAGTGGCCGCCGATATATTTCGAGGCGGAATGGACGACGACGTCGCAGCCGAGGGTGAGCGGCTTCTGGAAGATCGGTGTCGCCCAGCTGTTGTCGATGACGCTGACGGCGCCCGCCGCCCGCGCCAGCCGCGCCAGCGCAGCGACGTCGTGAGCCTGCATCGTCCAGCTCGTCGGGCTCTCCATGTAGAAGAGGCGGGCGCCCTCAAGCGCCTTCTCGACGGCGTCGAGGTCGCGGCCATCGACATAGACGACGGTGATCTCCATCTTTTTCAGGAACGTCTCGAAGAAGCGGTAGGCGTCGGGGTAGACGTGCTCGACGGCGACGACGCGGTCGCCCGGCTTGACGAAGGCGAGCACGGAGGCGGAGATCGCCGCCATGCCGCTCGCGAAGCCGACGGCATCCTCGCCCGCTTCGAGCGCGATCATCTTCTCCTCGAAGGCGCGCACCGTCGGGTTGCCGACGCGGCTATAGGTCGGCCGCGGCTTCGGGTCCGTGTAGTTGCGCTCCATCTCCGCATAGGAGGAGAAGGTGAAGAGCGAGGTCTGGACGATCGCCGGCACGACCGGGCCGTAGGCCTCGCTGTCGTCATGCGCCATGGCGAGGGCGGCGGCGGTGTCGTCGGCGGCAAAATCATTCATGGCATCATCGTCCTGATATCCTCCTCGACGACGGCGAGGATGGCGAGCGTGCGGTCGCGCGCCCGCTCGGCGTCGCGGGTGGCGATCGCCTCGAAGCGCTCGCGGTGGAAAGGAAAGGACCGGCTGGCGAAGGGCCGGAGGTCCTCCGAGACGTAGGACATCGAAAACAGCGTATCGAGCGCGTCGCGCATCTGCGAGAGAAGCTGGCCGAAGATCGGGTTGCCGCAGGCGGCGTAGATCGAGAGATGGAAGGCGAGGTCCTCCGGACCGGCGCAGCCTTCCTCGGCATGCACGGCCTCCATGGCGACGAGCTTCGCCTCCATCTCGGCGAGGTCCTTCGCCTCCGCCCTATGCGCCGCCAGCGCGCCCGCTTCCGTCTCGAGCCCGCGGCGGACCTCGAGCATCTGCAGCAGGCCCTCGCGCTTTCCTTCGAGCAGAAGCGGCAGGTAGATGGTGTCGTTGGAGATGCGGCGCTTCAGATAGGTGCCGCTGCCCTTGCGCATCTCGACGATGCCGAGCGCCTGCCACTGGCGGAGGACCTCGCGCACCGTCGAACGGCCGACGCCGAGGGCCGCCGACATCTCGCGCTCCGTCGGCAGGCGGTCGCCAATGGTCACGCCATTGGAATCGACGAGCGCCGCGAGTTCTTCGCGGACGGCCCTCGTCCGATCCTGGGGCGCAAGACGCTGCAGGGCGCACATAGGCCCGACCTCTCCTCCCGATTGGTCTGATGTCAGACCAATTCAGCCGGGAGCGTAACGGCGCCGTTCATGACGGTCAAGCCATGAAGGTGCCGCCCGGCTGACCCTGGGCGCCCGAGGTTCCTACATCGGCAGGCCGACGCCGCGGCCGCCGGCGCGGCGCTGCTGGATGACGACGGCGATGACGAGGAGCGCGCCCTGCGCGATGTCCTGGTAGAAAGAGTTGACGTTCAGGATGATCAGGCCGTTCTCCAGCACGCCGAGCAGGATGACGGCGAGGATGGTGCCGACGATCGTCCCCTTGCCGCCCTGCAACGAACAGCCGCCGAGGGCCGCCGCCGTGATCGACTGGAGCTCCAGTCCCTGGCTTCCCGAGGTCGGCTGGCCGGAGCCGGTGCGGGCGGTGAGCAGGATGCCGGCGAGTGCCGCGACGAGGCCGACGAGAACGTAGACGCCGAGGACGTAGCGGTTGAGCGCGATGCCGGCGAGGCGGGCGGCGATGGCGTTGCCGCCGACGGCGTAGATGTTGCGGCCGATGTCGGTGTAGTGGAGCATGAGCTGCACCGCGACGGCGACGACGACGAGGATCCAGATCAAGACGGGAATGCCGAGGATGTGGCCGCGGGCGAGGAAGACAAAGACGGGGTCGACGCCGGTATAGCCCTGGGCGCGGCCGCCGGAGATGACGTTGGCGAGCCCGCGGTAGGCGGCGAAGGTCGCGAGCGTCGCGATGACGGCGTTGACGCGGCCATAGATGATGACGAGGCCGTTGAAGAGGCCGGCGACCGCGCCGATGACGAGGGCGGCGACGATGCCGGCGGCTGCACTTCCCGTCGCCGTGAAGATCATCGCGGAGGCGACCGAGGTGAGCCCGGCCTGCGAGCCGACCGAGATGTCGAGGCCGCCGAGCAGCATCACGACGGTCTGGACGACGGAGAGGATGCCGACGATGGCCACCGTCGTGCCGATCGTGGCGATGTTCGTCGTATAGAAGAAATTGCTGTTCTGCGCGCCGATGAAGATCACGAGCAGGATCAGCGCGATCAGCAGGCTGACGTTCTGCACCCCGACCGCATCGAGGGCACGACGCACCGTACCTGCACGCGGAGCGGCCGCTGTCTGTTCGTTGGCATTCGTGATCATGCGGCCTCGTCCTCCAGGATCGCGAGGCTGAGGATCTTCTCCTCGCTCGCCTCCTCGCGCTTGAGTTCCCCGGAGACCCGGCCGCGCTGCATCACGATGATGCGGTCCGCCAGTCCGAGCACCTCGGGAAGTTCGGATGAAATCACGAGCACGGCCGCGCCGTCGGCGGCGAGACGGTCGATGATCGCGTAGATGTCCGCCTTGGCGCCGACGTCGACGCCGCGCGTCGGCTCGTCGAGGATCAACAGCTTCGAGCGGCGCGCCAGCCACCGCGCCAGCACGACCTTCTGCTGGTTTCCGCCGGAAAGGGTCGAGACCTCGCTGTCGATCGAAGGCGTGCGCACACGCAGTTCATCGGCATAGCGGCGGGCGACCCGGCGCTCCTCGCCGCGCCGGATGATGCGGAAGCGGCTGATGAGGCCGATCACGGCAAGCGAGATGTTGTCGCGCACCGAGCGCTTCATGAGAAGCGCCTGCGCCTTGCGCTCTTCCGGCGCGAGGCAGAGGCCGGCGCGGATCGCGTCGCGCGGCGAGGTCGGAAGGAGGCGCTTTCCGTCGACATGAATCTCGCCGCCGGTGATCGGCAGGTCGCCGATGACGGCACGGGCAAGCTCGGTACGCCCCGCGCCGACGAGGCCCGCCAGCACCACCACCTCGCCGGCCCGCACGTCGAAGCTGACGTCGCTGACGTCGGGGCTGGTCACGTTGCGCAGGCTGAGGATGGTGCGGCCCGGCGCGTGCGTGGTGTGATGGAAGAGCGAGGTGAGATCGCGGCCGACCATCATGCGCACGAGTTCCGCCTCGTCCGTCTCGGCGGCGACGCGCTCGCCGGCGACGCGGCCGTCGCGAAGCACCAGCACGCGGGTCGCGATGCCGAAGATCTCCTTCATCCGGTGCGACACGTAGATGACGGCGATGCCGGCGGCGACCAGCCGGCGGATGAGGTCGAAGAGCGCCTCCGCCTCGTGGTCGGAGAGCGACGACGTCGGCTCGTCGAAGGCGATGACGCGCGGATTTCCAGCGAGGGCCCGCAAGATCTCGACGATCTGGCGCTGCGCCGGCGACAGGTCGCGCCCGAGCGCCTGCGGGTGGAGAAGGCCGGAGAAGCCGGCGCGTTCGATGTCGGCCTCCACGTCGGCGATCAGGCGCGCCCGGTCGAAAAGCCGGCCGCGCCGCGGCAAGGCGCCGACATAGACGTTCTCGGCAACGCTGAGGTCCCGCATGATCTCGGGCTCCTGCGCGACGACACGGATGCCGCTGCGCCGGGCGTCGGAGGGCGCGGAGAAGGAAACCGCCTTGCCGTCGAGGACGATCCGGCCGCTGTCGGCCGCATGCGCGCCGCCCATCACCCTGAGCAGCGTCGACTTGCCGGCGCCGTTCTCGCCCATCAGCGCAAGCACCTCGCCGGCCCGCGCCGTCAGCGTGACGTCGCTCAGCGCCTGCACGCCGGCAAAGCGTTTGGAGACATCCTTGAGGACGAGGACCGCGTCGCCGTCGCCGGCCGGGTCAATATGAGTGCCGTTCATCCTCGCGCCTCATGCCGGCGCGCCCCTTGAGGGAGGCGCGCCTTGCGTCCGTCGGGAATGCCGCTCCGCAGCCGCTCAGCTGCAGCTCCCCATGACGGACTTCCAGTTGTCGGGACCGACGATCGTCGTCTTGGCGATCGTCTTCTGCGGCAGCGGCTTGCCGCCGCGGATATGGTCGACGAGGGTCTTCACCGCCGCGCTGCCGACGTCATGGCCGCTGATGAAGAGCGCCGCCTTGTTGCCGGTGGTCTGGCCGGCCTGCCAGTCCTTGCAGTCGAGATAGGCGCCGAGGCCGACGCCGATGATGTTGTCGGCGGCAATGCCGGCGTTGCTCAGCGCCGTCACCGCGCCGGTCTCGTTCTCGTCGTTGCAGCCCCAGACGATCCAGTGCTTGACGCCCGGATTGGCGGTGATGACCGCGCCGGTGCGGTTCTGCGCGTCGACGACGGAGTTGTCGGTGCCGATCTCGATGATCTTCGGCAGCGTCCCCGCCGCCTCCTTGAAGCCCGCCTTCTCGCCCGCCTGGCGGTCCTGGCAGACGGAGAGCTGCTGCTCATAGGCGGCGGCGATCACCGTGTCCTCGGCGTTCCACCCGGCCTGCTTGAAGAGCTTGCCGGCGGCAAGGCCGACCTTGTGGCCCATGTCGTAGCCGTCGAAGCCGACGAAGGGGATCGCCTTGCCCTGCGCGTCCTTCAGCGTGTCGTCGGAGGCGACCATCGGAATGTTCGCCTGCTTCGCCATGTCGATGACCTGGGGACCGATCTTCTGGTCCGGCACGACGATCGCGATGCCGTCGACCTTCTGGCCGATCATCACGTTCATCGCGCTGATCGCCGCATTCGCGTCCATGCTGACGTTGACGACATTGACGGAGACGTTGCCGAGCTGCTTGGCCTCGTCCTTGGCGCCCTGCGCCTCGTCGACGAAATACTGCTGATCGCCCTGTTTCTGGATGTAGGCGATGGTCACGTGCTTGTCGGCCGCGTGAGCCGCAGCTCCGAAGGCGAGCGCAACGCTTGCCCCCAGGAGCATGGTCGAGATGGATTTCGTCAGCGACATAGGCTTTCCTCCCTGGCTGCGCCTGCCGATCATAACGGATGTTAGCACGATCTGTTTTGCTAACAAGTCCTATTTTAATAACAATAAGGCCGACCTATCAGTCGTGGTAGACGACCGAGCGCCCGCCATCCATCGTCAGCACGGAACCGGTCGTGAAGCCAGCCTCGTCGCTCGCGAGGTAGAGCGCCGCCCAGGCGACCTCCTGCGGCGTCCCGAAGCGCCTCAGGGGGATGATCGCCTCGACGCTTCGGCGCTGCGCCTGCGGATCGTCGAAACCATCGAGCCAGTCCTTCACCTTCTCCGTCTCGATATAGCCAGGCGCCACCGCGTTCACGCGGACGCCGCGCGGCGCGTATTCGATCGCCAGCGAGCGCGTCAGCCCGAGAAGCCCGTGCTTGGCGACCGGATAGGGAAAGCAGCCCGGAATGATCGAGAAGGCGTGGGTCGAGGCGATGTTGACGATCGAGCCGCGGCCGGACTCAAGCATCGCCGGAAGCACGGAGCGGATGCAATGCCACGCGCCTTCAAGGTTGACGGCCATGCACCGCCGCCAGTCCTCCTCGCTCATCGCCAGCGGATCGCGGAAGACGTTGATGCCGGCATTGTTCACGAGGATGTCGATCCGGCCGTAGTGGGCCGTCGCCGCTCCGATCGCCTCTTCGACGGCCGTCCGGTCGGCGATGTCGGCCGACGCGGTCAAGACGCGCTCCTTCGCGGATGGGATTGCGGCGGTGCTCTCCCGAAGGGCCGCCGCGTCGACGTCGATCAGCGCCAGTGCGGCGCCCTCGGCGGCGAAGGTGCGGGCGATCGCCGCGCCGATGCCGCGCCCGGCTCCGGTGACGATCGCGACCTTGTCCTTCAGCCTGTCGGTCATCCCGCCCTCTCCTACCAGTCGACGATCGTGCCGTCGGAAAGCACGGCGTCGCGCGTCGGGAACGGCTCCTGCGCGAAGGGATGGCGGGCGGCGACGGCGAGGTCCACCTCGACGCCGAGCCCCGGCCGCTCGGGCACCTGCCAAAAGCCGTCGACCCGCTCGATCGGCCCGTCGACGACGTCGAAGTACCACGGCACGGCGCCGGTCATCTCCTCCTGGATGATGACGTTCGGCGTCGCCACGTCGAAGTGGAGGGCAGCAACGCCGGCGATCGGCCCGAGCGGATTGTGCGGCGCGATGCCGATGCCCGCCACCTCGGCGAGCGCGGCGATCCGGCGCGCTTCGGTGAAGCCGCCGCAATGGCAGAGATCGGGCTGCGCCACCGTCATGGCACGCGCCTCGACATAGGGCGCGAATTCGGCCGCCGAGGTCAGGCGCTCGCCGGTGGCGATCGCAACGGGCGAGCGCTCCGCGATCCGCTTCATCGAGAGGACGTCGCCGGGCGGGATCGGCTCCTCGGCAAACATGACTTCGAAGGGTGCCAGAGCTTCGAGGAACGAGAGCGCGGCGCCGGCGGAAGCGCATCGGCCGTGGAAATCGACCATCAGTTCGACCTCGGGTCCGACCGCCTCGCGCAGCGCCGCCATGCCCTTGACGAAGCCATCGATGCCGGCGGTCGTCGCCGTGTAGTGGGTGTAGGGGACGTTGACGAGCTTCATCGCCCGGTAGCCCTCCTCGACGACGGCGCGGCCACGCTCGGCGAGCGGTGCGGCGTCGCGGGAGCGGTAGACGGCATCCATCTCGCCCATGCCGAGATGCGTATAGACCGGCACGCGATCGCGCACCTTGCCGCCGAGGACCCGCCAGACCGGGAGGCCGACCGACTTGCCGAGGATATCCCAGAGCGCCATCTCGATGCCGGAGATCGCGGTCATGCCGATGACGCCGAGCGGCTGCCAGAAGCCTTGCTTCTTCATCGCCCGCACGGCCTCCTCGATATCCCGCGGATCACGCCCGACAACGATCGGCGCCAGATCCTCGACGGCGCCGACGATGGCGCGGGTCTTCCATTCCAGCGTCGCCTCCCCCCAGCCATGGAGTTCCGGCTCGTCGGTCAGCACGCGGACGAAGACCCAGTTGCGCATCCGGGCATTGACGACGTGGGTTTCGATCGCGCGAATCTTCATGAATCGGTGCGCCTTTCGTTGTGAGGTCCGTCAGTGCTCCGGCC
>JBQCEN010000130.1:0-2761 GCA_051960215.1 Pararhizobium sp.
CTCCCTCGACTTTTCCCTTGGGGAAATGCCGGCCCATTGCCGGCCCGCTTCGGGCGGCGCACTTGCTTAGCCCGCATCAAAGCTGCATCTTGGCGCATCCATCAGCGCGCCGCACAAGACGGATTTCAGCCTGACAAACCATACGCGCCGTCCGGTCGAAGATCGGGGCGGCCAAGAACGGTACGACGATCATGCGTGTCACCCTCGAGCGTTCCAACCTCCTGAAGTCCCTGAACCACGTCCATCGTGTCGTCGAGCGCCGGAACACGATCCCGATCCTGTCGAACGTGCTCCTCAATGCCGAAGGGGCGAGCCTGCTCATGAAGGCGACGGACCTCGATCTCGAGATGACCGAGGCGACGGCGGCTGAGGTCGACCAGGCGGGGGCGACGACGGTGCCGGCGCACCTGCTCTACGACATCGTGCGCAAGCTTCCCGATGGAGCGGAGGTGATGCTCGCGACGAATGCCGAGAACACGGCGATGTCGGTGACCTCCGGGCGCTCGCGGTTCTCCCTCCAGTGCCTGCCGCAGTCCGATTTCCCGGACCTGACGGCCGGCGACTTCTCCCATAGCTTCCAGCTGCCGGCGAGCCAGCTCAAGATGCTGATCGACCGGACGCAGTTCGCGATCTCGACGGAGGAGACGCGCTACTACCTGAACGGCATCTTCTTCCACACGATCGAGAGCAAGGGCGAACTGAAGCTGCGGGGCGTCGCGACCGACGGCCACCGGCTGGCACGCGCCGACGTCGACGCGCCGGCGGGTTCGGAGGGGATGCCCGGCAGCATCGTGCCGCGGAAGACGGTCGGCGAGCTGCAGAAGCTGCTCGACGATCCGGAGGCGACGGTCACCGTCGAGCTCTCGGATGCGAAGCTCCGGGTCACGATCGGCAACGTCGTCATGACCTCCAAGCTCATCGACGGCACCTTCCCGGATTACCAGCGCGTCATTCCGACGGCGAACGACAAGCAGATGACGATCGACTGCGAGACCTTCGCGCGCGCCGTCGACCGCGTCTCGACGATCTCGTCGGAACGCGGGCGGGCGGTGAAGCTGTCGATCACCGACGGGCAACTGACGCTGACGGTCAACAATCCGGATTCCGGCACGGCGACCGAGGAGATGCCGATCGGCTACGAGAGCGATCCGCTGGAGATCGGCTTCAACGCGCGCTACCTGCTCGACATCACGACGCAGCTCTCCGGCAGCGACGCGGTCTTCATGCTCGCCGACCCGGGCTCGCCGACGCTGGTGCACGACATGGCCGCCGACGACGCGCTCTATGTGCTGATGCCGATGCGGGTCTGAAGGCGGCCGAGCCGCCGCCAGTCCCGCCGGCGCGATTTTTGGGGCGCGGCCGCCTGCCATGTCCGAGAAGGTCCATATCGAGCGGCTGAAGCTCGATGCTTTCCGCAACTACAAGACGCTCGCCGTCGACCTCGACGCGCGGCACGTCGTGCTGACCGGCGCGAACGGGGCTGGCAAGACGAACCTCATGGAGGCCGTCTCCTACCTCTCTCCCGGCCGGGGCCTCCGGCGCGCGGCCTATGCCGAGGTTCCGACCGCCGGCGGCGGCGCCGGCTTCTCGGTCTTCGCCGCGCTCGAAGGCATGGCCGGGCCGGTGGAGATCGGCACGGGTGCCGCCGGGCCGGAGGAGGACGGCGCGCGGAAGGTGCGTATCAACAGCGCCCCGGCGAGCGCCGAGGCGATGGCCGAGCACCTGCGCGTGCTTTGGCTGACGCCGGCGATGGACGGTCTCTTCACCGGCAGCGCCGGCGACCGGCGGCGCTTCCTCGACCGGCTCGTGCTGTCGATCGACCCGGCGCACGGCCGCCGGGCGCTCGACTACGAGCGCGCGATGCGCAGCCGCAACCGGCTGCTCTCGGAGGGCCGGCCGGATCCGGGGTGGCTCGACGGCATCGAGGTGCAGATGGCCGAGCTCGGCGTTGCCCTGTCCGCGGCGCGCGGCGAGCTCGTGGCGCTGCTCGCCGCCACGATCGAGCGGGCCCAGGAGGACGACGCCTTCCCGAAGGCGGACCTGGCGCTCGCAGGCTTCCTCGACGACCAGCCGCCGCACCGGCCATCGGTCGACACCGAGCAGGCTTTCGCCGAAATGCTCCGCGCCGGCCGGGCGCGCGACGCGGCCGCCGGCCGCACCCTCGCCGGTCCGCACCGCGCCAACCTCCTGATCCGCAACCGGGCGAAGGACATGGAGGCGGCGCGCTCCTCGACCGGCGAGCAGAAGGCGCTGCTCGTCGGTCTCGTGCTTGCCCACGCGCGGCTCGTCGCCGAGATGACGGGCTTCGCGCCGCTCCTGCTCCTCGACGAGATCGCCGCCCATCTCGACGAAGGCCGCCGCGCCGCCCTCTTCGATCTCGTCGACGGGCTCGGCGGCCAGGCTTTCATGACCGGGACGGACGCGGCGATGTTCTCGGCGCTCGGCGAGCGGGCGCAGCGCCTTACCGTCGAGGACGGACGCGTGCGGCCGACGTGACCCCTCGCCTTGCCTGCCGATCGGGCCTATGACTCCCGCCATGGACACGAAAACCGACCAGGCGCCGCTGTCGCGCGAGGAGCTCGAGCGCTACGCCCGCCACATCGTGCTCGCCGAGGTCGGCGGGCCGGGCCAGCAGAAGCTGAAGCGGGCGCGCGTCGTCGTCATCGGCGCCGGCGGGCTCGGCGCACCCGCGCTCGAATATCTCGCGGCGGCCGGCGTCGGGACGCTCGCGATCGTCGACAACGACGCCGTCTCGCTCTCA
>JBQCEN010000131.1:0-4253 GCA_051960215.1 Pararhizobium sp.
GAAACCGCGGTGCGGATCATCGTTCGCCGTCATAACCAGCGGCTGTTCCGTGCCGCGCGGGCCGTGGTCCGCTCCGATGCGGAAGCCGAGGATGTCGTGCAGGAAGCCTATGTCCGTGCCTTCACCCATCTCGACTCCTTCAGGGGGGACTCCGCCTTGTCGACCTGGCTTACGCGCATCGCCCTCAACGAGGCGCTGGCGCGCCTGCGCCGCCGGCGTCCGACCGTCGGCCTTGACCATCCCGATCTGGAAACGGGGGAGGCCGGCGGACGGGTCCTCGCCTTCCCCTCGCCCATGGCCGACCCGGAAGCCGAAGCGGACCGGGCGCGCATGCGCGAGATGCTCGAACAGGCCGTCGACGGCCTGCCGGAGGCCTTCCGGATCGTCTTCGTGCTGCGCGAGATCGAAGAGATGAGCACGGAGGAGACGGCCGGGCACCTCGGCATCCGCCCGGAAACCGTGAAGACGCGCCTCCATCGCGCCCGCCGCCTCATGCGGCTTGCGATCGAACGCGAGTTCGCCGGCACGCTCTCGGGCGCCTTCCCCTTCGACGGCGCGCGCTGCGCCCACATGGCCGATCGCGTTCTGGCGCGACTGCGCGCGATCGACGGCCACGGCCGCTGAGCGGACCGGGCCGCTCGGCTTACTCCATGGCCATCGCGGCGGCGTGGTCGTCACCCTGGCCGTGTTTCGGCTTGCGCAGGAAGAGGATGATCGGCATCGCCGCCAGCGTGACGAACATCATCAGCTTGAAGTCGTCGACATAGGAGATCATCGCGGCCTGCCGTGTCACCTCCTGGTCGATCATCGCGAGCGTCGTCGGGTCGCCCGTGATCAGTCCCGGCGCCTGGTTCACGACATTCTGGCTGAAAGGCGTCAGGTGCGTGCCGATGACTTGGTGGTTCACCTGCGTCATCTGCGCCTGCACGGTCGAGACCACCGAAATGCCGATGCTGGAGCCGACGTTGCGCACCAGGCTGAAAAGGCTGGTTCCGTCTGCCCTGAAATGCGGCGGCAGCGTCGCAAAGGCAAGCGTCGTCAGCGGCACGAAGACAAGGCCGAGACCCAAGCCCTGGACGATGCCGGAGCTGATCACCGGCCAGCTCGTCATCTCCGTGCTGAAGTCCATCATCATGTAAAGCGAGGCGGACGTCAGCGACAGGCCGATGAAGACGAGAATCCGCGCGTCCACGTAGCGCACGAGACGGCCGACGAGGATCATCGCGATCATCGTGCCGACGCCGCGGGGGCCCATGACGATGCCGGTGGTGACGACCGGATAGCCGAGCAGGTTCTGCAGCAGCGGCGGCAGCAGCGCGAGGCTCGACAGGAGCACGATGCCGATGATGAAGATGAAGACCAGCCCCATCGTGAAGTTGCGGTCGGCGAAGATCGAGATGTCGATGAACGGCTTCTTCGCCGTCACCGAATGGACGAGGAAGATCCAGAGGCCGGCGATCGTCAGGCCGAGCTCGATCCAGACCTCGAACGAGGAGAGCCAGTCGAGCTGCTGCCCCCGGTCGAGCACCAGCTGCAGGGCGGCGATCGCCAGTGACAGCATGGCGAAGCCGAAGACGTCGAAGCGCCGGTCTCTTTTCTCGCCCGACGGCAGGAAGAAGAAGATGCCGGCGAAGGCGAGGATGCCGACGGGAAGGTTGACGAAGAACACCCAGCGCCAGTTGAAGCTTTCCGTCAGGTAGCCGCCCAGCGTCGGCCCGATGATCGGCGCGACCATGATGCCCGCGCCCCAGAGCGCCATCGCCTGCCCATGCTGCTCCGGTGGGTTGATGTCGAGAAGGACCGCCTGCGACAGCGGCACGAGCGCGGCGCCGCAAATCCCCTGGATCAGCCGGTAGAGCACCATTTCCGGCAGGCTCGTCGCGATGCCGCAGGCAAGCGAGGCGATGGTGAAGCCGGCGACGGAGATGAGGAACAGCTTCTTGCGGCCGATCCGGTCCGACATCCAGCCCGTCACCGGCGTCATGATGGCGGCGGCGACGATATAGGACGTCAGGACCCAGGTGATCGTGTCCTGCGTCGCGTTCAGGCTGCCGGCCATATGCGGCAGCGCGACATTGGCGATCGTCGTGTCGAGAACCTGCATGATCGTCGCCAGCATCACCGAAACGGTGATGGCGCCCTTATGAGCGACGGGCTGGGCGCCTCCACCGGCCGTCTTCGAAGCACTCATGGCCGTTCTTTCGATCGTTTCCGCGTTTCTCGATCGCCAGGCCGATCGACCTCATCGTTCGTCGATTCCGGAATGAACACCGGCTTCCCTGTTCCGGGCAGCGCCATAGATCCACGCTTTCGTTTTCCCGCATTTCCGGACGGAAAACCAGTTTCCGCGTTTCCTGGAAACGCTCTAGAACATGCGCTGCAGGCGCGTCTTGCCGGTATCGACCGTGACCGTCGTGCTCATGCCCGAGCGCAGGATCCGCGATTCCTGCGGATCGAGATGGATGCGCACCGGCAGGCGCTGCACCACCTTCACCCAGTTGCCGGTCGCGTTCTGGGCCGGGATCAACGAGAACTGCGAGCCCGTCGCAGCGCCAATCGAGTTGACGGTGCCCGTGACGTCGAGACCGGGATAGGTGTCGATGCTGACCTCGACCTTCTGGCCCGGCTTCATGTTGGTGAGCTGGGTTTCCTTGAAGTTCGCCGTGATCCATGTGTCGCCGGTCTCGACGAGCGACAGCATCTCCGATCCGGGCGTGACGTACTGGCCGACATTCAGCTTGTCGATCTGGCTGACGATGCCATCGGCCGGCGCGCGGACGGTCGTATGCTGGAGGTCGAGCCGGGCCTTCGCCTGGTCGGCGAGAGCGGCGAGCACGGAGGGTTGCTGGTCGGTCGGAAGGTCCGGATTTCCGCCGAGGGCGGCACGGGCGGAATTCACCTCCTGCTTGTCGAGCGAGACGTCGTTCTCCGCCTGGGTCACGGCAAGCTGCGCCTGGTCGAGATCGGCCGGCGTCGCAAAGCCCTTCTTGCCGAGGTCCTGGGCGCGCTTCAGCGCGCGCTGGCGCACCTCCGCGGTCGATTTCGCCGCCTCGAGCTTGGCCTTCGCGGTCAGGTAGCTCGCGCGGAGCTGCTCGATCTGCAGGCGCGCCTGCGCCAGCGCCGCATTCGCCGCGTCGAGCGCGATCTTGTAGGACGCGTCGTCGATCTTGAAGAGGACGTCGCCTGCCTGGACATGCTGGTTCTCGTTGACCGCCACGTCGGTTATGCGGCCCGAGACGTAAGCCGAGATCGCCACATCCCGCTGCTGCACATAGGCGTTTTCGGTGGAAACGTAACGGCCGCCGGTCAGCCAAGCATAGCCGCCGCCAATGACGAGAAGCAGCGGGACGGAGACCAGCAGGAAGAAGCGGCGCCCCCTGCGCTTGCCCTTCGGCGCGGCGACATCGCCCTGCGCGGCGCCCGGCTTCAAAGCCTCGACGTTGTCCTTGTGCGGCGCTTCGGCGCGCGGCGGCTGCCCCTCCGCCTGCTCGGCCGGCCGCTCGTCCGCCCTGCGGATCTTGATCGGGCCGCTCATGCGGATCGTTCCTCTCGCGCCGCAACCTTGTCCGAGAGGTTGGCGTTGATGCGGTTCAGCGCCGCGACAAGGGCGATGCGCTCATCGTCGCTGAAGCCGCCGAAGGCTTCCTCGTAGACGAGATGTGCGATCTTCCTCATCTTGTCGAGGATACCTCTCGACTGGTCCGTCAGCCTGACGAGCTTGGCTCGCTTGTCCGCCGGGTCCGGCTCGCGGCTGACGAAGCCGGCGGCCTCCATGCGGTCCACCAGGCGGCAGACGGTCATCGGCTCGATCTCCAGGCGCTGCGCCAAGGCAACCTGCGTCATGCCTTCCTGCCGGGAGACCTCGACGATCGCCCGCCACTGGGCAGAGGTCAGGTTATAGTCCTGCGCCTTCTGCTCGAAGCGACGCCTCAAGGTGCGCGACGTCTCGCTCAGCAAAAAGCCGAAGCCCGTCATGCTGTGATGCGATGTTTGGTCAGCCATACCTGCCAATATAATAAACATGCTTACTTGAGCAACAGCAAACGTTCCGCGGACGGTGCGACCATTTGCAAAATCGCCTGCGGCCCAAGCCTATTCGCGAGTTCATCATGACGTGCTGAAGAATTCTCTAATTGTCCTGTTCCAGAACAGCCCGGAGAAATTCGCGCGTCCGTTCTTCCTTCGGCGCGTTGAATATTTGCTCGGGCGGTCCTTCCTCAAGAATCCGGCCCTGGTCGAAGAAGCAGACGCGA
>JBQCEN010000132.1:0-7189 GCA_051960215.1 Pararhizobium sp.
ATCGCCAAGGACAATTTCGGCATTCCGGCCGAGAAGGTGCGCGTCGTCACCCGCGACGTCGGCGGAGGTTTCGGCACCAAGGCCTTCAACTACCGCGAATATCCGCTGGTGCTGGAAGCGGCGAAACGCCTCGGCCAGCCGGTGAAGTGGGTCGGCGACCGTTCCGAGCATTTCCTGGTCGACAGCCACGGCCGAGACAATCTCGTCACCGCTTCGGCGGCGCTCGACAGGGAGGGGCGCATCCTCGGCCTGAAGATCGACCTCAAGGCCAACATGGGCGCCTATCTCTCGCAGTTCGCTCCGATGATCCCGGTGATCGGCGTCTCGATGACGACGGGCGTCTACGACATCCGGGCGATCGACGTCACCGTCACCGGCGTCTACACCAACACGGTGCCGGTCGACGCCTATCGCGGCGCCGGCCGTCCGGAGGCGGCATTCCTCATCGAACGGCTCGTCGACACCTGCGCCCGCGAAATGGGCCTGCCGGTCGAGGAGGTGCGCCGGAAGAACTTCATCAAGCCGGAGAACTTTCCCTACACGACCGCGACCGGCCGCATGTACGACGTCGGCGAGTTCGACGGCCACATGACGCAGGCGATGGAACGGGCCGACTGGGCCGGCTTCGAAAGCCGTGCGGAAGAGGCGAAGAGCCGTGGCCGGATCCGCGGCATCGGCATGGCGACCTATGTCGAAGCCTGCGCCTTCGCCGGCTCGGAGGCCGCGAAGCTCCAGCTCAACGACGACGGTACGATCACGCTCTTCATCGGCACCCAGACGAACGGGCAGGGGCACTCGACGGCCTACAGCCAGTTCATCGCCGAGAAGATCGGCATCGACTTCGACAAGATCATCGTGCACCAGGGCGATACCGACGAGCTGCCGACCGGCGGCGGCACCGGCGGCTCGCGCTCTGTGCCGCTCGGCGGCGTCTCGATCGCCAAGGCGAGCGACAGCCTTGCCGAGAAGATGCGCCGGCTCGCTGCCGACGAACTGGAGGCATCGGCCGGCGACATCGAGCTCGTCGACGGCGCGGCACGTATCGTCGGCACGGATCGCAGCATCAGCTATGGCGATCTGGCGCGGGCGGCGAAGTCGGCGGACGACCTGAAGGCCGAGGCCGACGTCCAGCAGGACGAATGCACCTATCCGAATGGCACCCATATCTGTGAGCTGGAGATCGACCCGGAGACGGGGGAGACCGAGATCGCCGCCTATACGATCGTCGACGACTTCGGCGTGACGGTGAATCCGATCCTGCTCGTGGGCCAGGTCCATGGCGGCGCCGTCCAGGGCATCGGCCAGGCGCTGAGCGAGGGTGCGGTCTATGGCGACGACGGCCAGCTGATGACGGCGAGCTTCATGGATTACGCCGTGCCGCGCGCCGACACCGTACCGTCCTTCCACTTCGAGACGCGCAACGTGCCCTCGACGACCAATGCGCTCGGCATCAAGGGCGCCGGCGAGGCGGCGACGATCGGCTCGACGCCGGCAACGATGAACGCCGTCATCGACGCCCTCGACCGCGCCTACGGCATCCGCCACCTCGAGATGCCCGCCACGCCCGACCGCATCTGGAAAGCGATCCACGAAGCGTGACGCTGGACGTATCGCTGTTCTCCCCGATGGGAGGGCTTTCCCCGCGGGACACGCACCTGCCGGTCACTCGTTGAAGAGGTCGGCGGGCGTGCCCGCCCGGACGAAGATGACGATCGTATGTTTTGACGTCTCCTCGAGCTTGTAGACGAGGAGGAAGTCGCCCCCGATAGCCGTTCCACTCGCCTTTCAGGGCATGGTCCCGCCATTCCTGGCCAAGCGGGCCGTCATTCGCGATAAGCAAGAGCATCGCTTCCTTCAGCCGATTCATGTCGTAGCGGCCCGAGCGGGAAAGGCGCTCCCAATCCTTCAGGAACGCTTTCGTATAATCGCAGGACTTCGGAAGCGTTGCGCGCTTACCGGCTGTTCTTTTCAAGATCGGCCATCAGCTCGGCGGGGTTGGAAAAGCGCGCGCGCCGGCGCGCAGCAATTTCTTCGGCCTCGGCCATGGCCGCGCGCGTTGCAGCGTTTGGCACGCGCAACTCCAACGGAAAGGCCTGTTCGTCGACGATGCGCCGAAGCAGCAGGCGTACGGCGTCCGACATGGACAAGCCGATTGACTGCAGGGCGTCGGTCGCCTGCGCCTTGAGTTCGCCGTCAACACGAACATGCAGCATGGTGCTGTGCTGGGTCATCGTGATCTCCCGCTTCGCAGGACTATATGTATCTCATTTGCGATACAATCAAGCTGTATCGCAAGTCGCGGCAGCACTTCCGTAAGCCACAACCATCACGACCGCTCTCCCTCCCATCATCTTTTTTGATCAGACGCGGCGGTTGAATCGGCGTAGGTCTTGAAGCCTCTCGTTCTTCCGGACGTCGTCGTGGCTGCTTCCGCCGACATCGCTGCAAGCCCGGAGCCCGCGACGCGGGTCGCCGCCGGTGACGTGGCGTATAACCCGATGACGGCGATCCTGCTGAAGGTCTGCTCCGTCACCGTCTTCGTCGGCATGTCGACCTGCATCAAGGCGGCGGGCGATGGCGTGCCGGCGGGCCAGATCGTCTTCTTCCGCTCCGCCTTCGCCATTATCCCGATCCTCGTCTGGCTGGCGGCACATGGCCAGCTGAAGGGTGCGTTCGCGACGGAACGACCGCTCTCCCACGTCCTTCGCGGGCTCGTCGGCGTGATGTCGATGGGCTTCAGCTTCTACGGCCTCACGAAGCTGCCGCTGCCCGAGGCCATCGCGATCGGCTATGCAAGCCCGTTGATCGCCGTCGTCTTCGCGGCGATCTTCCTGCGCGAGACCGTCCGTCTCTATCGCTGGTCGGCCGTCGTCGTCGGCCTTCTCGGCGTGCTCGTCATCTGCTGGCCGAAGCTGACGCTGTTCGGCACGACCGGCGTCGGCGCCGGAGAGGCGTTCGGCGTCGTCGCGCTCATCGTCTCGTCCGTCTTCGCTGCGATGGCGATGATCGTCGTGCGGCGACTGATCAAGACGGAGAAGACCCCGACGATCGTCCTCTATTTCTCGCTGTCCTCCTCGCTTCTGGCGCTTCTGACCATGCCCTTCGGCTGGGCCGCGCTTGACCTCGACACCGCGGGGCTCCTGATCCTCGCCGGGCTCTTCGGCGGCGTCGGCCAGATGCTGCTGACGCACAGCTACCGCTTCGGCGACGTCTCCACGATCGCGCCCTTCGAGTACACCTCGATCCTGCTCGGCCTCGTCATCGGCTACGTGCTCTTCGGCGAGATCCCCACCGCGACGATGCTGGTCGGCACCGTGATCGTTGTTTCCGCCGGCATCTTCATCATCTTCCGCGAGCGCAGCATCGGCATCCGCCGCAAGGGCGCGCGCCGCGTGATGACCCCCCAGGGCTGAGGGCGCGAAACCCCGACCTACGGCTACTTGCGCAACAGGCGCCGCTGCCCCATGTGGCATTGGTCTGAAAGGCCGTGCCCGTTCGTGGCGCGCCAACCAATCATCCAGGGACTGATCCAATGAGCCAACTCTTCAAGCCGTGGCGCCTCGGTTCGCTCGAGCTTGCCAACCGCATCGTCATCGCGCCGATGTGCCAATATTCCGCCGAGGACGGCTCGGCGACGGATTGGCACATGATCCATCTCGGTCATCTGGCGCTATCGGGCGCGGGGCTGCTCATCACGGAGGCGACGGCGGTGACGCCGGAGGGGCGGATTTCGCCCGACGATCTCGGCCTCTATTCGGACGAGAACGAGGCGGCCCTCGGCCGGGTGCTCCAGGCGGTGCGGCGCTACTCGGACATCCCGGTTGCGATCCAGCTCGCCCATGCCGGCCGAAAGGCCTCGACGCGCGTGCCATGGGAAGGCGGCGGGCAGATCCGCCCCAACGCGCCGCGCGGCTGGAAGACGGTCGCTCCCTCCGCCGTGCCGCATTATGCCGGCGACGACATGCCGGTGGCGCTCGACCGCGACGGCCTCGCATCCGTCCGCGACGCCTTCGTCGCCGCGGCCAAGCGCGCCGCACGTCTCGGCATCGACGGCATCGAAATTCACGGCGCGCACGGCTACCTGCTGCACGAGTTCCTCTCGCCGATCTCCAACCGGCGCGAGGACGAATACGGCGGCAGCCTCGAGAACCGCATGCGCTTTCCGCTGGAGGTCTTCGATGCCGTCCGCGCCGCCTTCCCGGCCGACAGGCCGGTTTGGATGCGCGTCTCCGGCAGCGATTTCGTCGAAGGCGGCTGGGATGGCGACCAGACCGTCGCGCTCGCCCGGGCCCTGAAGGAGCGGGGCTGCCCGGCGCTGCACGTTTCCGGCGGCGGTGTCTCGGCGGATCAGAAGATCGTGCTCGGCCCCGGCTATCAGGTGCCCTATGCGGCGCAGGTCAAGGCCGAAACCGGCATGGAGACCATCGCCGTCGGCCTGATCACCGACCCCGAGCAGGCGGAGGAGATCATCGCCAGCGGCAAGGCGGATGCGATCGCGCTCGCCCGAGCCGTGCTTTACGATCCGCGCTGGCCCTGGCACGCGGCCGCCAGGCTCGGCGCGACGGTCGAGGCGCCGCCGCAGTACCTGCGCTCGCAGCCGCACGAATACAAGGAGCTCTTCAAGAGCGGCCGCCTCGCACGCGGCTGATCCACGCTGCGAAGGAATGATCGGCAAGGGGCCGGGAACTTCGAGCGTTCCCAGGAAAAGTGGAAGCCGGTTTTCCGTACGGAAACGCGAGAATCGTTTTCGCGATTCAACGAACGCGGAAACAATCTAGGCGTTCTCGGCCTTTTCCGTCTCGGGTGATGCGCTGGCATCGCCACGCGGGTCGAACTCGTAGAGCTGCGGCGTCTGGGCCTTGGCGAAGGGGATCGGCTGGAACTCGCTGCGCTCCTCCTCGCTCGGCACCTGACGCCTCAGGCTGCGGTAATAGGCGTAGGCGGCGTAGATCGCGAAGCAGGCGGCGATGACGATGAAGAGGCCGGAAGAGCCGATCCGGTCCATCATGTAGCCGGTGATGAGCGGGCCCGCCATCGTGCCGCCGCCGTAGATGATGAGGAGGCCGCTCGACACCTCCACGAACTCGTCCGGTTCGGCATAATCGTTGGCGTGGGCGACGTTCAGCGAATAGATCGGGAAGAGGACGGAGCCGAGCAGGAAGATCGCGCCGAAGAAGACCAGCCTGTCGGACGTTCCGACGACCGCGGCAAAGGCCGAAAGCGCCAGGCCGACGAGACCGGCGAAGACCATCACGTAGCGCCGGTCGACCTTGTCGGAGACGCGGCCGAGCGGGATCTGGAAGACGGCGCCGCCGATCATCGCCGCGGCGAGCATCGTGGCGCCTTCAGCCGTCGAGAGACCGTTCGACTGGCTGTAGACCGGACCGAGATTGCCCCAGCTCCCGGCGATCATGCCGGCGAGGAAGGAGCCGACGACGGCCGCCGGCGAGTGATGGAAGAGCCGGCCGAGCCGGAACGTCGCCTGCGTCAGCGGCCGCGGCGACTGCGCGTTCGACAGCGCTGTCGGGATCAGCGCCAGCGAATAGATCACAGAGCAGACCATGAAGAGCGTCAGGTTGAGCGGCGTGCCGAGCGGCACGATGTACTGGCCGCCCATCAGCGCCACCATCGAGACCACCATGTAGACGGAGAAGACGAGGCCACGGTTCTCGTTGGTGACCTTCTCGTTCAGCCCGCTATCGATGACAATTTAGCCGCCGGCGATCGAGAAGCCGGCAATCGCCCGGAAGAGGATCCAGGCGGCCGGCTGGATGACGAGCGCATGCATAAGCAGCGAGATCGACATCAGCGCCGTCAGCACGCCGAAGACCCGCACGTGCCCGACCCGCATGACGAGTCGCGGCGTGATGATGCAGCTCGCCGTGAACGCGACGGCATAGCCGGTCGCGATCAGCGAGACCGTGAAGGTCGACCAGCCTTCGGCGACCGCCCTGAGCGGCAGGAGGTAGCCTGCGAGCCCGCCGGCAAGCAGCATGAAGAAGGTGGAGACAAGAAGGCTGGCGACGGGAAGGAGGCTTTGCAGCATGGGCACTCCGGCTGGATCGCAGACTGGGACGCCGGCGGGCGGGCTGGCTGAAGGCCTCGATGCGTCAGATCACGAGCGGTTTCAAGCCATCTTCCGACGAATGGTTCCGCTGGGCGCGTTCGTTTGCGACAGCGCCGGCCGCCCGTTCGGTCGGCGAGGGGCCTCAATCGACGAGCGTGTCCAGCCTGGCGCGGATTTCGAGGAAGTCCTGCCAGGCGAGCCGCTTGTGCGCCGGGTTGCGAAGCAGATAGGCGGGATGCAGCGTCGGCATTGCCGGAATCGCGCGCCCATCGACGGAATATTCGCCCCAAGTGCCGCGCGCCGACAGGATGCCGCGGCTGGTGTTCATCAGCGCCTTGTTCGAGACGTTGCCGAGAAAGACGATGAGCTTCGGCGCCGCAAGCGCGATATGCCGCTCGACGAAGGGGCGGCAGAGTTCCAGTTCGTGCGGCGTCGGGTTCCGGTTTCCGGGCGGCCGCCACGGGATCATGTTGGTGATGTAGGTCGAGCTCCTGTCGAGACCGATCGCTGCCAGCATCCGGTCGAGAAGCTGGCCGGCGCGGCCGACGAAGGGCAAACCCAGGATATCCTCCTCGCGGCCCGGCGCCTCGCCGACGAACATGATTGCCGCATCAGGGTTGCCGTCGGCGAAGACGGCGTTCTTGGCGCTGAGCCTGTGGTTGCAGCCGGCATAGGCAGAGATGGCCGCCTTCAGCGCCGCGAGCGTATCGGCAGCGGCTGCCGCGGCGCGCGCATCGAGAAGGGCTGCCTCGTCCGGAACCGCCACACGCGGCGCGGGCGGGGGGACGGCGGGTGCCGTCGGCCGGGCCCGCGCCTCGACCGGACGCTCGGACCGCGAGTCAGGTTGCGTGGCCGGCGGTGCCCGACGTGCTGCCGGCTCGCGCCGAGCCGTTGCGGCCTCGGCGAAACGGTCGACCGCCTGCTCCTCGACGAGGCAGTCGACGCCCGCTTCCGCATAGAAGCGCAGGATCGATTCGAGTTCCGCAGGAGAAAGCTGCTCGGCCAGGATCATCCCTCCGTTCTAGCCGACGAGCCCGCCGTGAGGAAGGCTTTCGGCTTCCCGCGCGATCCATTGCGCTTCGCCATGTCGCAAGCCGGCTCGACAGGAGAGCCTGCTTTTGC
>JBQCEN010000133.1:0-6897 GCA_051960215.1 Pararhizobium sp.
CTATGGAGGCCGCCATGGCTGAAAATCTTGTCACCCGCGCCGGCAAGGCGCTCTTCGGCGACAACTGGCAGGCGCAGATGAGCCGCGAGATCGGCGTCCACAAACAGACCGTCCAGGATTGGCGGCAGGGCCGAATGGCCCCGCGCCCAGGCGTCTATATCGATCTCTTGCGCATCGCGACGGAGCGCCAGGCGGAACTCGACGACATCGTCGACGAGCTCAAGCGGCACGGCGGGGGCGAAGCAGAATGAGGACCCCGACGAAATTCAGTGCAGAGTCGTAGGCCCGCCTAATCGTGCGCTGCGCCATCTATACGCGGAAGTCGGTCGACGAGGGGCTTGATGCGGCCTTCACGACGCTCGACAACCAACGCGAATATTGTTCCGCCTACATCGCCAGCCAAGGCGGCAGCGGATGGCAAGAGCTACCGCAGCACTATGATGACGGCGGCTGGTCGGGCGGCAATCTCAAGCGCCCTGCCCTGACGCAACTTCGCGCAGACATCACCGCCGGCCTGGTCGACATCGTAGTCGTCTACAAGATCGACCGCCTCTCGCGCTCGCTGCGCGACTTTGCCAACCTCGTCGCGGAGTTCGAGGCGTGCCACGTCACGTTCGTGGCGGTCACTCAGGCCTTCGACACCGGCACCGCCATGGGCCGGCTCACCCTCAATGTGCTTCTGTCGTTTGCCCAATTCGAGCGAGAACTGACCGGCGAACGCCTGCGCGACTGGTTCGCAGGAGCAAGGCGGCGAGGACTCTGGATGCATGGTCCGGCACCGCTGGGCTATACGCGGACCGGCGACGGCGGTCTGACAATCAACGAGGCGGAGGCAGAGATCGTCAGGCTCATTTTCCGACGCTATCAAAGCTCGGCTCGGTGCGGCAGATGGCGCGCGAAATCAATGCCGCCGGCCACCTCAACAACCGCGGCCGGCCGTTTACCGAGGGCGTCGTCAAGAGGATTCTCCAAAATCGCGTTTACCTTGGCGAATTGCCTCACCGCGGCAAGTTTCTGGCTGGTCATCATCCGCCGATCGTCGACGAGAGGTCATGGCGGCGAGCCCGCACAGCGATGGAGAGATCACGAAGCACGGCACGAGTTCGCCGGCGGGAGCCGGTCTTCGCCATGCTGAAGGGCTTGTTGTTCGGCCCCGGCGGCTACGCGATGATCCACTATTTCGCCTACGGCAAGACCGGGCAGCTCTACCGGTACTACGTGGCACGGCCCCAGCGGCATACAGGCGACGCCTGTCCGCTCGGCCGCCTGCGGGCGGCGGAGGTTGAAGAGGCAATCGTCGAACTGGTCCTTGGTCTGGTCGGTCATCTCCCGAGAAACAGGCACAGCCTGACAGACCACGCGTTGGCCGGGCTCATCAAGCGGATGGTGGCGCGGATCGACGTCAGCCCGTCAGAGATGTCCGTCAGGCTGACGACCGGCGCGTTGATCGTTCGCGACGTTCCGGGGAGATTGGCGCCGTCGCCCCGAGGCCTGGCGGCGAAGGAAATGTGGCGGCAGCGGCAGGTTCGGAGCACTCCTTGTTCTTAGACGAGGAACGCTTGATAAGGGCGTCTATGACCCGCCAAGCCGCCCGCGTCCTCTTCGGAGGGCCTTCACCAGAGACAGGAGAACGGTGCTGCGTTTGCCTTCGACCGACCGGTCGTCAACCGCTTAACTCCATCGTGTCGAACAACTTCACCACGTGGGATCTCGTGGCCGGCAACGACAAGAGCCCCGTCTGCTCTGCCTGCGAAGGCGTCTTCCGCGACTTCAAGTTCCGCAACCGGTCTCTCTATGCGGATCACACGCGGGTCTCCGATCTCGGCCGCACCGATCTGTCCGCCATCATCACCGAACCACCGCGGTTTCCCTACGCGGTCACATGGCCGGCGAGCCGGAAGAAACATTGCTGGCTCTATGCGGAGGCGAGCGACCGGGAAACGCTCCGGTTCGGGTGCGACGATCGAACTGCAGTGGTCTCGATCGCAGAGGCGCGTGACGCTCTTCAGACGATATCTGATCTTCTTCGCGTGGGCGCCACGAAGACAGAGGTAAGGACGGGGCAGTACCGTCCTCAGATCGCCCGGAAATTTGGCAGCGGCTTCGACCGTATCGAGGGCGGCTTGGCCCCACTTCGTTCGGCTGCCACCTTGCCAATCCTGATCTGGTGCTGTGAACAAGACTTCGCAGAAGTGGGAGGGGACGACGTAATGCTATCGGCAGAAGACCGTCTTGCCGCCGAACTGATCGGGCGCCTTGCCAACGGCTCCGGGATGCGCGACCGCGATCCCGTCAGCTTTTGGGGCACCAACCTCTTGAGCCGGGTCAAGCGCCGATCCGGGGCGGGCGGCCTGTCGGAGTTCGTCGAGGCCCTTTCGGAGGAGATCGGAGTGCGCTCCCCTGATCTCCGGGAGACGATCATCTGGATCGAAAGCCTTGGTGAGAGTGAGGAACAGAAGATGCTGTCGCGCATCAAGGCCGCGCCCCGGATCGTGGTCGCGTATGCACAGGAAGAGGCCCGGCGGCTGCGAGCCGCGGGTGGCGCCAAGGCGGGACAAGCTGCGCCCATTGACAATCTCCATTCCGACCTCGCCACAGAGAAGATGCAATGATCAGACTGACCATCCGGCTCCTTGCGCCGCTGTCGCACATGGACCCGGCGCTCGACGACGATACCGGCAACTTCAACCCGCTCCGGAAACAGCACGTCGTCGGAGTCGGCGATGTACCGCTGCTGTCCGGCAATGCCATCCGCGGCGTTCTCCGGCGTCTCGTCATGCGGCACTTCCTTTCGGCTGCCGGGATGACCCGGGGGGCCTACTCCGCAAGCCCGGGACAGTGGGATCGCATCTACGGCGCTCTCGCCAACGGCGGGGCACTCACGGGTGCGGAGAAGGGCGTCAAGACTCAGTTTCTCCGGGAATTGCGCGCCGCCTGCCCGCCCCTGTCGCTGTTTGGAGCGGCGCTCTACACGCAGATGCTTCCGGGCATGTTCCAGGTCTTTGATGCCTATCCGCGTTGCCGGGAAGTCGCGGCTGTCGGCTTCTGCAGCGCGTCGGACGTTCCTCTTTCCTCGCTCTATGGCGACCGCAACCACGTCCGGCATGTCTCTGCCGACGTCGACAGAGAGGCCGCGGAGGTCAAACCGATGCCCTATACGTCCGAGGTCTTCTATCCCGGGGCTGTCCTCGAAGGAGGCATCAACTTCGACAACTATGCGACCGAGATCGAGCGCGACTGCGCCGCGTGGGCAATCCATCGGGTGACGCAGTTCGGCGGCAACACGGCCAAGGGCTTCGGCCTCGTGGACTTGGCGGCCGAGGACCCCATCGGCGATCCTGACCGCTATGACCAGTGGATCGATGAACATGCCACCAAGGCCAAGCCACTCATCGAGGAGGCTATTCCGGCACGAATGGGGAAGGCATGATCCTCGTATCGATCACCGCGCATTTGATGCGGCCGGCAGTGATCGACGGCCCCATCCATCTCGACGCGATCCTGACGGCGCGCCACCCCGCCATGCACGGGCTCGACGGCATCACTCGGAAATCTGGAAGGGCGCGACAAGCGCCACTGCCTCTTTGCGTTGCTCGATCCGAGGATCGGAAATGGGTGTGGTGCGCATCGGCATGGGTGCCGGGGGCTCCCGACGCCGCGATCGGCATCACCAAGCGACGGGACGCCGTCGACTATCGAATGATCAACCGCACCGTCAATCCTTCGGTAGGCCCGGAGCGGAACCGGCTTCTGCAGATGCCGATCTATCGCGGGCCAATGACTTGGCACGCTGTCGTCTCGAAAGACAAGGACATCAACGAGCTTCGCCGGCTGTTGCGACGCGTCGCGCAGATCGGGAAGCTCAGGAAGTCGGGTTATGGCCTCGTTGAAAGATGGGATGTCGAGACGGAACAAGGGGACCTGACGCAGGCACTACTCGTCGCCGGCCGTTGTGCGCGCGTCCTGCCCGTGGCGATGGTGAAATCAAGCGCGCCACCGGCATCGCAGTCGGTTCTACCGCCTTATTGGGCCGAGGAGGAGGCAACGCCTTGTTACCTTCCCGGCGCGGCGGGAGAACTCGCCGATGTCGCAATAACGTTACCCACGATGCTGCGCTAGCTCTGAGGGCCGGCACTTCGGCGAGAGCCTGCGGTACCTTATCCCCGCACGCTTCACCTGAAGCCAGCTTCTGCTCCCGGCTCATGAGCCGTTTGACCGCGTTCGGCGCAACTGCCGGTCAAGAATACGCGTCATAGCAGTCATAGAAGCCTCTATGCCCGATCCTCCGAGAGCGCACATGAGTTGGATGGCGCCAGTTTGCTGTACTGGCAGTTACGACCTCTTTGGTGGATCTGACATGTCGATGCGGTTCTTGCATATGCGGGCTCAACAAGGCATTCGGTTCCCGCGAAGCAACAGGGGTTTGGGCCAGATGCCGACGCGATCGCGAATGAAGATGCTCAGGCGTTCGCGCGCCCTCATGGTCTCGCCGCGCCTGTGGAAGCCGCGGCTCGTCTTTTGGATCGGCGCGCTGGCCGTCGGTATCACCGGCGCGGGCTTCGCGGCGACCTGCAATGAGGCGCAGGTCTTCTTCGGGCACCTGATTGAAGGCGAAGGCTGGCGGCGCTTCCTCCCGCTTATCGTTACCCCCGTCGGCTTCGTCTTTTGCGCCTATTTGGCGGACCGTTTCTTTCTTGGGTCACAGGGCAGCGGCATTCCGCAGTGCATCGCTGCCCGGCACCTGCGCGACGACGAACATGCGCTGTCCTACCTCTCGCTGAAGACGATCCTTGGCAAGATCGTGCTGACTGTGGTCGGACTTGCGACGGGCGCCTCCATTGGTCGTGAGGGGCCTACGGTGCAGATCGGCGCTTCCCTGGTGCTCCAGTCGGGCCGCCTCGGCGGAATGGGTCAGGCCCGGGGCCTCATCCTCGCTGGCTCCGCGGCCGGACTCGCCGCCGCCTTCAACACGCCGCTCGCCGGCGTCGTCTTCGCTATAGAGGAAATGGGGCGCAGCTATCAGGCGCGCACTAACGGCGTCGTGCTCGTTGCCGTGATTATTGCCGGTCTCGCCTCGATCGCGATCGCCGGCAACTACACCTATTTCGGCGTGACAAAAGCCGTTGCATCCTTTCCCGGCGATTGGCCGCTGGTGATCGCCTGCGGCACCGTCGGAGGCGTCTTCGGCGCCGCATTCAGCGAAAGTACCCTGCGACTCACGAAGATTATCCGCCGCTGGCGTTCGGTCCAGCCGCGATACCGTGTACTGGTCGTGGCGGCCGCCGCAGGGCTTCTCGTCGCAATCCTCGGTATCTCTACCCACGGCCTGATCTTTGGCACCGGATACGGCCAAGCGCGCAGCGCGATCGAAGGTGCGCACCTTCCCGCGTCGTTCTTCATCGCCAAGCTGGTCGCCAATCTCGCCTCGACGGTTTCGGGCATTCCGGGCGGCATCTTCGCGCCCGCGCTTGCGGTCGGCGCCGGCCTCGGGAGCGCACTCGGACCACTTTTCGGGGCCAATGCCAGCCTCGCCGCCGTGCTTGGCATGGCTGGCTATTTCGCTGGAGTGGTGCAGTCGCCGATGACGGCTTTTGTCATCATCGTTGAGATGACCGGCAATCAGGGCAACATCGTGCCGCTGATGGCAGCCTCAGTCCTCGGCTATGGTACGGCGCGGCTGATCACACCCGAGCCGCTCTATCACGCCCTGTCGCGCTTTTCGATCGCCGATGCTCTGCGCCGCCGACGCCAGTCGTAAGTCAACTGCCGCCAGAGTTGGGCTGGCGACACCGTGGAACAACAGCGGGAATCAGGAATTTGCCCTTTTTGTTCTGAAGGGCTGCAAATGGTTCCCGGTTGGCTTCATCTTACCTCGATCGCTGTTCTTGTGCTCGGCCTTCTTTGCGCGGCGATCATCGTAATCGATGAATGGAAACATCCCCAGCATATGTGGATCATGAACGTGGTCTGGCCTGTAACGGCACTGTTCGGGACCGTATTCTGGCTCTGGGCCTACTTCCGCTATGGCCGCCTCGCCACGAATAAGCAGACGATGGCGGCCAAGGCGCCCGGCGAAGAACCGCCTAACAAGACGAAGCCTTTTCCTGCTATGGTTGGAGAGGGAGCGTCGCATTGCGGCAGTGGCTGCACGTTAGGCGACATCTGCGCAGAATGGCTGGCTTTCGCAGTTCCGGCGATCGCTATCGCGCTCGGCTGGCACACAATATTCGGGGACAAGATTTTTGCGGTGTGGGTTCTCGACTACATCTTTGCGTACATCTTCGGCATTGTGTTCCAGTATTTCACGATTGCACCGATGAGAAATCTCGGGATCGCCCAAGGGCTGTGGGCGGCGGTTAAGGCTGACACGCTGTCGCTGACGGCATGGCAGGTGGGCATGTACGGCTTCATGGCCGTGGCCTATTTCGTAATCTTCCGCATTGGCCTTGGCCTGGAACTGAAGACCAACACCGTCGAGTTCTGGTTTATGATGCAAATCGCGATGCTCTTTGGCTTCGCGACAAGCTACCCGGTGAATTGGTGGCTGCTGCGGACCGGACTCAAGGAGAAGATGTAGCGCAAGATCGGAACTCAGCGCGAACCAAGCGACGATCGCAGTGGACCTGCGATACGCGCGACCGATTCGAGAGCAAATACGGTCACTGGATCAATGGGAGCGGCGACCAGAGCCGCACAGCGTGACGACGACCATGCTTGAATCGATCGAAAGCCGCTCTGCCGCGCGCGGTCAGATCAACGGCTGAACCTGCCTTGCATGGAAGAAGACGACACGAGGACGTTCGCTCCTATGACGCCCCCCTTCATCTTCCAGTTGACGGACTCGCAGCCAGGACTCATGCTCCGTCATCATCTGGAGCGGCCTGATGCTCGACCCCG
>JBQCEN010000134.1:0-3372 GCA_051960215.1 Pararhizobium sp.
CGCCGTAGGTGTAGACGCCGGCATTGACCGGAGCCGACAGGTCGCCGTTCGTATAGGCGGTGTTGAAGAAGCCCGGCGTCGCCGCGTAATGGCCGTTGCTGTGGAAGCCGGCGACATAGGTGGTGCCGGCGGTGATCGCGATGGGGCTGGAGAAGACCAGCGTCTGCCAGCCGCTCGCCGTCTCGTTGGTGAAGGTGCCGGAGGCGAGCAGCGTCCCGCCCGCCGTCCAGAGGGCGCCGGTGTGGGTACCGGTGTCGTTGGCGCTCTTGTAGTAGCTGACCGAGGTGACCTGCCCCGCGACGGCGGCGCTGAACTTGACGCCGAGCTCGATGGTGCCGGGGTCGCCGTCGGAGGCGACCGTGGGCGTCGTCGATGCCGGGAAGAGGTTCTCCACCGTCCCGGGCGGCGTCACGGCCAGGGACACCTGCGCCGATGCCGTTCCGCCGGTGCCGTCGGAGATCGAATAGGTGAAGCCGGCGGGGCCCGTATAGCCGCTCGTCGGCGTGAAGGTGACCGTCTTGTTCGTGGCATCGAAGGTGACGGTGCCGTGCGAAGGCGCGCTGACGCCGGTGACCGAAAGTGTATCGCCGTTCGGATCGCTATCGTTGGCGAGGAGCGTGGACGCGCTGATCGTAAGCGCCGTGTTCTGCGAGGTGGTGAAGCCCTGGTCGTTATTCGCAACCGGCGGCACCGGGGCCGCGGCGTAGACGACGTCGACCCAGTAGTTCTCCCCGTTCGCAGCCGTCTGGTTCGGGAAGGCAGACGTGGTGCCGGTGCGGGAGACGCCGGCATTGACACCGGTCGAGAGCGAGCCGGCCGTGTTCGGCGACGCGAAGAAATTGCTGTCGAGGACATAGTGGCCGCTGCTGTGGAAGCTCGCGACGTAGCTCGTTCCGGCGGTCACCGAAACCGGCTGCTGGAACGTCACCGTCTGCCAGCCGCTCGCCGTCTCGTTGGTCGCGGTGCCCGTCGCGAGCAGCGTGCCCGTGCTCGACCAGAGCGAGGCGGTATGGGTGCCGGTATCCTTCAAGCCCTTGTAGAAGCGGATGGCGGAGATCGTACCGGCCGCGCCGACGGTGAACTTCACGCCGAGCTCCTTCGACGTGGTGTCGCCGCTGTCGGGATTGTCGGCGACCGAGGAAAACGGAATTGGATCGCCGGGCGACTTGCTGAAGATGCTCGCCGAGGTGGAACCGGTGACGGTGACCGTCGTCGCGTCGCTCGGCTTTTCCAGGAAGGCATTGTCGTCCACCGCGCGGGTTTCGACGGTGTAGCTGCCGGCCTTCGGCACGATCCAGCTATAGGTCCAGTTCGTCGTGCCGGTGGCGCGGCTCCAGGTCTGGCCGCCGTCGGTGGAGACCTCCACCGCCGCCACGATGCCGCCGCCGACATCCTGCGCCGTGCCCTTGACGGTCGCGATCTGGTTGCTCGACAGCGTGCCGCCGCTGCCGATCGCGGTGATGGTGGAGACCGGCGGGCTCGTGTCGGCGGATTGGCTGGCAAGCACCAGGCTCGCCTGCAGGGTGCCCGGCTGCACGCCCATTTCGGCGAGCGCGTTGACCATCGACTGCTGGACGATCGAGCTGACGGGCGCGGTCAGGCCGCGATAGAGGGCGTGCTGGTCGCTCAGACCCCACGACCACATGACGGTGCCCGTGCTGAAGACCAGCGCGCCGCTTTTCGGGTCCCTGAAGAGAACGAGGTTGTGGGTCGCGGTGCCGGACCCTTCCTGCGTGCCGGCGGCGTTGGTGATCAGCGAGGGGACGAACAGCGTCGTCGAGGAAAGGTCGATCAGTCCGGCCGGGCGGAAGCCGTTGTTGTTGTCGGTGTCCCATTCGTAGCCGAGAAGATTGCTCAGGGTGACGCTCTGGCCGGGCGCGAGGTTGGCGACGGCCGTGTTCTTCCAGATCGACAGCTTCGCGAAGTCGGAGCCGACGGTCAGGCCCTGCAGCGTGCCGTTGTCGTCGACCTGGAAGATCGTCCCCGACAGTCCGTTCTCCGGCACGCCGGGGCCGAAGACCGTGTCGCGGAAGGTCGAGCTGCCGCCCCCTGCCGTTCCAGACGGATTGAGCTGGGTGTTGTCCCAGGGGTCCTTGTACTCGATCAGCGTGCGGTTCGGCGTGGCGCTCGCGTCGAGGCTCGGTGCGAACTTCACGTCCCAGTAGGTCTGGTTGCCGCTGAGGAACATCAGGCTCACGCCGGCGTCCGCGGCGGCCTGGACGTTCTGGTACTGCGGCAGCGACCAGTATTCGTCGTGGCCGACGTCCATGTAGACCTTGCCGTTGAGGACGGAAGAGGGATTGGTCGCCGCGTCGATGCCGGAGATATAGGAGACGTTGTAGCCGTTCTGCTCGAGCCATTCGATGGCCGGCAGTTCCTCGCCGAACACGAAGTCCTGCGGGCCGGCCTCGTTGGACGTCGAGTTCATCGCGATCGGCCGGTTGTAGCTCACCGCGTAGGCGCGGTCCGAGGAGCTTCCGTCCGGCCCCTGATAGACGTTGTAGCCACCCCAGGGGTTGTAGGCCTGCCAGGTCTCGTCGCTCGTCTGGAAGGTGATGTCGGACGTCGTCCCGTCGGCGCGGACGATGAATGGGATCATGTTCTCGCCGGAGACGCCGTCGGTACGGGTGAGCTTGGCGAAATAGACACCGGAGGTGGCGTCGGAGGGAACGGCCCAGGAGGCGGAGACGGCCCAATTGCCGGCGTCGACGGTCCGCGTCGCCGCGTTGAACAACGGGTTCGGCTGGATCTGGGCGTTGGCGAGGTTCTCGTTGATGCTGGTGACGAGCGTCGCGCCGTTGCCGCCGTAGTAGCCGAGACGATAGATATCGATCCGGTATTTCTTCGAATCCGTGTTGATCTTGAAGCTGACCGTCTGGCCGCGATTGACGCTGATCTGGGTGGCAAATCCTTCGATATTGGTGTCGCCGACGGCGTCGAGATCGCCGTGGATCGCCCAGGTGCTGACCGGGGTTCCGGGCTTCTGGTTCTCCGCGACGATGGGGTTCGTCTGCGGCGCCGCCAGGAGGGCCGGCGCAACCGTCTGGGTCTGAGGCCGTTGCGAGCGCTCGGAGACCGACGGGGTCGTGTCGATGGACCTCGGGTTGATCGTCTGCGTGCGGAGCGCCGGCGCCGGGTTGGTGCCCGTCGAAGGCACCTCGTGGCTGAGCGGCGGCGGCGGGTCGTTCGGCGACTGTCCGGCGCCCGGTCCGACGGCCGCTGCAGGCGCCGCCTCGGGCGCCGGGTCCGGCGGATCGCCGGCAGCCGGACCGGCGGCGGCCGCCATGAGCGGCGTGGCCGTGACGGGATCGGAAGCCGGCGGATCGGACGCCGCAGCGCCCGGCGACGGTGGCGGATCGGAAGCAGCGGGAT
>JBQCEN010000135.1:0-7301 GCA_051960215.1 Pararhizobium sp.
CATGTCCTTTCGAGGTCTATGATCTGGAGTCGTTCTCCGGCTCGATATCAGGGCGGATGTCATCCGCCGCAACGCGATCTCCGGGAAACGGCGAACGCCGTTTCGGCGCCGCATCCGCGTTGCCTCCAAGGGTGTCTGCGCGGACGCGCGCTCTATAAACACTCGGCGGTGGATTTGCAAGAAAAGCGGTGGGAACGGCTTTCCGGGCGCCGGCGTATGCGGCAGCCGAAGATTTGACATGTTCCTCTACCCCTTTAGAGTCTGCGTCAACCTGTCCTTTCCGTTGAGGTACTCTTGCCCTCCCGCCTGATCCGCTTGCTGTCCTCTTTCCCGTTTGTTCTTCTTCTGATCGCTTTCGCAGCCACCGTCTCGGTGCCCGTTTCGGCCTTCGCCGCGCCGGCGGCCGTCGTAGCGAAGGCGCCGGCAACCTCGTCGGACAGCGCCGGCAACGACGACCAGAAGCAGATCCAGGCGCTGATCGACGCGATCAGCAACGACGCGACGCGCGCGAAGCTGATCGACGCGCTGAAGAAGACGACTGCGGAGCCTGCGCCGCCAGCCCCGACGCCTGCCCCCGACGAGGACGTCTCGTCGGTCGGACGCCGTATCGCCGAATTCACCCAGTCCGTGGCCCAGAACACCGCAACGTCGGCGAAGGCCTTCGCCGCACAGCTCGCCGCGGCGCCGGCGCGGCTTTCCGCGCTCGGGCCGGACCAGATGGATGTCGTCATCCAGGCGGTCTGGGATGTGGCGCTCGCGATCGTCACGACCTATGCCATCTTCCTGGTGCTCAGATGGCTGTCGATCGGCCTGTTCAAGCGGATGGGCCGCTACGCGCACGACCACGGCGTCCTGCGGAAGATCTTCCTGATCCTCGTCTCGGCCCTGATCGACGTCGCCGTCGTCCTGCTCGCCTGGACGGCGGGCTACCTGATCACGCTGACCGCCTTCGGGCAGTTCGGGACGATCGGCCTCAGGCAGTCGCTCTACCTGAACGCCTTCGTGCTGGTCGAGCTCTTCCGCGTCGTGCTTCGCATCGTGCTCTCGCCGGCGACGGGCGAGTTGCGGCTGATCAACATCTCCGACCGCGCCGCCCAGCTGCTCAACAACCGCATGGCCTGGATCGCGGCCATCCTCGGTTACGGCCAGCTCTTCGTCGCGCCGATCCTCAACCAGAGCGTCTCGCCGGCCGCCGGGCAGGCGGCGTCCGCCATTTTGGCGCTGATCGCGCTCGTCATCGCGCTCTCGCTGACCATCCGCAATCGCCAGTCGGTGCGCACCTGGCTTCTCGGCGAGACGACGGACACGCGCGCGCCGTCGCGCTTCGCGCTCTTCCTCGCCCGTAACTGGTACTGGGCGGTCCTCGTCTACTTCGCCTTCATCTTCGTCGTCGTCGTCACGGAGCCGGCGGAAAACCTGCTGCCGATCCTCGGCGCCACCGGCGAGGTGATCATCGCGCTCATCATCGGTCTCGGCATCACCGGCTGGATCGCCAAGACGAGCCGGCGGGGCGTGCGCCTTCCGGAGAGCCTGAAGCAGAAGCTGCCGCTGCTCGAGGCGCGACTCAACGCCTTCATCCCCCGGATGCTGACGTTCGTGCGCATCTTCGTCCTGCTCGCGCTCATCGGATTCACGCTGCACGTGATCGGGCTGTTCAACGTGTCGTCGTGGATGAATTCCCAGTTCGGCGCGCGCGCGACCGGTGCCATCGTCGCGGTCTTCGCGATCCTCGTCGTCAACTTCGCCGTCTGGCTGGCGCTCGACTCTTGGGTCGACTATCGTCTGAACCCGGACTTCGGCAGCGTGCCGACGTCGCGCGAGAGGACGCTGCTGACGCTTCTGCGCAATGCGGTGACGATCGCCATCGTCGTCATCACGCTGATGTTCGTGCTCTCGGAGATCGGCATCAACATCGCGCCGCTGATCGCCTCGGCCGGCGTCTTCGGCCTTGCCATCGGCTTCGGCGCGCAGAAGCTGGTGCAGGACATCATCACCGGCGTCTTCATCCAGCTCGAGAACGCGATCAACGTCGGTGACGTCGTGACGGCGGGTGGCGTCACGGGAACAGCCGAGCGCCTGACGATCCGCTCGCTCAGCATCCGCGATCTCGACGGGACCTTTCACATCATTCCGTTCTCGTCGGTGGACGCCGTGTCGAACTTCATGAAGGGGTTCTCCTACTCCGTCTGCAGCCTGGGCGTCGGATACAGAGAGGACTACGACGAGGTCCGGGGCGCGATGTTCGAGGCTTTCGAGATGCTGCGCAAGGACCCTGAGCACGGCGTAGGGATCATCGGGGACATGGCCTGGGACGGCATCACGCAATTCGCCGACAGTGCCATCATCGTCCGCTGCCGCATCAAGACCGTCGCCGGCAAGCAATGGGCCATCGGCCGCGCCTACAACACCTACCTCAAGAAGGTCTTCGACGCGCGGGACATCGATATGCCGGTGCCGCAAAGGACGATTCTTTTCGGCCGCGACAAGAAGGGCAACGCGCCGCCGGTCCATGTTCGCGTGGCCGAAGAAGAGAAGACGGAGGGGATTCCGGCTGTCGTCGTCGCCCCGCCCTACGGGGCGGACGGCAAGAGCGATGCCGACGGCAATCGCTGATTCTGCGGGCGGCCAACCGGCTTCCGGCAAAAGCGGGCGTCAGTCGAAGAGGCTGGAGACCGATTCTTCGGCGGCCGTTCGGTTGATCGCCTCGCCGATCAGGTTGGCGGTGGTGATGACGCGGATGTTGCGCGCGCCGAGGACGGCCGGCGACGGCTGGATCGAATCGGTGATGACGAGCTCGGTCAGCCTCGACGAGGTGACGCGGGCGACGGCGCCGCCGGAGAGCACGCCGTGGGTGATATAGGCGGTGACGCTCGTGGCGCCGTTCCTCAGCAGCGCATCGGCGGCGTTGCAGAGCGTGCCGCCGGAATCGACGATATCGTCGATCAGCAGGCAGTCACGGCCCTCGACATCGCCGATGACGTTCATCACCTCCGATTCGCCCGGGCGCTCGCGCCGCTTGTCGACGATCGCGAGCGGGGCGTCGAGGCGCTTGGCGAGGGAACGGGCCCGCACCACGCCGCCGACGTCCGGCGAGACGACCATGACGTTGGAGATGTCGTAGTGCTCCTTCACGTCGCGCGCGAGGATCGGGACGGCATAGAGGTTGTCCGTCGGGATGTCGAAGAAGCCCTGGATCTGGCCGGCGTGCAGGTCGAGCGTCAG
Source organism: Pararhizobium sp. (assembly GCA_051960215.1). Classification (GTDB taxonomy): domain Bacteria; phylum Pseudomonadota; class Alphaproteobacteria; order Rhizobiales; family Rhizobiaceae; genus Pararhizobium_B. The sequence goes on from JBQCEN010000135.1 coordinate 3,223, forward strand.
GATGCGGTCGGCGCCCGCCTCGGTGATCAGATTGGCGACGAGCTTCGCCGAGATCGGCGTTCGTGGTCCGGCCTTCCGATCCTGGCGGGCATAGCCGAAATAGGGAAGGACCGCCGTGATCCGACGCGCCGAAGCCCGGCGGAAGGCGTCGATCATGATCAGGAGTTCCATCAGATGGTCGTTCGCCGGATAGGAGGTCGGCTGGACGACGAAGACGTCCTCGCCGCGGACGTTCTCCTGGATCTCGACGAAGATTTCCTGGTCGGCGAAGCGCCGGACGGAGGCCTTGCCGAGAGGCAGATTGAGGTACCGGCAGATGGACTCGGCGAGAGCCCGGTTCGAGTTGCCCGCAAAAACTTTCATCGTGCCCGCCTGTCTTCACGCCTTGGCCGCGCTTTTATCCGGCTTGACCGCGATTGCAAGCGGTGAGCGGCCACGGTCGCCGCCATATCGGCAAAAGCCTCAAGAAGGTGTTGCGTCAGCCGCTGCGCGAAGCGCGCCAGGCGACATAGCTCGCCACCGTCTTGTCGGCGATCACCTGCATCGTCGCGGCCGGCACCGCCGTCCAGGGATCGCCCTTCGATCGGCCTTCGACCGTCTCCTGCCCCTGGATCCGCTCCAGGCGGTTGCCGGCATTGTCGAGAACGTCCCAGACATAGACGACCGTCGTCTCCTTGCCGTTGCTGAAGGCGGAAAAATAGCCGCGCAGGATGTTGTCGGTGCTGGTGTCCGTCGCGGTCCGGATCGCGATCCCGTGGGCGCGCGTGGCAGCCGCGAGCTGGGCCGAAAGCGGACGCACGACCTCCACCGGCGCACCGATGACCGGCGTGAAGCGGATGCTCGCGACGGCAGGATTGGGGGCGGGCGCCGCATCGGCGACGGCAGGAGGAGCATTCGCGCCGGCCGGCGGGGGCGCCGTGGACCTGGCGACGGCGGCGGTGGCTGCCGGTTGCGGCGGGGCAGGTGCGGTGTCCGGCTGCGCCGCAACCGGCGCGGGGTCCGGCACGTCCGGCATCTCGACGATCGTGTCGTCGCTCGCCGAGGACTGGAAGCCGACGGGTGGGACGGGATGATCTTCGGCGGTGGTGCAAGCCGAAGCGGCTGCGAGAATCAAGAAAAGCGCGACTGACGCTGCTCCTCGCCTCACGATGCCGATTCCCGCTGTTCCCGTCGTTCAGCGCTTATCGATCCTGCGCGGCGGGCCTGTCAACGCGCTGCGCGTCGAAGTCACAGACTTGAGTGGCCGGGCACGCTTTGATCAGACGAGGGCGATGACGGAGATCTGACGGCCATAATCCGGCTCGCCCCGATGAGTCGTGCGGCGATAGGAGAAGAAGGAGTCCGGGTCGGCGTAGGTGCAAAGATCGAGGTTCTCGGCCGCCACGCCGGCATCGCGCAGGCGCTGCATCGTGAAGGCGGGGAGATCGAACATCGCGTGGCCGGGCTTCTCCGAAGGCTCGAAGTAGCGCGCGAAGGCCCGATCGCGCGCGACGAAGCGCTCGACGAATTCGGGCCCGACCTCATAGGCGCGGCCGCTGATCGAGGGACCGAGGCAGGCGACGATGCGGCTGCGCTCCGCGCCGAGCCGGGTCATTGCCGCGACGGTCGTCTCGACGATGCCCTCGAAGGCGCCGCGCCAGCCGGCATGTGCCGCGCCGACGACGCGGGCCTCGGGGTCGGCGAAGAGGATCGGGCCGCAGTCGGCCGTCAGCACGCCGAGGATGATGCCCGGCTCCGCCGTCACCAGCGCATCGGCCTTCGGACGCGTGCCGGCGGAGCCGGCGTCGACGACGAGGACCTCGGTCGAGTGGACCTGATGGAGCGTCGCGAGCCGGTCGGCGCCAAGGCCGAAGAAGCGGGCGACGCGGGCGCGGTTCTCCTCGACGTCGCCGCGCCGGTCGTTCGAGCCGAAGCCGACGTTCAGGCCTTCATAGATGCCTTGGGAGACGCCGCCCCTGCGCGTGAAGAAGCCGTGCCGGACGCCGGCGGCTTCGCTCGCACGGCGGATCAGCGGGCTTTCGATCGGTTGGGCACCGGTGGCCTGGAGCATGATGGCGTTCCTCTGGTTGCGGCGCGATGGTGGTCGGCGACTGCGGGGCTGTCAATCGCGCGGCCGGAACGGCGTCAGCATGATCGGCGCATGCGCGACGGCGAGCACCTTGAAGAGCTCGCCCATATGGCCGACGCCCGGTGCGGCCAGCCGCTCGACCGCCTGCCGGATCGCGTCCTGCACCGCCAGACCCTTGCCCGAACCGAGACGCCCGGCCCGCTCGAGAAGGCCGAGCCCGAGGAGGAAATCGCCCTGGCAGGCCGTTCCGACGACATGGGCGCCGCCGCGGGCCGCCGCATCGCCGAGCGCGGCGAAATCGACATGGCTGGTCAGGTCCGCCTCGCCGGGATGGGCGAGCGGCGGGTCGTAGACGTGCTCCTTCAGCGCCTGCAGCGTATCGCCGGGGCCGGGGACGAGGTGACCGTAATCGATGACGAGGGCGACGCCGCCCGTGCCGGCAAGACGTCCCGCGAGCCCTTCCATGATCGCCTCGCGGGCCGGCGCGATCTCGATGATCGTGCCCTCGGGAAGGGGATCCTCCCGTTCGGGCCACCCGTCGGGTTCGAGCGTCGCCGCGCCGACCGTGAAGCAGAGATCGCCGCCCGCGTCGAGGCCGACGGCGCGCTCGCGGAAGCCATCCTTCGTCCTGACGAACTGGCGAATGGGGATCGCGTCGAAGAACTCATTGGCGACCACCAGCGTGAAGCCGTCCGGCACATCTTCCCACGCCGTATGCCAGCGAACCGTTCCCGCATAGCCTGCAAGCGTCCGCTCCTGGACCGCGCGGAGCTGCTCGCTCGTCTCGACGAGGTGGACGCTCGCGGTGCCGTAGAGGTCCGGGGCGAGCTTTTCGACGACGCGCAGGATGTCGGCCATCATGGTACCGCGGCCGGGCCCGAGCTCGACGAGGCGCGGCGACCGCGGACTGCCGTGCGCGTGCCAGGCGCCGACGAGGAAGATGCCGATCATCTCGCCGAAGAGCTGGCTGATCTCGGGCGCCGTGACGAAGTCTCCGGAGCGTCCGAAGGGCTCGTGGGTGCGGTAGTAGCCGTGTTCGGGGTCGGCGAGGCACATCGCGAAGTATTGGCTGACGGGTATCGGCCCGGTCGCGTCGATCAAGGCCTTGATCCTGTCGCGAAGGGCGCCCGTCATCGCGTCCCGTCGGTCACGCTGCGCAGCACGGGTCGTGCCGGCCGGGCGCGCGCCAACGCCCAGATGCCGATCGCCAGCAGCGGCAGCGAAAGCAGCATGCCCATCGTCAGCCAGCCGCCGTAGAGATAGCCGAGCTGCACGTCCGGCTCGCGGAAGAACTCGGCGAAGATCCGGCAGCAGGCATAGCCGGCGACGAAGGCGCCCATCGTGAATCGCGGCTTCTTCAGCGAGCCGAAGCGGTGGGTGAGCAGAAAGAGGACGACGAAGAGCAGGAGGCCCTCGAGGCCCGCCTCGTAGAGCTGGCTCGGATGGCGCGGCAGCGGCCCGCCCGTCGGGAAGATCATCGCCCAAGGCACGTCGGTCACGCGCCCCCAAAGCTCGTCGTTGACGAAGTTCGCGATGCGGCCGAAGAACAGGCCGATCGGCACGCAGGCGGAGATGACGTCGCAGAGCTGCCAGAGGCTGATGCCGCGCGTGCGCGAGAAGAGCACGATCGCGATCGTCGTGCCGATCAGGCCGCCATGGAAGGACATGCCGCCGTTCCAGATCTGGATCGCCCGGATCGGGTCCTGGATGACGCGGTCGAGGTCGTAGAAAAGCACGTAGCCGATGCGCCCGCCGAGGACGATGCCGATCGCCGCCCAGAGCAGGAAGTCGTCGAGATGCTCGCATGTCATCCGCCGCTGGCCGCGCGCCCAGAGCCGGTCATCCGAGACGAGCGAGCGGGCATAGAGCCAGCCGATGAGGATGCCGACGACATAGGCGACGCCGTACCAGTGGATCGAAAGCGGCCCGATCGAGAAGATGACGGGATCGATCTTCGGGTAGGGGAGCAGCGCGGCGCGGGTGAGGATGTATTCCAAGGGCCGGTCTTTTC
>JBQCEN010000136.1:0-40042 GCA_051960215.1 Pararhizobium sp.
CGGCGAGACGCGCGACGCCTTCGACTTCATGATCATAGCCGGCCGGCCGATGGACGACGAGGGCTACGACGCGGCGGTCGGCGCCCGCGCCGCCCGCCCGATCAGCGCGGTGAGCCCGGAGGAGGAGGAGGCGGGCGCTGCGGAGGAGGTGGCCGAACGTCTCGCCGCCGCCCGCTGCGGCCAGACGGCGACCATCGTCGTCAGCGCCGATCCGGGCGAGCCGCAGCAGCGACCGGGACCGAAGCTCGTCGAGGACAAGTCGGGGAGCTGGAGCGCGACGCGCGCCGTGCGCAGCTAGAACGCTTCAGGAAAGTGAAAAGCCGTTCTTCCGTCCGGAAACGCGACGAATCCAGGATGGTCGACGCCGCAGAAGGGACGGACTCCGTGAGGCGACTGACACGGCGCGATACGTTGAAGCTCGGCCTTGCCGCGGCGGCCGCATCGGCAAGCCGCGCGGCAGGCGCCGCGCCGGCAAGGCCGCAGCCGCCGTCGCACGGCTTCAACCTTCCGGGCTGGGTCGACCGGCTCGACGGAACCGCACCGACGACGACGGTCCTCGACCGGCTCCATCGGCTCGGCTTCCGCGCCGTGCGGCTTCCGGTCGAGCCGGGGCTGATCGCGCGGTCGAACGGCCTCGACGGCCGCCGGCTGCTCGACGCGATCGAATCCGCCGTGCGCCGCCTCGACCGCCACGGCTTCTCCGTCACGCTCGACATGCACCCGGGTGACGCGGTGCTCGAAGCGCTGCGGCACGATCCGAAGCTTGCCGGCGATACGGTGAACGAAGCCTGGCGGCGTCTTGCGGCCGTCGTCGCGGCGCTGCCCGCCGATACGGTCTTTGCCGAGCTCCTCAACGAGCCGCCGCTCGAAAGGCCCGTCTGGCTCGCCCTGCGGGCGCGGCTCGCCGCAACGATCCGCGCCGCCTGCCCGCATCACGGCCTGATCTGGGGCCCGGCGCGCTACCAGGGCATCTGGGAGCTCGCCGGCACGCCGCCGCTCGACGACGGCAACGCCATCGCGGCGGTCCACTACTACACGCCGATGGGCTTCACCCATCAATGCGAGAACTGGGACGCGTCGTCGCCGCTGTCGCGCATCCGCTCCCTGCCCTTTCCCGCGGACCTTTCGACACCCGCCGTATCGGAACTGCTCGACAGGTTCCGGAGCCAGGGCGACCAGGACGACGCGGCGTTCCTTCGAAACGAATTCTCCTCGCCCTGGACGGCCGCGCGGATCGCCGCCGATTTCGCCGATGCCGGGCACTGGGCCAAGGCGAACGGCCAGCCGGTCATCCTCAACGAGTTCGGCGCGCTCGGCTTCTGCACCGACCCCGCGAGCCGCAGCGCCTGGACGCGCGCGGTCCGCAGCGCCGCCGAAGCGAACGGCATCGGCTGGACCTACTGGGAGCTTGACCACGGCTTCGGCTTCATCCGCGACCGCCGGAGCACCGACGGCTTCGACCAGACGCTGATCGCCGCCCTCCTTCCGGGCTCGGCGCCATGACGGCGAGCGGCGGCGTACTTGACGGCGGCGCTCCGGCCCGCATCGCGCCGTCGAGCGCCGAGGCCGCGCTGAATGTCGCGGCGGGGATGTTCCTCGTCGTCACGACCGTCTCGGCCTTCGCCGTCTCGACCGTCTTCGGCGTCGCGGCGACTTTCGCGCTGACGCTGCTCGCGGCTCTGGCGCTGCCGGCGGCGATGCCCATCGTGCTGCTCACCGCCTTCATCTACCAGAACATGGTCGTCGCGTGGTTCACGCCGTTCGTCGGCGACAACAACGCCTTCGACGCCATGCGGGGCGCGAACTTCGTCCTCCTGATGACGGCCTATGGCGCCTTCCTCGCCGCCTCGTTCCAGTACCGGCTGCGGGCGGTGACGGGGCTGAGGCCATGGCTCCTCTGGAGCATCGTGCTGATGGGCATCATCTGCGTCTATTTCATGCTTGGCGTCGTGCGCGGCGTGCCGAAGGACGCCGTGGTCTACTTCCGCAACACGATCACGCCGCTTGCCTGCTTCCACATCGCGCTCGTGGCGGCGAGCCTCTACCGGATCGACCTCCGGAAAGGCATCTTCTGGCTCGGCGCCGGCGCCATCATCTACGGCTATTGCGAGCTCATCTTCACGATGGACTTCCTCAGCCTGTTCCATGGCGACCTCTATATCGAGCGCGACATCCGCCGGCAGATCGAGACCGGCGTCTGGGAGCAGGCGCTGCACGAGACGGGCTTCGTGCTCCGCGGCCTCTCCGACGTGATGACGACGACCTTCTTCAACACGCCGCTCTTCAACGACATCATGCCGACGGTCTTTCGCATCGGCGGCCCGAACTTCCACCCGATCAGCTATGCCTATACGCTCAGCATCATGGCTGCCTGGCTGCTCTTCAAGGGCCAGCGCCTGCTGCCGCTCGCGGCGCTGCCGCTGCTCATCGTCATCGGCTCGAAAGGCGCGACCTTCCTGCTCCTGCTCGCGCTTTTCGTCCGCCTCGTCTACCGGCCGCTCGGCCCGGCGCTGACGCTGACCTCCGTCATTGCCCTCTCGGGGCTCTGGGTGGGCGCTGCCATTGCCTACGGCTCGACGCATGGCGACTACCACGTCCTCGGGCTGATCGCCGGCCTGCACGGCTTCCTCGGCAACCCGTTCGGCCACGGGCTCGGGCTCGGCGGCAACCTCTCGAGCACCAGCATGCACGTCAATTGGGAGCATGCGCAGGCGACGGACTCGACCTCGGTACCGGTGGAAAGCTCCGTCGGCGTCATGCTCTACCAGATGGGCATCGGCGCCTTCGTCTTCTTCGGCTTCCTCGCGGCGATCGCGGTGACGGCCCGGCGGCTCCTGCTTACGACGGGCAAGTCGGACTTCCTCTTCGCCTTCGTCGGCGTCGTGACGATCTCCGCGAACGCCGTGCTGCAGGAGGAAGCCTTCTTCTCGCCGCTCGCGCTCGGCTTCTGCCTGCTCCTTGCGGGCGCGGCGCTCGGAACGCATCTTCGGGAAGAAGCGCGGCCGGTCACGGGCCTGTGACGACGGTCGCGGAACGTCCGGGGCATGGTCCGGCGTTAACGCCACGTCCGCTGCCAGAGGAGAAGTCATGATCGGTCTCAGCCTGCGCGCCAGTCTTTCCATCCTCCTCGCGCTCCTCGTCGTCTCCGGCGCCGCAGCGGAGGATCGTCCGCATCCGGGCGGGTCAGCAGCCGGCGTCACGGCGCTGCTGCCGCCCGTCGCCACCACCTCCCACACGATCACGCTTGCCGGCCGGACGCTCTCCTACACCACCGAGGCGGGCACGCTCGATCTCCTCGGCGGCGACGGGGCGCCGATCGCCAAGATGTTTTTCGTCTCCGATACGCTGAAGGCGCCGGCGGACGCCAAGCCACGGCCGATCACCTTCGTCTTCAATGGCGGCCCGGGCGCCGCGTCGGCCTATCTGCAACTCGGCGGCATCGGCCCGCGCATCCTGGCGACGGGCGACAACGGCGGCTTCCTGCCGCCGCCGCAGACGCTGAAGGACAACCCGGACACCTGGCTCGACATGACGGACCTCGTCTTCGTCGACCCGGTCGGCACCGGCTACAGTCGCGCAGCCGGTGGCAAGAAGGACGAGGATTTCTGGAGCGTCCAGTCCGACGCCACCTCCGTCGGCGCCTTCATCCGGCTCTACCTGCAGGATCACGGGCGAATGGGGTCGCCGATCACTCTCGTCGGCGAGAGCTACGGCGGCTTCCGCGCCGCGCTTCTTGCAAAGACGCTGCAGGAGGACGTCGGCATCAGCCCCTCCGGCATCGTCATGATCTCGCCGGCGCTCGAGTTCTCGCTGATCTATCCGGACGAGTTCGCGCCGCTGCACTGGGCGCTGACGCTTCCTTCCCTCGCCGCGGTGAACCTTGCGCGACGCGGCGTGACGGGCGACGATTTCAAGAGGCAGCTGGCGGAAGTCCAGCGTTACGCGACGACAGACTACCTGACGGCGATCACCGGCGGGCTCGCCTCCGGCGGCAAGACGGCAAGCCAGACCGTCTCCCGCTACACCGGCCTGCCGCTGCCGCTCGTCCAGCGGCATTTCGCGCGCATCCCCGTCAACGTCTTCGCAAAAGAATACGACCGGGCCGACCGGCGCCGGCTCAGCCTTTACGACGGCACCATCGACGTCGCGGACATCGCGCCCCAGTCCGACCGGCTGGAGACGCCGGATCCGGTGCTCGACCGCAGCGTGCCGGTCGTCACCTCCGCCTTCGTCGACTATGTCCGGAATACGCTGAACTACAAGACGCCGGTCAGCTATCGCCTGCTCAACCAGGAGGCGGCCGGGCACTGGGACTACGGCACGTCGGGGCGCCAGCAGGGCTATGCCGGCGCCATGGACGACCTCCAGGAGGCGCGCGCGCTCAATCCCGACCTCCGGGTGCTCATCGCGCAGGGCTATACCGACCTCGTCACGCCATTCGGCGCCGCTCGCTACCTCATCAACCAGCTTCCGCCGCTTGCCGGCGCCCGGCCGATCGAGATGCACGTCTATCCGGGCGGCCACATGCTCTATCTGAGGCCGGACAGCCGCCACGACCTGAAGCGCGACGCCGCCAACATCTACCAGGACCAGCCGTAGATCGGGACTGACTTTCAACGCGGCGGCAACGCCGCGCCGGGCAACCGCAGCTTGAAAGCGCGGCAAGTCCGGCTACCATCGTCGCGAAAGGAGAGCCCATGGACACCGAAACCCTGAAGACATTGCAAGCTCCTCTCAAGGAACGCTACAGGCAGAGCCCGGCGGAGGCGCGGATCACGTTGCGTGCCGAAGGCGACCTCTCCGCAGACGGCATCGCCTGCAAGGTCGACACCGGCCGTGCGCTCGTCGAGGCGGGGCTGCATCCGGCGACGGGCGGCAGCGGCCTGCAGGCCTGTTCGGGCGACATGCTGCTCGAAGCGCTCGCCGCCTGCGCCGGCGTCACCCTGAAGGCGGTCGCGACGGCGCTCGACTTCAAGCTTGACGGCGGCACCGTCCATGTCGAAGGCGACCTCGACTTCCGCGGCACGCTCGGCGTCGCCAAGGAGGCGCCGGTCGGCTTCACGGACATCCGCGTCCGGTTCGAGCTCGATACGGACGAGACGGAGGAGCGGATTGCGACCCTCACGAAGCTGACGGAACGCTACTGCGTCGTCTTCCAGACGCTGGCGCATCCGCCTGGGATAGCCCTCGCCCTCTCGCGCTCAGAGCCAGAGCGGGCCGATCAACCGGCCGAATGACCGTCTCGGGGGTGGCTTGTGATTGTCTGCGTGCCTCCGGTGCTCTAACGCTATGACGAGCTGCAGTGGGGCAGCCCTCGATGTGTCCGCTCCGCGAGCGGAGTGGAGCCGCCTTCCGTGACCGACAAGAACGAAGAAAAGCGCATCGAGCGCGAAATCCGGCGCGGGCACGACAGTGCCGATCCCTTCGCCGCGGCGGTGCGCGCGACGCGCATGCCGATGCTGATCACCGATCCGCGTCAGCCGGACAATCCGATCGTCTTCGCCAACGACGCCTTCGCACGGCTCACCGGCTATGCCCGCGAGGAAACCCTCGGGCGCAACTGCCGCTTCCTGCAAGGGCCGGATACCGATCCCGCCGCTGTCGACAAGATCCGCGATGCCGTCGCCCGGCGGGTGCCGATCGAGATCGAAATCCTGAACTACCGCAAGAACGGCACGACCTTCTGCAACCGCGTGCTGATCTCGCCGGTCTTCGACGGCGACGACCTCATCTACTTCTTCGCCTCGCAGTACGACGTCACGCACGAGCGCGAACGGGTGACGCGCCTCGAGGTCGACCGTGGCGCGCTGGAGGCCGAGGTCGAGCGGCGCACGCACGAGATCGCCGCCAGCGAGGAACGGCTGCGCTTCGTGCTGGAGGCGGGACGCCTCGGCGCCTGGACCTTCGACATCGAAAGCGGGCGCCTGTTCGCCTCCGGTATCTGCAAGGAGAGCTTCGGCCGTTCGAAAACCGAAGCCTTCGGCTATGACGACTTCAAGGGCGCGATCCTCCTCCGCGACAGGATGCGCTGGCAGGAAGCCGTCCAGGCGTCGATCGACAGCCGCGTCGACCTCGACGTCGAGTGTCGTATCGCCACGCCGGCGGGCAGCGTCCGCTGGATTCAGATTCGCGGGCGGACGAGCTTCGATCTCCAAGGCCGGCCGCTGCGGCTTGCCGGCGTGACGCTCGACATCACCGACCGCAAGAGCGCGGAAGAGCATCGCGACATGCTGACGCGCGAGATGGACCATCGCGTCAAGAACACGCTCGCCAAGGTGCAGGCGATCTTTTCGCAGACGCTCCGGAACGCCGATTCGATCGACGAGGCGCAGAAGGTCATCGCAGCCCGCATGCAGGCGCTCGCCGCCACGCACGACGTCCTGACGCGGGAGGGATGGACGCATGCCGGCTTTACCGACATCGTCGCGGCTGCGCTCCGGCCCTTCCGCTCCGAAGGCGATGGCCGCATCCGCGCCGGCGGCCCGGACATCCGGCTGATGCCGCGGGCAGCGACGGCGCTCTCGCTCGCCCTGCACGAGCTCGGGACGAATGCCGTCAAATATGGCGCGCTCTCGGTGACGAAGGGCTTCGTGACGCTGAACTGGTGGCTCGACGACGGCGACACCCGGCTGCGGCTCGAATGGCGGGAGATCGACGGTCCTCCCGTCGTCGCGCCGTCGCACCGCGGCTTCGGCACGCGCTTGATCGAGCAGATGCTCGCCGCCGACTTCGGCGGAACGGCCAAGCTCGACTTCCGGACCGCGGGGGCGATTTTCGTCCTCGAAGCCGACCTTTCCGATATCTGCGAGCCGTCCTTCGACGCCGAGGCGGCGCAGGACGGCTGAAAACGCGCGCCGCTACTCCTTCACGGCCCCCGTCATCGACGAGACGTAGTAGTCGACGAAGAACGAGTAGAGGATGACGACCGGCAGCGAGCCGAAGAGCGCACCGGCCATCAGCGAGCCCCATTCGTAGACGTCCGAGCGCACGAGCTCGGTCAGCACGCCGACCGGCACCGTCTTGTTTTCCGACGACTGGATGAAGGTCAGCGCGTAGATGAACTCGTTCCAGGAGAGCGTGAAGGCGAAGATGCCGGCCGAGATCAACCCCGGCACCGAGAGCGGCAGGATGATCTTGACGAGGATCTGCCAGCGGGTCGCCCCGTCCATCAGCGCGCATTCCTCGAGCTCGAAGGGAATCGAGCGGAAATAGCCCATCAGCAGCCAGGTGCAGAACGGGATGAGGAAGGTCGGATAGGTGAGGATCAGCGCCCACTTGCTGTCGTAGAGGCCGAGCTTGAAGACCATCAGCGCCAGCGGGATGAACAGGATCGACGGCGGCACGAGATAGGCGAGGAAGATCGAGAGGCCGACCGTGCGCGAGCCGGAGAAGCGCATCCGCTCGATCGCGTAGGCGGCGAGCACCGACACCGCGACCGAGATGATCGTCGCGGCGATGGTGATCACCATCGTGTTCCAGAGCCAGGCCGGATAGTCCGTCTGGAAGAGCAGGTACTTGATGTGCTCCAGCGTCGGATGCACCACCCAGAACGGGCTGTAGTGCTTGTAGTCCGTCATCTGGGCGTTCGGCTTGTGGGAGGTGATCGCCATCCCGTAGACCGGGAAGAGCAGCACGATCATGAAGACCGCGAGCGGCAGGTAGACGGTAACCAGGCGTCTCGGCAGGCTTGCCAGATAGGCCATGCCGCCTTCATCGCCATGGAGCGCGGGGGCGCTCGTCGTCGTCGAAGCCTCGGCCATCAGTCGCGCCCTCCCTGCTGCCAGCGTCGCCGCTGCATGCCGAAATAACTGAACAGGATCGCGGCGAGCAGGAACGGGATCATCGCCACCGCGATCGCCGCGCCTTCGCCGAGGTGGCCGCCGGGGATTGCCCGCTGGAAGGAGAGCGTCGCCATCAGATGCGTCGCGTTGACCGGGCCGCCGCGCGTCAGAACGTAGATGAGCTGGAAGTCGGTGAAGGTGAAGAGCACCGAGAAGGTCATGACGACAGCGATGATCGGCGTCAGCATCGGCAGGGTCACGTGGCGGAAGCGCTGCCAGGAGCCGGCGCCGTCGAGCGTCGCCGCCTCGTAGAGCGACGGCGAGATCGTCTGCAGGCCGGCGAGCAGCGTGATCGCCACGAAGGGGATGCCGCGCCAGACGTTGGCGGCGATGACGGAGGCGCGCGCCAGCGTCGGATCGCCGAGGAAGTTGATCGGCGCCGAGATGAGGCCGATCTTCATCAGGACGTAGGAAATGATCGAGAACTGCGCGTCGTAGATCCACCAGAAGGCGATCGCCGAGAGCACGGTCGGCACGACCCAGGGAAGCAGGATGACGGCGCGGAAGAAGGCCTTGAACGGCAGCCTCTCGTTGAGGATCAGCGCCAGCCAGAGCCCGAGGGCGAATTTCGCGACCGAGGCGACGGCCGTATAAAGGATCGTATTGACGACGGAGAGCCAGAAGACCGGATCGTCCCAGAGATAGCGGTAGTTCTCGAGCCCGATGAAGACGCCGGGACGGCCGATCGACGTATCGGTGAAGCCGAGCCAGACGCCGAGGCCGAGCGGATAGGTCAGGAAGATGAGCAGGAAGGCTGCGGCCGGAAGCAGGAAGATCAGGCCGAGCACGTTCCTGTTTTCCATCAAACGCGACAGGCGGCTGCGCGGCGGAGCGCGCCTCAGGGCAATCTCTGCAGTGGCGGTCATCGTGTCGTCCTGCTGGCGACGGCAGCCGGCGTCGCAGAACGCGTCGGCTTCGTCTCATTACGGGTGGCGACGGCCCGCCGGGCAAGGGCGGGCCGTCTATCTCGCTTGAGGCGGCGCTCTGGGCACCGCCTATCGAGCCGCGTCAGGTGCGGTAGTAGCGCTTCGCCCGGTCGGCGGCGCGCTTGGCGGCGTCTTCCGGCGAACGCTGACCGGTGACGGCTTCGGCGAACATGTCGACGAGGACGTAGTCGGCCATGACGGCGGCCGACGCAGGGCCGAGCGGGCCGGCATAGCCGTTGGTCCGCAGCGTCGCCGAGGCCTTGGCGTAGGGCGCGAAGACCGGGTCGGCCGTCCAGATCGGGTTGTCCGCATAGGCCTTCAGCGTCTGGCAGCAATAGGCGCTCGACGCCTGGATCCACTTATCCATCTGCGGCTTCTCGAACATGTACTGCAGGTAGCGCATCGCCGCCTTCGGGTACTTGGTGTACTTGAAGATGACGGCGGTCGTAACCTGGTGCAGCTCGACGTCCTTGCCGCTCTTCCCAACCGGCAGGTTGGTCGAGCCGATGTCCTTGGCGATGTCGGCGAGCTTCGGATCGTTCTTCGCCGCGTAGTAGGCAGAGACGCCGTTGGCGATGACCGAGACCTTGCCGGCGAGGAAAGCGCGGTTGTTGTTGACGTCGAGCCAGCTTTCCGTGCCGGGGATGAAGGTCTTGTAGAGCTCCATCGCATACTTGATGGCGTCGATCGTCTCGGGGCTGTCGAGAGTGACATTGCCCTTCTCGTCGACCGTCTTGCCGCCATGGCTCCAGAGCAGCCAGTGCGCGTAGTTGTTGCCGTCGCCGACGCCGTGGCCATGGGTGAAGCCGGCGGGCGCGAGACCCTTGGCCTTCAACGCCTGGCAGAGCTTCAGGAAACCATCGGTATCCTTCGGGAATTCGCTGAAGCCGGCCTTCTCCACGATGCTCTTGCGGTAGACGATGGCGTTGCCGATCGTGGCGAGCGGCAGGCCGACGAACTTGCCGTCGTTGGTCGCATAGGCCTTCGGGCCGTCATACCAGCCGCCGTACTTGTTGCCGAGGTAGTTGGCGAGATCGGTGACGTCGAGCAGCTTGTCCGGATACTGCTGCGGGTCGTCGAACCAGACCCACATGATGTCCGGGCCCGAGCCGACATTCGCCGCGACGGCGGCCTTCGGACGGATGTCCTCCCAGCTCTCCTTGTCGATGCGGACGTCGATGCCGGTGTCCTTGGTGAACTGCTTGGTGTTCTCTTCCCACTGCTTCTCGTCGCCATCGACGAAGGGCGACCAGCGGGTGACGCGCAGCGACGCGCCCTCTTCCGGCTCGATCTTCATCTCGTCGGCGGCAAAGGCCGGCGACACGCCGCCGGCAAGGCCGGCGCCCGCGGCACCGATAGCAAGCCCGGCGGTCGTCTGGATGAGACCGCGTCTCGTGATTTTCATGGACATTCCTCCCTTTTGACAGACTGCGGATGACGACGGCCGCTCCTTCCGTGCGCGGCCGGCGGTTTCTCAGATACGCTGCTCGCTTTCCCGATCGAACAGGTGGACGAGGTCGGGCACCGGCGCGAGCCTGAGCGTCTCGCCGGCCTTGAAGGCGCGCCGGTCCCTCAGGGCCGCGACGACCTCGCCGCCGCCCTTCAGCCGGGCGATCACGTGGGTTTCGGAGCCCATCGGCTCGACGACCACCACCTCGGCCGGGAAGCCGGCGTCGTCGAGGTGGAGATGCTCCGGCCGGATGCCGTAGACGACCGGGCGGCCGTCGCTTGCCGCCGGCGCATCGGCGAGCGGCAGCTTCTCGCCGCCCCGCGTCTCGAAGGCGAGGCTGCCGTTGGCGTTCAGCCGCCCCTCGATCAGGTTCATCGCCGGCGAGCCGATGAAGCTCGCGACGAAGAGGTTCGCCGGGTTGTCGTAGAGGTCGAGCGGCGCGCCGATCTGCTCGACCTTGCCGTCGTGCATGACGACGATCTTGTCGGCCATCGTCATCGCCTCGACCTGGTCGTGGGTGACGTAGACCGTCGTCGTCGACAGCCGCTGGTGCAGTTCCTTGATCTCGGCGCGCATGGCGACGCGCAGCTTGGCGTCGAGGTTCGACAGCGGCTCGTCGAACAGGAAGACCTGCGGATTGCGCACGATGGCCCGGCCCATGGCGACGCGCTGGCGCTGGCCGCCGGAGAGCTGGCGCGGATAGCGATCGAGATAGCGTTCGAGATCGAGGATGCCGGCCGCCTTGCGGACGCGCTCGTCGATTGCCGTCTTCGGCGCCTTCTGCAGCATCAGCGAGAAACCCATGTTCTGGGCGACCGTCATGTGCGGATAGAGCGCGTAGTTCTGGAAGACCATGGCGATGTCGCGTTCCTTCGGGGGAACGTCATTGACGACGAGGTCATTGATGGCGATCTCGCCGCCGGTGATGTGCTCCAGGCCGGCGACCATCCGGAGCAGCGTCGACTTCCCGCAGCCGGACGGGCCGACGAGGATGACGAACTCGCCGTCCTCGATCGAGACCGAGACGCCGTGCAGCACCTCGACGGCTCCGAAAGCCTTGCGCACATCGCGGATCGTCACTGATGCCATGCGGTGTTCCTCATCCCGTGGTCTTCTTGTTGCCCGGCATAGTGTCGGCCAAAAAGCACAAGCGCAAGCCTGCCGATCCCTTTTTTGATAGTTTTGTGGCCAATTCTCGATTCTCCGCATTCACGACACGATTTCTCGTCACCGCGATTCGTAGAAACGCAGCGGGCCACTGTTCTGATCCTTGGACGGTAAAGACGAAAGACGGAGACTAGACGATCCTATTCCATCGGTCGTCTCCGGGATTTGCACTTTTCCACAGGATCACCTTCGATCACATGAGCCGAGACTTCAAAGCACCGGCTCGCGGTCTGGTGCCGAACCCAGGCGCTGGCCCGGATTCATCGCCTCGAGCCACAGCAGGTAGGCGGAATGGTCGTTGCGCGGCTTCTTCATCTCGTGGGCGAGCCTATGGAAGGCGTCGCGCGTCTGTTCCGTCAGCGGCAGCTTGAGCCCGGCCTTGCGCGCCACCTCGAGCGCGTTCTCCAGATCCTTGAGCTGCAGGTGGAGCGGGCCGCCGGGCATCCAGTTTCGCTCGATCATCCGCTCGCCGTGCAGTTCGAGGATGCGCGACGTCGCATAGCCGCCCGTGAGGGCGCTGCGCACGGCTGCCGGATCGCAGCCGCCGGCCTGCGCGAGCAGCAGCCCCTCGGCGACGGCGCCGATGGTGACGGCGACGATCGCCTGATTGGCAAGCTTCGCCGTCTGGCCGGCGCCGTGGACCCCGACATGGGTCGGCCGGCCCATCGCCTTCAGCAGCGGCTCCGCTTCGGCAAAGTCCTCCGCATTGCCGCCCGCCATGATCGACAGCGTCGCCTCGGTCGCCCCTTTCTCTCCGCCGGAGACCGGGGCATCGAGATGGCGGCGGCCGCCCTGCTCGATCGTCCGGGCGTGATCGCGCGCCACACTCGGCTGGATCGACGACATGTCGATCAGCAGCGCTCCCGGCCGGCAGGCTTCGACGCAGCGCGCCTCACCGAAATAAAGCTCCGTCACCGCCTTCGAATCGTCGACCATGGTGATGACCGCGTCCGCCTCGGCGACAGCTTCGCGCACCGTGCCGGCGACCGCCGCGACGTCGGCGAGCGCCTCGGCCTTGGCGCGCGTCCTGTTCCAGACGGTGACGGAAAAGCCGGCGCGGGCAATGTTGCGCGCCATCGGCGCGCCCATGATGCCCGTGCCGAGCACGGCGACGTTGCGGATGGTCATGGTCGGTTCCTTCCTTGGAAGCCGTGAGGCTCGAGTTTCAGTAGACGGCGCGGCCGCCGGAGATGTCGAAGACGGCGCCGGTCGAGAACGAGCAGTCCTCGGACGCGAGCCAGACGATCATCGCCGCGATCTCCCGCGGCTCGACGAAGCGGCCGAGCGGGATCTTCGAGAGCATGTAGTCGAGATGTTCCTGGCTCATCTGGTCGAAGATCGCGGTGCGGGCGGCGGCGGGGGTGACGCAGTTGACGAGGACGCCGGTGCCGGCAAGCTCCTTGCCGAGCGATTTCGTCAGGGCGATCAGGCCGGCCTTGGAGGCGGAATAGTGCGAGGCGTTCGGATTGCCTTCCTTGCCGGCGATCGAGGCGACGTTGACGATCCGGCCGTAGCCGTTGTCGAGCATGTGCGGCACGAGCGCCCGGCTCGTCAGATAAGGGCCCCCGAGGTTGACGTCGATCGTGCGGCGCCAGATGTCGGGCGCGAGGTCCCAGGTGCGCCCGTTGCCGCCGGTGATCCCGGCATTGTTGACGAGGATGTCGATCTTGCCATCGGTGAAGGCTTCGGTTGCCGCCGCGCCGACGTCCGCCTCGTCGGTCAGTTCGACGACGCGGGAGCGGGCCGAGGGGCCGAGCGCGTGGACGGCGCTCCGCAGCGCCTCCTCATCGACGTCCCAGAGCACGACCGAGCCGCCGCTCGCCACGATCCGCTCGGCGATCGCCAGGCCGATGCCGCGCGCGCCGCCCGTGATGATCGCGGAGCGGCCATTTAGATCGATCTTGTTCATGATTTCGAGTTCCTCCTCCCGGGCGACAGGGTTCCCTGTAGCGGGCTAGACGTGATCCCTGCGGGTGAAGACGGCGGTGCTGAGCAGCCTCAGCGCCTGCGCGTCGGCGCGCTCGCGGTGGCGGCGGTGAAGCGCCTCGGCGCGATCGGCATCGTGCTCGCGGATCGCCGCCAGGATGCCGCGATGCTCGCGATCGGATTCCTCCGGTGACGGCCGCAGCCGGACGATGGACATGCGGGCCCGGTACTGCTCGCCCCAGAAGATCCGGAGCGTCGCCTGGAGCCGCATGTTGCCGCTCATCTCGACGATGTCGGAATGGAACACGTCGTCGAGATGCGACCAGCGCTCGATGTCGCCCTTTGCCGTCATGCGCTCCATCTGGCCGATCAGGCCCTCCAGGCGGTCGAGGCGGTCGACGCCGACGTCGCGCGTGGCGGCAAGGCGCGCGGCGCGGATCTCGAGCGTCGAGAACACCTCGTAGATGTCGGCGAGATCGGCGAGGGACTGGCGCTGCACGGTGAAGCCGTGGCGCGGCCGGACCGTGACGAGCCGCTCCTCCTCCAGCTTGATCAGCGCCTCGCGGATCGGCGTGCGGCTCATCGAGAGCAGGCTTGCGACCTCGGCCTCGAGAAGCGTGGTGCCGGGCGGCAGACGGCCCTCGAGGATGCGGTAGCGCAGCTCATGATACGCCCGCTCGCGCGCCGGCATGCCGGCGACGCCCCGCAGGCTCGGCCGCGGCCGCGAGCTGACCAGGCCGGCCGGCGGGTCGTCTCCCGCGCCCGAACCGTTGGTACCTTCCGTCCAGCGCTTCAGCAGTTCTCTCCTCCCCAAAACCACGAGCTGCGGCGACTGTCGCCGCCTCCGGCTCAGTGGTTGTCGCGCGGGATGCCTTTCGACTGGGCGATGCGCTGATAGGCGACGGCCGGCTCCAGCACAGCGCCGGTCTCCATCTGGCCGACCATGCCGCGCTGGATCTCCTGCCACGGCGTCTGATGATCCGGATAGCGGTAGCCGCCGTTCTTCTTCAGCGCATCGGCACGCCCGGCGAGTTCCGCATCGGAGATCAGGATATCGGCCGTGCCCTTGCGCAGGTCGATGCGCACGCGGTCGCCGGTCTTCAGCAGCGCCAACCCGCCACCGGCCGCCGCCTCCGGCGAGGCGTTCAGGATCGACGGGCTGCCCGATGTGCCGGACTGCCGGCCGTCGCCGATGCAGGGGAGCGAGTGGACGCCGCGCTTGATGAGGTAGTCCGGCGCGCGCATGTTCACGACCTCGGCCGCACCGGGATAACCGATCGGGCCGGCGCCGCGCATGAAGAGCACCGTGTGCTCGTCGATCGCGAGCGCCGGGTCGTCGATGCGCTTGTGGTAGTCCTCCGGCCCGTCGAAGACGACGGCGCGGCCCTCGAAGGCCTCCGGGTCGTTCGGGTCGGAGAGGTAGCGGTCGCGGAACTCCGGCGAGATGACGCTCATCTTCATGATCGCCGAGGCGAAGAGGTTGCCGCGCAGCACGCGGAAGCCCGCCTTCTCCTTCAGCGGCCGGTCGAAGGGCCGGATCACCGCCTCGTCGATGATCGTGGCTCCCCGGCAGTTCTCTCCGATGGTACGGCCGTTGACGGTGAGCGCATCCTCGTTGATCAGGCCCTGCTCCATCAACTGCGCAACGACCGCCGGCACGCCGCCGGCGCGATAGTAGTCCTCGCCGAGATATTCGCCGGCCGGCTGCAGGTTGACGAGGAGCGGAACCTCCTCGCCGTAGGTCTGCCAGTCGTCGATCGTCAGCTGCACGCCGACATGGCGGGCAAGCCCGTTCAGGTGGATCGGCGCATTGGTCGAGCCGCCGATCGCGGAGTTGACCCGGATCGCGTTGACGAAGGACTCACGCGTCAGGATGTCGCTCGGCTTGAGGTCCTCGGCCACCATCTCGACGATGCGCTTGCCAGTGAGATAGGACATCTCCTGCCGGTCGCGATAGGGCGCGGGGATCGCGGCCGAGCCCGGCAACTGCATGCCGAGCGCCTCGGCGAGCGAATTCATCGTCGTCGCCGTACCCATCGTGTTGCAATAGCCGGTCGAGGGCGCGGAGGAGGCGACGAGCTTGACGAAGCCGGCGTAGTCGATCTCGCCGGCGGCCATCATCTCACGCGCCTTCCAGACGATCGTGCCCGAACCCGTGCGCTCGCCGCGGAACCAGCCGTTCAGCATCGGACCGACCGACAGCGCGATCGCCGGGATGTTGACGGTTGCAGCCGCCATCAGGCAGGCCGGCGTCGTCTTGTCGCAGCCGATCGTCAGCACCACGCCGTCGAGCGGGTAACCGTAGAGCAGTTCGACGAGGCCGAGATAGGCGAGGTTGCGGTCGAGCGCCGCCGTCGGGCGCTTGCCCGTTTCCTGGATCGGATGGACCGGGAATTCGATGGCGATGCCGCCGGCCTCGCGAATGCCTTCGCGCACGCGCTTGGCAAGCTCCAGGTGATGCCGGTTGCAGGGGGAAAGGTCGGAGCCGGTCTGGGCGATGCCGATGATCGGCTTACCCGACTGCAGCTCCTCCTGGCTGAGACCGAAATTGAGGTAGCGCTCCAGATAAAGCGCCGTCATGTCCGGGTTGTCCGGGTTGTCGAACCAGGCCCTCGAACGCAGTTTCCGCGGGTTTCCGCCGTCTTTCATCATCGCTCCACCATCTCGGCCCGCGCAAACGCGAGGCCATCTGTTGGACGGCAGCGTATACATTATGAACCGGGTTTCAAGTGCGCTGATGAGGCGCGTGCGGTGCCGTCCCCAACCCGCGTCGCGACGCGGCTGCGACGGCCTGCCCGCGCGGCTATTCGCCTTTCTGCTTGCCGGCGTCGGGCAGGTTGCGGCGCTCGGGGTCCTTCAGGTTCTCGCCCGCCGCATCGCGGTCCTTCGCCGGATCGTCCTTGGCGGGACGATAGCCCGCCGGACGGGTCTCGGGCGGTCCCTCCCAGCGGGGTTTCTCGCCGGTGGTTCCAGGCCTTCCATTGCCGGAGGATGACGTCATGGCTGCATCTCCTGTCGTCGTCGCCAGGGAAAACCCGCAACCGGCGCCGATCGTTCCCGTCCATTGCCTCAAGCCCCGACGAGGGCCGCAAGCCTCTCGGCGTCCTTCGGCGCCGCCGTCTTCTGGTCGTTGTCGAAGAAGCACCAGACCTCGCGCCCCTCGCCCCGCCATTCTTCGATCGAACGCGCCCAGTCCCCGAGCGCCTCGTCGGAGTAGTTTCCATGGTACCGGCCGCTCGGACCGTGGTTGCGGACGTAGACCCAGCCGGCGGTGACGACGCGCGGCGCGGGCGCGGCGGCGTGGTCTGAGATGCAGAGGGCGGCGTCGTAGGCGGTCAGCAGATCGAAGATTTCCGGCACGTACCAACTCTCGTCGCGGAACTCGAAGCTGTAGCGGCGGCCGCGCTCGAGCCGGGCGATGAAGGTCCCGAGCCGCTCGCGGTCGACTTTCATCTGCGGCGGAAGCTGGAAAAGGATCGGCCCCGCCTTCTCGCCGAGCAGCCGGACGCGCGATTCGAGAAGGTCGAGCGAATGGTCGTCGACGAGCAGGCGGCGGTAATGCGAGATGAAGCGGGATGCCTTCCAAGAGAAGCGGAAGCCTTCCGGCGTATCGTCATGCCAGGCCGTCACCGCCTTCTCGCTTGGCGTGCGGTAGAACGGAGCATTGAGCTCGCCCGCGCAGAAGCGGCTCGTGTAATAGGCGAGCGCGTCGGCCTTCTTCAGGTCGGACGGATAGAATTCGCCCCACCAGCCCGCATAGGACCAGCCGGAGGTCCCGACGCGGAAGGCCGGCTTCCTCACGCCGGCGGGCTTGTCCTTGCTTGCTTCCTTCGCCATCGCCTTCACCCTGTCGCGCATCGAACGCGTGAACGGCCGCGGGCGTTGCAGGTTGCGAGGTGCGGCAGGTCGTTGCGGTCACCGGCGCCGCGGTTGCGGATGCAGCGGCTTCGACGGGCTGAGGCGACGGCGGGGTTTGTAAGGGCTCGACGGATTGACATCGAGATCGACGTTCCGAACGCAATGCTGCGGCCGCTCGTGGGCCGCGCCGGCGTGCCAGGGGCCATCGCGCAGCTGCGGGTCGGCCACCTTGGCGCGCCGCAGACACTTCCACTGCCCGGCCGGCGGCAGGCCCTTGCTGCTTTCGCCGCCGAACTGGAAGGCGAGCACCACCTCCGCACCCTCCGTGTGGCCGAGAATGACCGGGCAGAGCTCTCGCCTGTAGCCGTCGTAGCGGCAGAGCACTTGCTTGCGCTCGGCCATCGCGGTGGCGAAGAGTTCATAGGTCGGGCTCGGCATCGGCATCCTCCGATGCCACCTAAAGCCGTTCGGCCGCAAAAGGATGCGTTTCCCGCACCATCCGGCTCGAAACCGGCCGCGATAACCTCAGAGCGCGACGCCGAGCCTCTCCAGCCAGGCCAGCCCCTCCTCCACCGAACCGCGCGGGCGATACTCGCAACCGACCCAGCCGTCGTAGCCGATCGCGTCGAGCTCTTCGAAGATCGCCCGGTAGGCGATCTCGCCCTCGTCCGGCTCGGCGCGGCTCGGCACGGCGGCAATCTGCACGTGGCCGATGACGTCCTTGTAGCGGCGGAGCTTCATGGTTACGTCGCCCTCGGTGACGCCGACATGGTAGACGTCGAACCTCACCCGGATCGCGTCCGACCCCACCTCGTCGATCAGCGCGACCGCCTCACCGACCGTGGAATAGAAATAGTCCGGCTTGTCGCGCGGGTTGATCGGCTCGAGCAGGAGGGTGACGCCGTGGCCCGCCGCCTTTTCCGCAGCTTCTGCGAGGTTCTTCCGGAAAACCTCCCGCGCGCGACCGCGGTCGGCCGCCGGCACCGTGCCGGCCATGGCGTGGACGGAGGTGGCGCCCGATGCCCTGCAATAGGCGAGCGACTGGTCGATCGCAGCCTGGAAGTCCGCCTCGCGGCCGGGGACGGCGCCGAGGCCGAACTCGCCCTTCGTCACGTCGCCAACCACCGTGTTGACCCCGAGAAGCGCCAGCCCGCGCGCCGCGCAGGCCGCGCGCACGGCCTCGGCCGGCGTGTCATAGGGCCAGTGCAGCTCGATCGCCTTGAAGCCGGCGTCGGCCGCCCGTCCGATCCGTTCGAGAAGCGGCAGGGCGGACCAGAGGAAACCGAGGTTTGCGGAAAAGCGGGGCATGGTTCTCACTTCAGCTTGAAAGAGGCGTCGAGCTCGGCCACCTGATCGGCGGTCAGGCGGCGGACGGCCATGGTGCGTGTCAGGAGGACGAGCCGGGCGGTCTCCTCCAGTTCCTCGGCGGCATAGACGGCCGCTTCGAGAGATGCGCCGGCGACGACGGGGCCGTGGTTCGCCAGCAGCACGGCGGCATGGCCGGCGGCGCGTCCCCGCACGAGCGGCGCCACGTCGGGAGAGCCCGGCCGCGAATAGGGCAGCACGGGCACGCGGCCGACCCGCATGACGACGTAGGGCGTCACGGGCGGGATCGCGTCTTCCGGGTCGACGTCGGAGAGGCAGGAGAGCGCGGTAGCGAAGGTCGAATGCAGGTGCACGACGGCGCGGGCGCTCGGCCGGCCCTCGTAGAAGGCGAAATGCAGCGGCATTTCCTTCGTCGGGCGGTCGCCGCCGACGTGGTTTCCGCCGGCATCGAGGCGGGAGAGCCGTTCGGCATCGAGGAAGCCGAGGCAGGAATTCGTCGGCGTCATCAGGTAGCCGTCGTCGAGCCGCACCGAGATATTGCCGGAAGAGCCGACGGTAAAGCCCCGCTCGAACAGCGAGCGGCCCCAGCGGACGATGGCGTTGCGCAGGTCCCGTTCGCTGCTCATGCGGTTCCGAGCACCCCCAGTGCTTTCTCGTAGAAATCGACGGCGCCGAAATTGCCGCTCTTCAGCGCCAGACGCAACGGCCGCGCGCCGTCGGCCGCCAGGGCGGGGACGCCAGGATCGATCTCCGGTCCGACCAGCATGTGGCGCAGCTTCAAGGCGGTGACGACGGCGCCCGAGGTCTCGCCGCCGCCGACGACGAGCCGGCTGACGCCCGTCGCGACGAGGCCAGCCGCGACATCGGCGAAGAAACCCTCGATCGCAGCCGCAACGCGCTCGCGGCCATGCTCCTGCTGCACCGCCCTCACCTTTTCCGGCTCGGCCGTCGAGTAGATGATCGGCGCCTCTTGCGAATGCTGCCGAACGAAGTCCAGCGCCCGCTCGGACGACATCCGCTTCGACAGGAGGTCGCCGGCCTCGACCGCAAGGCCGGGATGACTCTTCAGGTAGGTGCGCACCTGCGCGAGCGAGGCCGAGGAGCAGGAACCGGAAAGGGCCGCGGCCGGACCCTTGACCGGCGTGAAGTCGGAGCCGGCGTCGCGCAGCAGGCCTTGCGCGCGGAAATTCTCCGGCAAGCCGAGCGCGACACCCGAGCCGCCGGTGATCAGGCGATGACCGGCGACGGCGCGGGCGATGGCGATCAGGTCCGGGTCGACGACGGCATCGACGACGACGAGCGGCCGGCCGGCCTTCGCCTCATGCTCGAGCGCGGCGCCGATCGCCTCCGCACCCTGCCGGACGCGGGCATAGGGCACGTGTCCGACGCCGAGCGTCGTCTGCCGCTGCAGCCAGCGGCGGATGTCGGCATCCGGCATCGGGTTCAGCGGGTGGTTCTCCATGCCGGATTCGCTGAGCAGCCGCTCGCCGACGAAGAGATGGCCCATGAAGAGCGTCCGCCCGGTCGCCGGAAAGACCGGGCAGACGATGGCGGACGGCGCATCGAGAGCGGCCAGCAACGCCTCCGCCACCGGCCCGATATTGCCGTCCGGCGTCGAATCGAAGGTCGAGCAGTACTTGAAGAAGAATTGCCGGCAACCCTGCCTCTGGAGCCAGGCCAGGGCGTCGAGCGAGCGCTCCACCGCCTCCTTCGCCGGAACCGAACGCGTCTTCAACGCGACGACCGCGGCCTCGCAGTCGGGCGCATCATCGTCCGCCGGGACGCCCGAGAACTGCACCGTGCGCATGCCGCCCTTGGCGAGCGTGTGCGCGAGATCGCTGGCGCCGGTGAAATCATCCGCAATACAGCCGAGCAGCATGCCGTCTCCTCAATCCATGACCTTGGCGTCGCCATCATAGGCCGCCGTCCGGCTCCGCGTCCCAAGCCGCCGGACCCGCCCGATCATGAGCGAGATCAGCGGCAGGACAAGCAGGAAGACGCCGGCGCTGGTCAGAGTGCCGGCGAGCGGGTTCGACCAGAACACCGTCAGGGAGCCGTCCGCCATGATCAGCGATTGCCGGAAGGCGTCCTCGGCGCGATGGCCAAGCACCATCGCCAGCACGAGCGGCGCCAGCGGGTAGTCGAGCTTCTTGAAGAGATAGCCGACGGCGCCGAAGACCAGAACCAGCCAAAAGTCGAAGGTGTTGTTGTTGACCGTATAGGCGCCGATGAAGCAGACCGTCACGATCATCGGGCCAATGACGGCGAAGGGGATCCTCAGGATCGCCGCGAACAGCGGCACGGTCGCGAGCACGACGATCACGGCGACGACGTTGCTCATGTACATGCTGGCGATCAGGCCCCAGACGAAATCGACGTTCTGGGTGAAGAGCATCGGGCCGGGGTTCAGCCCCCAGATCATCAGCCCGCCCATCATGACGGCCGCCGTCGCCGAGCTCGGCAGGCCGAGGGCGAGCATCGGCAGCATGGCGCAGGTGCCGGCGGCATGGTCGGCCGTCTCCGGCGAGATGACGCCTTCCGGCACGCCCTGGCCGAAGCGCGGGCCGCGTCGCGACCAGCGCCGGGCAAGGCCGTAGCTCATGAAGGAGGCGGCCGTCGGACCGCCGGGCGTGATGCCCATCCAGCAGCCGATCGCCGCCGAGCGCAGCAGCGCCACCCAGTAACGCGGCAGTTCCGCCATCGTCCGGCCGACGTCGCGCAGGCCGACGCGCGTCTTGATGCCGTTGAAGGCAAGCCCCTCCTCCATCGTCACCAGCAGTTCGCCGATGCCGAAGAGGCCGATGACGACGACGAGGAAGCTGATGCCGGCGATGAGCTGGTCGAAGCCGAAGGTCAGCCGAAGGCTTCCCGTCACCGAATCCATTCCGACGGAGCCGAGGGCGAGGCCGACGGTCAGCGCGACGATCGTCTTGAAGGGCGAGGACGAGCCCATCCCGATGAAGGCGGCGAAGGCGAGGAAATAGACGCCGAAATATTCCGGCGCGCTGAAGCGCATGGCGAAGTTCGCCGCCCATCCGGAGAGGCAGGTGATGAGGAGGACGCCGGTCAGCGCGCCGAAGCCGGCCGACAGGAAGGCGAAGGTCAGCGCGCGCGCCGCCTCGCCGTTCTTCGCCATCGGATGGCCGTCGAAGGTCGTCGCGACGGAGGACGGCTCGCCGGGGATGTTGAAGAGGATCGACGTCGTCGAGCCGCCGAAGAGCGCGCCCCAGTACATGCTGGCGAGCAGGATGATCGCCGAGACCGAGTCCATCGTGAAGGTCAGCGGCAGGAGCAGCGACACGCCGTTCGGCGGCCCGAGCCCCGGCAGGACACCGACGAGCAGGCCGAGCACCACGCCGATCGCCATGAGCGCCACGTGATAGCCGGTGAAGGCCACGGCGAAGCCGTGCATCAGCAGGTCGAAATTGCCCACGCTCTTTCCTCCTTGCCCGACGGTCCCGACCCTCCTTGGCGGGGGCCGTCAGCTTGACCCATGCGCCGGCTCAGTAGAGGCCGAGCGCGTCCTCCAGCGGTCCCTTGAGAAGCGGGACGAGCAACCACTTTTCGAACAGAACGAAGACGATGACGGCCGTGCCGACGCCGACGAGGAGCGACAGCCACCAGGGATAGCGGCCCTGGAAGCGCATGACGCCGACGAGATAGAGCGCCGCGCCGACATAGAGGCCGAGGAAGGCGCTTGCGACGGCGAAGGCGACGACGGGGCCGAAGAAGACCGCGAGCCGCCTCACCTGCTCGGGCGTCAGGAACGTGGCGCCGGACGGGCGGTGGGTGACGAAGGCCTGGAGGGCGACGGCGAGGCTTGCCGCGCACATGATGAGGCCGACGTAGAAGGGAAAATAGCCGCCCTGGGGGCCGGCAGGGCCCCAGCCGATCCCGAACTCGCGCGAGCCGAAGGCGACGACGGCGCCGAGCGCAAAGGTGAGGATCGCGACAACGACCTCCATCACGAAACGCGAGACCGACATTTGATCCTCCCCGGGATGGGGCCGCCGCGGGAATCCGCCGGCGGCCCCGGATGCAGGCTCAGTTGATCGCCCAGCCTTCCGCCTTGAAGACCTTCGAGACGTCCGCCGCGTTGTCCTTGCGGAACTGCTCGAAGGCAGCGCCCGTCATGAACTCGCCCGACTGCGACGTCCGCTCGACATAGGCCTTCCACTCCGGCGTCTCGCTGACCTTCTTGAAGAGGTCCTCGTAATAGGCCTTCGCGTCGGCGGGAACGTTCTTCGGCAGCCAGATCGTGCGCGGCATCTCATAGGCCTTGACCGGGATTCCTTCGGACGCGCAGGTCGCGATGTCGGACCAGCCCTTGCCGTTCGCGACTGCCGGCCCCTTGGCCATCGGCTTGGCGCTGAAGACGCAGAGCGGGCGTACCGCGCCGGCCTTCCATTGCTCGATGTTCTCGCTCGGGTTGTTGACGTTCGCGTCGACATGGCCGCCGGCAAGCTGGACGCCGACCTCGCCGCCGCCGTTGAACGGCACATAGGTGAACTTCGCGCCCGTCTTCTGCTCGATCAGGCTGACCAGCGTCTGGTCGGTGTCCTTCGACTGGCTGCCGGCGAACTTGATCTTGCCGGGATTGGCCTTGGCCGCGGCGATGAAATCCTCGGCCGACTTGTAGTTGGACTTCGCGTTCACCCAGATCAGGAACTCGTCGAACGCCATGGCCGCCACCGGCTCCAGGTCGTCGGGCGTATAGGCGAGCTTGGTGACGAGCGGCAGCAGGTACTCGTTGTTCGTGCCGAAGATCACCTTGTAGGGGTCGCCCTTGTTGATGCGCGCGTAGATGAAGGCTTCCGCGCCGCTGCCGCCGCCCTTGTTGAGGACGACGATCGGCGCCTCCATCAGGTGGTGCTTGGCGATGATCGACTGGACCGTGCGGGCGAAGGTGTCGGTGCCGCCGCCGGCGCCCGAGGCGACCACGAACTGGACGGGCCGCTTCGGCTGCCATGCGGCATGCGCCGGCACGAAGGCGAGAGTGCTTGCCGCGAGCGCGAGCAAGGCGGTCTTGATCTTCAGCATCATATCCTCCCGTTGCTTTGGATCTTCGAGTACCCCCTCATGGGGAAATTGCGGCGTCGGCGCCTGATGTCGGCGAAATCTCCTCCTCCGCGCCGAAGCGGCGATCGGCCAATCAGTGCGGGTGCGCCTGCGCCGCGTTCCGGCTCGCCATCCGGGCTGCCAGAAGCACCGCCTCGCGGCTCGCGCCGATATCGGCGATGCCCTTGCCGGCGATGTCGTAAGCCGTGCCGTGCGCCGGCGTGCAGATCGGGAAGGGAAAGCCGCCGAGCAGCGTCACGCCCGACCCGAAGCCCATCAGCTTCATCGCGATCTGGCCCTGGTCGTGATACATCGTCAGCACCGCGTCGCAGTCGCCGCGCCGGGCGCGCAGGAAGACGGTATCGGCCGGATAAGGCCCCTCGACGCGCAGGCCGGTGCGGCGTGCCGCCTCGACGGCCGGCGCGATCACGTCGATCTCCTCGCGGCCGAAGTTACCGCCTTCGCCGGCGTGCGGGTTGAGCGCCGCGACCGCGATCCTCGGCGCCGCGATCCCGGCGGAGCGCATGCAGGCGTCGGTCAGGGCCAGCTCCCCCAGGATGGCATCGCCGGTGATGCGGCCCGCGACGCCCGACAGCGGGATATGCGACGTCACCCGGGCATTCCAGACCTTGTCGAGGACGTTGAATTCCCGCGCCGGCCCCGACCATTCGAGGACGTCGGCGATGAAGCGGCTCTCATCGTCGTAACCGGCATAGGCATAGCGCATCGCCGTCTTGTTGAACGGCGTGAAGCAGACCGCCTCGGCATCGCCGGCCTTGGCGAGAAGCAGGGCGCGGCGGAAGTTCTCCGTCGCGAAACGCCCGCCCTCCGGGCTCGGCACCGCGCGCGACAGCGTCGCCGGGTCGAGATTGCCGAGGTCGACCACGACCGGCCGCCCCTCCTCGACCGGCAGCGGATCGGCTGCCCCGACATGCGTGACATCGAGCGCGACGCCGCCCGTCGCGGCCCCCTCGTCGAGCACCCGCCGGTCGCCGAAAACGACGACGTGCGCCGCCGCGCGCACCTCGTCGAGCGCCAGCAGTTTCGCCGTCAGTTCCGGGCTGATCCCCGCCGGATCACCCATCGCCAAAGCGATTGTCGGGATGCCGGAGCGTCTCACGGGCTTTTCCGCTGTCACTAGGTGCCTCCTCGTCAACTGGAGGGGGACGCTAGCCGAACTCGCTGGCTGTATCAAGCATGTTGAATTCGAAATTTTGTATTCTGCATACAGAACACAGCTATTGACGCTTCCGCCCTCGCCGGGCACTGTGCCGCCGTACCCGATTGCGAAGACATCGAGACGCCGAGGCATTCAATGACGCTGTCGCCCAGATCTTCATCGCCCATGAGGCGCGATGCGTCGGCAGACGGCGACGACCCGCTCAAGGCGCCTGCAGCCA
Source organism: Pararhizobium sp. (assembly GCA_051960215.1). Classification (GTDB taxonomy): domain Bacteria; phylum Pseudomonadota; class Alphaproteobacteria; order Rhizobiales; family Rhizobiaceae; genus Pararhizobium_B. The sequence goes on from JBQCEN010000136.1 coordinate 24,953, forward strand.
TGCCGGCCGGCGGGCCGATCGCGCGGCCGACCCTGCACGACGCCGTCGTCAGCCGCATCAGGGACATGATCATCGAGGCCGTGCTGCCGCCCGGTACGCGCATCCACGAGGGGCAGCTCGGCAGCGAGCTCGGCGTCTCCCGCACACCCCTGCGCGAGGCGCTCAAGTTCCTCGCGAGCGAGGGCCTCGTCGAGCTGATGCCCAATCGTGGCGCGGTCGTGCGCAAGTTCACGCCGAAGGACGTGCACGACATGCTGATCGTCCTCAGCAGCCTCGAATCACTCGCCGGCCGGCTCGCCTGCGAGAACGCGTCCGCCGACGACATCGCCGGCATCCGCGCGCTGCACGACGAGATGATGGACTGCTACGAGCGGCGGGACCGCCTGAACTACTTCAAGCTCAACCAGCAGATCCACACCGGCATCATCCGTATTTCGGGGAACGAGGCGCTCCTCTCGGTCCACGGCAGCCTGCAGTCGCGCCTGAAGCGGATCCGGTTCATCGGCAACGAGGGTCCGGAGAAATGGGCCGCCGCCGTCGAGGACCATGCCGGAATGATCCAGGCGCTGGAGGCGCGTGATGCGGCCGCTCTCGCCAAGGTCCTCGAGTTCCACATGCTGGAGACCTGGGAGCGGGTGAAGGACTTCGTCTAGCGCTTCCGCACGTCAAATCATCGGATGCGCCGCCCCGGAGGGACGATCGGGTCGCCGCACCGTCATGTCCATGGGGAGGAGAAACATATGACCCATCAGATCGCGGCGCTCGCGGTTCCACAGGCGAGGCAGGCTCCCGTCGCCGTCGCGCTCGTCGGAGCCGGCGAGTTCGGCGCCACCTTCGCGGCGCAGGTGCGGCGGGTCCGCGATCTCACGCTCCGCGTCGCCTGCGACCGCGATCCGGAAGCGGCCGCGGCGGCCCTCGTTGCCCGCGGCTATCCGGCGGAGGCGGTGGCCATCTGCGACAGCCGTCCGGAGGCGCTCAAGGTCATCGAAGGCGGCGGCGGCGTCGCCGTCGTCGGGGATCTGGCGCTCCTTGCCGACCTGCCCGTCTCGATCGTCGTCGAAGCGACCGGGCAACCGGAAGCCGCCGCCCTGGTCGCCGAGCAGGCGATCCGCGAGGGCTGCCACGTCGCGATGGTGACCAAGGAGGCCGAGATCGTCGCCGGGCCGGTCCTCGCCCATCGCGCGCGCCGGGCCGGCCTCGTCTACACGCCCGTCGACGGCGACCAGCCGAGCCTCCTCCTCGGCCTCGTCAACCGCGCACGGATGCTCGGCCTTCCGGTCGTCGCAGCCGGCAAGGCGACCGAGTCCGACTACGTCTACGACCCCGCCGGCGGCACCGTCACGTGCTGGGACCGGACAGTCGCCGCTCCCGGTTACGGCGCGGCGTTCGACGGTCCCGCGCCGCTTCTCGAGCGTCTGCCGGGCCGCATCGTGCCGGGTCTCGACGTCGCCACCGTCCCGGATCTCTGCGAAATGGGGATCGTCGCCAACCAGTCCGACCTCGATCCCGACCGGCCGACGCTGCACGCGCCGGTGGCGCGGACGACCGAGCTGCCAAGCCTTTTCCGGCCCGCCGAGGACGGCGGCCTGCTTTCGCGGCCGGGGGCGATCGATGTCTTCGCCTGCCTGCGCCGGCCGGACGAGCTGAGCTTCGCCGGCGGCGTCTTCGTCGTCGTGGAGGCGCCCGACCAGGCGACCGGGCGCCTCCTTGCCGGGAAGGGCATTCCGGCGGCGGGAGATGGCCGATACCTGCTCCTGCACAACCCGGTCCACCTGCTCGGCGCGGAGGCGATCGCCTCCGTCCTGTCCGCCGCGCTCGCGGGCCGATCGACCGGCGGCAGCGAGGTGCGCCCGCGCTACGATCTCGTCGCACGGGCGGCCCGCGATCTCGCAACCGGGGAAAGCACCGAAATGGGTGCGCGCCACGCCATCGCCGGGGTCGATCCCGAACTGGTGCCGGCGGTAGCGCTCGGGGACGACGCGCCGCTGCCCTACTACCTCCTGCCGGGCGCGAGGATCTGCAATCCGGTGCGCCGAGGCACGCTCATCCGCTGCCGTGACGTGGAGATCAGCTCTGAAGGCGCGCTTGTGCGGCTGCGCCGCGAGCAGGACCGGCTGTTCGGCCTGAGCTGAGCGGAAGACTACGGGTCCGCGTTGGGGCTAAGGCCGATTTCCGCCAGGACCTCGTCCGTGTGCTCGCCGAGCCGCGGAACGCCGCGTGCCGCCGCAGCATCGGTGCCGGAGAGGCGGATCGGCGTGCGCACGCCGGGCGTCGTGCCGCCGGCCGCCCCCTCGTGCGGCCGGTCGATGCGCAGGCCGCGGTGGACGATCTGAGGATCGGCGAAGACGTCGGCGACCGTATTGATCGGGCCGCCCGGCACGCCGGCCTTCTCGAGCATCGCGAGCAGGTCGCCGCGCGGAAGAAGCGCCGTCTCGGCGGCGATGATGTCCGCCAGTTCCTGCCGGTTCTCGACCCTCGCGGCGTTCGTCGCGAAGCGCGCCTCGGACGCGACGACATCGAGACCGAGCACCGCGCACAAGCGGCGGAACTGGCCGTCGTTCCCGATGGCGATGATCAGGTGACCGTCGGCGGCGGGGAAGACCTGGTAAGGCGCGATGTTCGGATGGGCGTTGCCCATGCGGCGCGGCACCGCGCCGGAGACGAGGTGGTTCAAGGCCTGGTTGGCGAGCACGCCGGTCATGCAGTCGAGGAGAGCCATGTCGATGTGCTGGCCTTCGCCCGTCCGCTCACGCTCTGCGAGCGCCGCCTGGATGGCGACCACGCCGTAGAGTCCGGTGAAGATGTCGGCGAAGGCGACGCCGATCTTCTGCGGCTCGCCCGCCGGATCGCCCGTCAGGTCCATGATGCCGGCCATGCCCTGGACGATGTAGTCGTAGCCGGCGCGCCCCGCATAGGGACCGTCCTGGCCGAAGCCGGTGATCGAGCAATAGACGAGGCGCGGATTGACGGCCTTCAGGGCCGCGTAGTCGAGCCCGTACTTCGCAAGACCGCCGAGCTTGAAGTTCTCGACGAGGACGTCGGAGCGCGCCGCGAGCCGGCGCACCGCCTCCTGCCCCGCCGCCGTCGTGAAGTCGAGGACGACGGAGCGCTTTCCCCGGTTGCAGGCATGGAAATAGGCCGCATCGAGCGTCTCGCCGTCCGCCCCCTCGATAAAGGGCGGCCCCCATCTGCGCGTGTCGTCGCCCGCCGGCGCCTCGACCTTGACGACGTCGGCGCCGAGGTCGGCGAGCGTCTGGCCGATCCAGGGGCCGGCGAGGATACGGGCGAGTTCAAGGACCTTCAGGCCCTCAAGCGGCTGGCCACCCATGACGGTCCCTCAGAAGAAGGCCTGGATGCCGGTCTGGGCGCGGCCGAGGATCAGGGCGTGGACGTCGTGCGTGCCCTCGTAGGTATTGACCGTCTCCAGGTTGGTGAGGTGCCGCATCACCTGGAACTCCTCCGAGATGCCGTTGCCGCCATGCATGTCGCGGGCCATCCGCGCGATGTCGAGCGCCTTGCCGCAATTGTTGCGCTTGACGAGCGAGATCGCCTCGGGAGCGGCGCGGCCCTCGTCGAAGAGCCGGCCGACGCGCAACGACCCCTGCAGGCCAAGCGCGATCTCGGTCTGCATGTCGGCGAGCTTCTTCTGGAAGAGCTGGGTCGCGGCGAGCGGCTTGCCGAACTGCTTGCGGTCCAGTCCGTAGCGGCGGGCGGCGTGCCAACAGAACTCGGCCGCTCCCATCGCGCCCCAGGAGATGCCGTAGCGGGCGCGGTTGAGGCAGCCGAACGGCCCCTTCAGCCCCTCCGCGTGCGGCAGCAGCGCCTCCTCGCCGACCTCGACGTCGGCCATGACGATCTCGCCCGTGATCGAGGCGCGCAGCGACAGCTTGCCCGCGATCTTCGGCGCGGCGAGGCCCTTCATGCCCTTTTCGAGGATGAAGCCGCGGATCTTTCCGCCATGCGCCTCCGACTTCGCCCAGACGACGAAGACGTCGGCGATCGGCGCATTGGAAATCCACATCTTCGAGCCGTTGAGCACGTAGCCGCCGGCGCTCTTCTTCGCGCGCGTCTTCATGCCGCCCGGATCCGAGCCGGCGTCGGGCTCCGTCAGGCCGAAGCAGCCGATCCATTCGCCGGAGGCGAGCTTCGGCAGGTATTTCCGCTTCTGCTCCTGCGACCCGTAGGCGTTTATCGGGTGCATCACCAGCGACGACTGCACCGACATCATGGAACGGTAGCCTGAATCGACGCGCTCCACCTCACGCGCGACCAGGCCGTAGGACACATAGCCGACGCCGGCGCCGCCATATTCCTCCGGGATCGTCGGGCCGAGCAGGCCGAGCTCGCCCATCTCGCGGAAGATCGCCGGATCGCTCTTCTCCTCGCGATAGGCCTCGATCACGCGGGGCTGCAGCTTCTCCGCGGCATAGGCCCGCGCCGTGTCGCGGATCAGCCGCTCCTCCTCCGTCAACTGGTCCTCGAGGAGAAACGGGTCGTCCCAGGCGAAGCTCGAGCCAGCCGTTCGCTTTTCCATTGCCCTGCTCTTCTGCTCATGATCGAAAGGCGCCGGTCCACGTCTCGCATGGCCGAAAGGCAAATATCAAGCACGCCGTCCAGACGGACCCAAGCCCGACGCCGTCGCGTGTCGTCGCCCGTACCGCGGCGGGACAACGACTTCCGCATCTCCGGCGACACGCTCGATCGCGAGCGTTTCGGTCCATCCGCCGCCTTCTCTCCGGGCCGCCCCGAGGCGTTGCGGCTCAGGCGCGGTCGTGGCAGCGCGACGAATTGCCGTGGAACAAAGGACGGCGCGACGCGTATGACGGCAGCGCAGGTACTTGAATCACCAATGTAATTTGATCAATTTCCGGGAGACGCACTTCATGGAACGGACCGTTTCGTACGCCGACTTCGACGCCGCGGGCTCCGGTCCCTCTCCAGCCCCGGCGATCCCGGCGAACGTCTTCGCCGAAACGGTGACGGAGGTGCGGCACTTCACGGACAGGCTCTTCAAGTTCCGGATCACCCGCCCGCGGGAGTTCCGCTTCCGCTCCGGCGAGTTCGTGATGATCGGCCTTCCGAACGCGGAAAAGCCGGTGTTCCGCGCCTATTCGATGGCGAGCCCCTTCTGGGACGACGAGATCGAATTCTTCTCGATCAAGGTGCCGGACGGGCCGCTGACGGAGCACCTGCAGAAGATCGTGCCGGGCGACGTGGTCCTGATGCGCAAGAAGCCGACCGGCACCCTCGTTCTCGATGCCCTCGTTCCGGGCAAGCGGCTCTACATGCTGTCGACCGGGACGGGGGTCGCGCCCTTTGCGAGCCTGATCCGCGATCCGGAGACCTATGAGAAGTTCGAGGAGGTCGTTCTGGTCCAGACGTGCCGCGAGACGGCGGAGCTCACCTACATCACCGAGATGGCGGAGGGCCTCCGGGCGGACCCGCTGATCGGCGACCTCGTCACCGGCCAGCTGCGCCTCTTCACGTCGACGACGCGCGAGCCGTCGGCCCGCATGGGCCGTATCACCGACCTGATGGCGGACGGCCGGTTTTTCGCGGAGATGGACCTGCCGCCGATCGATCCGGACAGCGATCGCGCGATGATCTGCGGCTCGCTCGCGATGCTGAAGGAAACGCGGGCGCTCCTGGAGACCTTCGGCCTCGAGGAAGGCGCCAACAACGCGCCGGGGCGCTACGTGGTGGAGCGCGCGTTCGTCGGATAGAGCCCGCATAAGCTGCGCTGTGCAGACGCCGAGCGGCCAGTGAGTGTCATCGAGTGAGCTAAGAATGGCTGGGGAACCTGGATTCGAACCAGGACTAACGGAGTCAGAGTCCGTGGGTCTACCGTTAACCTATTCCCCAGTGTCGTGAGCGGTGCCGCGAGGCCCGTCGACGCGCGGCTTATAATCGAAGATAGGGGACGTTGCCAACCCCGCAAGGCGGGTTTCGGCGGATTTTCCGTGCGCGGGCGGAGGCCGCGGAGGCGGGCGTCCGGCAGAGGTTTGCCGGCAAAAACAGTTTGGCGAAGCCGCGGGCGGCTGTTACTCTCCGGCCAACGAAGAACGAGCGAGCGCCTGCTGCAGCTTTTCCGGTTCGCGCGGCGCCACAGGATCGACAGTGACAGACCCCGACCACGGCTCCATGCCGTCCGAAATCGGGGCTCCGGCGAAGAGGCCGTCCGACGACCGCATGGGCGGCGCTCCGGACGGCGGGCGTTCCAAGGGCGAGGAGGCCCGAAGCGCCGGGCCCGCGGGATCAGCCAGCAACGGCGACATGCGCCGATCGTCCGCCGGTGTTCTGCCAGCCATCTCGGCGTCGGCACCCGCCGGTGACGCCAGGGACAAGGCCGAATCTCAGTCCCCGCACCATGCGCATCGCAAGCGGAAGCGCCGCCGTCGTCCCCATGCAGGAAAGCCGGTCGAGGCCGGCGCAGGCGAGCGCGCCGCCGAGGCGCCGCGCGCTGCAAGCGAGGATCAGGGCCAGAGCGGCCGCGGGCGGCGCGGCAAGAACCGTTCGAAGCGCCGCCGCGCACCGCAGGGCCGGCCGCTTGCCTGCGGCGCGCCGTCGCGCAAGAACGAGGCATCGATGGCGGAGCGCCCGCCCGCGATCGGGCATCCGCCTGCCTCCGGGCCGAACGCGAAGGCCGCACCGGCGCATGCCGACAGCCGCCTCGCTGCATCGACCGGCCCGGGCGAGCGTTCCTTCTTGGCGCGCATGCCGGCTGCAGCCGGAGGCGAGGCGCCGCTGCCGCTCTATGCGGCGCTCGACCTCGGCACCAACAACTGCCGGCTTCTGATCGCCCAGCCGACACGGCCGGGACAGTTCCGCGTCGTCGACGCCTTCTCGCGCATCGTGCGGCTCGGCGAGGGACTGGTCGGTTCGGGACGGCTTTCCGATGCCGCCATGGACCGGGCGATCGAGGCGCTGAAGGTCTGCGCCGGCAAGCTCCGCAACCGGCCGATCCGCAACAGCCGCCTGATCGCGACGGAAGCCTGCCGCGCGGCAGAGAACGGCACGGCCTTTCTCGCGCGCGTTCGCGCCGAGACGGGCCTCGACCTCGAGATCGTCGATCGCGAGACGGAGGCGCGCCTCGCCGTTTCCGGCTGCGCCTCGCTGGTCGAGCGCGATGCGCGCGCCGTCGTCCTCTTCGACATCGGCGGCGGCTCGTCGGAGATCGCCGTCATCGAGCTCGCCGCGAACCGTTCGAACCGCCTGTCGAACCACATCAAAGCCTGGACCTCGCTGCCGGTCGGCGTCGTCACGCTGTCCGAGCAGCATGGCGGCCGGGAAGTCACGCAGGAGGTCTTCGCGGCGATGGTGGGCGACGTCGAGGCGATGCTCGCCCGCTTCGACTGCCCCGGCTCCATCACCGGCCATCATGGCGGCGACTGCAAGGGCTTCCACCTGCTCGGCACCTCCGGCACCGTGACGACGCTCGCCGGCGTCTACCTGGACCTGCCGCGCTACGACAGGCGCCGCGTCGACGGCCTGTGGCTGACGAGCGCCGACGTCGACGCGATGCGCGACCGGCTGCTCTCCTGGAACTTCGACCAGCGTTCCGCGAACCCGTGCATCGGCGCCGACCGCGCCGATCTGGTGCTCGCCGGCTGCGCGATCCTCGAGGCGATCCGCCGGCGCTGGCCGGCCGAGCGCATGCGCGTCGCCGACCGCGGCCTGCGTGAAGGCCTGCTCACCGAGATGATGGCGGCCGACGGCGTCTGGCGCCGTCACCGGCGCGGGCGGCGCGTCTGGCGCGGGCAGCCGGCCTGAGGCGGGGACACGGGAATGGCGAAGACACCCGCCGATGGCGGACGCGGCCGCAAGCTCGGCCAGAAGGTGCGCAAGGGCAAGCTCAAGGCTTCCTCCCGCCGCTGGATCGAACGCCACATCAACGATCCCTACGTGCAGCGCGGCCGGCTCGAAGGCTACCGCTCCCGCGCCGTCTACAAGCTGCTCGAGATCGACGAGAAGCACGGCATCCTGAAGGGCGCGCGGCGCATCATCGACCTCGGCGCCGCCCCCGGCGGCTGGTCGCAGATCGCCGCCCGCGTCACCGGCTCGACGGACGCCGCGCCCCGCGTCGCGGCGATCGACTTCCTCGAGATGGACCCGCTGCCGGGCGTCGCCTTCCTGCAGATGGACTTCCTCGACGACGCCGCTCCGGCACGCCTGATCGAGGCCTGTGGCGGCCCGCCCAACCTCGTGATGTCCGACATGGCGGCGCCGACGACCGGCCACCGGAAGACCGACCACCTGCGCACGATGCACCTTTGCGAGGTCGCCGCATGGTTCGCCGTCGACGTGCTGGCGCCCGGCGGCCACTTCCTCGCCAAGACCTTCCAGGGCGGCACGGAGAACGAGCTCCTGACGATGCTGAAGACGAACTTCCGCTCCGTCGTCCACGTCAAGCCACCCGCCTCGCGCGCCGAGTCGGTCGAGATGTACCTGCTCGCCAAGGATTTTCGCGGGCGGAACGATCCGCAAGAGAGCTCTGAAGACTAAGCTTTCTTCAGATCCTCGGAAGGAACGGGCAGCGGCCTGCGATGGCCGGAGACGGCCTGGCCCGCGTCGCGCGGCAGGCGCGAGAAGGCGATGAGCGCCGAGCCGCTGAGGCAGGCGACGGCGATGAAGGCGACGTGGAAGTCGGAGACGGCGAGCGGCGCGCCTTTGAGATGCGCGCTGATCTCGAGGATCGTGCCGCCCGAGGCGACGCCGAGCGCCAGGCTGATCTGCTGCACGACGGCGGCGATCGCCGTCGCCTGGCTCGTCTCCGCCGGTTCGATATCGGCGAATGTCAGGGCGTTGACGCCGGTGAAGAAGAACGAGCGCGCAAAGCCCGAGAGCAGCAGCGCGCCGATGATGAGGGCATAGGACGTCGAAGGCCAGAACAGCGCGTTGACCGCCGTCAGTGCGCTCGCCGCAACGATGGCGCTCGTCAGGACCGTGCGAAAGCCCGCCAGCCGGAACACGCGCCGCGCCATGAATTTCGTGCTGAACGCGCCGATCGCCCCGACGAAGGTGATCGAGCCGGACTGGAACGGCGTCAGCCCGAATCCGAGCTGCAGCATCAGCGGCATCAGGAACGGGATCGCGCCGGTCGCGATGCGAAAGAGCGTGCCGCCGAGAACCGCGGTGCGGAAGGTCGAGGAGCGCGAAAACAGGCCGAGATCGAGGATTGGCGCCGCGTGATGGCGCGCATGGCGGACGTAGAGCGCCCCGCAGACGATGCCGATCAGCGTGACGAGGATGCCGACGGAGGGCGGCAGCGCCGGCAGGCTGACGACGGAGAGCCCGAAGACGATGCCCGAGCAGGCGATGCCGCTCAAGACGAATCCGGCAACATCGATCGGCGGCGGCAAGGGGCTCTCGATCTCCGGCAGGAAGATCGTCGAGAGGATGATGCCGAGGATGCCGATCGGGATGTTGATCAGGAAGATCCAGTGCCAGCTGAAATAGGTGGTGATGAAGCCGCCGAGCGGCGGCCCGCTCATCGGGCCGATCAGCGCCGGGATCGTCAGCAACGCCATGGCGGAGACGAGATCGCTGCGATCGGTGGTGCGCACGCGGACGAGGCGGGCCACGGGAACCCTCATCGCGCCGCCCATCCCCTGCAGGAAGCGGGCGACGACGAAGGTCGCAAGCGACCCGGCGGCCGCGCAGGCGATGGAGCCGGCCATGAAGATGCCGATCGCGATGCGGAAGACGCGCTTTGCCCCGAACCGGTCGGCCATCCAGCCGCTCAACGGGATGAAGATCGCGAGCGCCACGAGATAGGCCGTCAGCGCCAGCTTGAGCGCGATCGGATTGACGTCGATGTCGCGGGCGATCGCCGGCAGCGACGTCGCGATCACCGTCGAATCCATGTTCTCCATGAAGAGCGCGACGGCAAGGATGAGGGGAACGATGCGGTTCAAGGGTCTTGCTGCCGATCGATTGGCGGGGCGCGCGGGCCGCTGGCGCTGACATAGGCCAGCGCGCTTGCGAAAGCACGCCGATTTTTTCCGCGTGGCCTGGGCGCAAATCCTGCCGAGGCCCCGTCTCCGGCCTCAGCCGACCGGGGGTGGCCCATCACGTTTGCGTCAACCGGTTGGGCGGGTGCGGCAAAGCGCCCCATCTAGCGGGCGTGAGGGGCGCCGGAGGCTGCCGGTCCTGCAGCGAGGAGGAGATGATGAAGCGACTGTCGCGACGAACCATGTTCAAGCTTGCCGGCGCGAGCGCGCTGGCCGCCCCGGCGGTCCTCGGCCGTCCGGCGTTCGCTGCCGAAGAGGTGCCGATGCAGCCGGCGCCGAGCGGCGTCGAATACAAGCGCTTCAGGCTCGGCGATTTCGAGATCACCATCCTCAGCGACGGCCATCGCCGCGTGCCGGACCCGCATTCGATCTTCGGTCTCGACCAGGACAAGGCGGCGGTCGAGACGCTCCTTCAGGAAAACTTCCTGCCGACCGATGCCATGCAGTTCACCTTCGCGCCGGTGCTGGTGAACACCGGCTCGGACCTCCTCGTCTTCGACACCGGCAATGGCGAGCCCGGCCGGCAGGGCGGTGCCGGCTTGGCGATGGAATCGCTGAAGGCGTCCGGCTACAAGCCGGAGGACGTCTCGGTCATCGTGCTCACCCACATGCACGGCGACCACATCGGCGGCATCATGGAGGGCGGCAAGCCGGCGATGCCGAACGCGCGGTTCGTCTCGCACAAGGTCGAGTATGACTTCTGGACCTCCAATTCTCTGAACGGCACCAAGGCCGAGAACAACCACAAGCAGGTGATTACCAACGTCGCGCCCTTCCGCGAGAAGTTCACCTTCGTGAAGGAGGGCGACGCGGTGGCGCCGGGCATCACCGCGCACGAGGCCTTCGGCCACACGCCCGGCCATACGATCTACCGGATCGAATCCGGCGGCCGGGCGCTCTTCATCGCCGGCGACACGTCGAACCACTTCGTCCTGTCGTTGCAGCGCCCGGACTGGCTCGTCGGCTTCGACATGGACAAGCCGAAGGCGACCGCGACGCGAAAGAAGGTCTTCGACATGATCGCCGCCGAGAAGCTGCCCTTCATCGGCTATCACATGCCGTTCCCGGCCGCGGGCTATGTCGCGAACCTGGAAAAGGGCGGCTACCGCTTCGTTCCCATGACCTACCAGTTCGCGGTCTGACCACCGGATTCACGGCATGGGCGGGGCGATCCGCACGTGCCGTGTTCCCTTTCCGTCGCAACCGTGTTACCTGCCCTCGCCAACTTCCAAGTCTCCGTGAAGCCGTTGCCGCCCTCGTAACGTCGGGCGGGGGCGTTCCGTCTATCCTCGAAAGGAGTTGGCCATGGTCCGCATCGTTGAAACACCGAACGGGGGCGAGGCGCTGACCTTCGACGACGTGCTCCGGCGGCCCGGCCACTCGACCGTCATGCCGGGCGAGGTCAACGTCGCGACGCGAATCGCGCAGGACATCGACCTCAACCTTCCGATCATCTCCTCCGCCATGGACACGGTCACCGAAGGGCGGCTTGCGATCGCCATGGCGCAGGCCGGCGGGATCGGCGTCATCCACCGCAACCTGACGCCGGCCGAGCAGGCCGAAGAAGTCCGCCAGGTGAAGAAGTTCGAGAGCGGCATGGTCGTCAATCCCGTGACGATCGGCCCGGACGTGACGCTTGCCGACGCGCTGTCGCTGATGAAGGCGCATGCCATCTCCGGCATCCCGGTGGTGGAGGACGGCGGCCACGGCAGCGCAAAGCCCGGCCGGCTCGTCGGCATCCTGACCAATCGCGATGTCCGCTTCGCCTCCAATCCGAAGCAGAGGATCTCCGAGCTGATGACGAAGGAGAATCTCGTCACGGTGCGCGAATCGGTCGACCAGAACGAGGCGAAGCGCCTGCTCCACCAGCACCGGATCGAGAAGCTGCTGGTCGTCGATCCGGAAGGCCGCTGCGTCGGCCTCATCACGGTCAAGGACATCGAGAAGTCGCAGCTAAACCCGAACGCCTCGAAGGACGCGCAGGGGCGGCTGCGCGTCGGCGCTGCCACGAGCGTCGGCGACGACGGCTACGAGCGCGCCGAGCGGCTGATCGAGGCCGGGATCGACCTCCTCGTCGTCGACACGGCGCACGGCCATTCGCAGCGCGTTCTCGACGCGGTGACGCGGGTGAAGAAGCTCTCGAACTCGGTGCGCATCATGGCCGGGAATGTCGCGACGGCGGAAGGCACGAAGGCGCTGATCGATGCCGGCGCCGACGCCATCAAGGTCGGCATCGGCCCCGGCTCGATCTGCACGACGCGCATCGTCGCCGGCGTCGGCGTTCCGCAGCTTTCGGCGATCATGGAGGCGGTCGAGGCCGCGCGGGCCTCCGGCATTCCGGTCATCGCGGATGGTGGCATCAAATATTCGGGCGACCTTGCCAAGGCGATCGCCGCCGGCGCCTCGGCCGTCATGATCGGCTCGCTGCTCGCCGGCACCGACGAGAGCCCGGGCGAGGTCTATCTGCACCAGGGCCGCTCCTTCAAGGCCTATCGCGGCATGGGTTCGGTCGGCGCCATGGCGCGCGGCTCGGCCGACCGCTATTTCCAGGCCGAGGTGCGCGACACGCTGAAGCTCGTGCCGGAGGGCATCGAGGGACAGGTCCCCTACAAGGGGCCTGTCTCCGGCGTGCTCCACCAGCTCGCGGGCGGGCTGAAGGCGGCCATGGGCTATGTCGGTGCGGCGACGCTTGCCGATTTCCACGAGCGGGCGACCTTCGTGCGCATCTCCGGCGCGGGCCTGCGCGAAAGCCACGCCCATGACGTGACGATCACCCGCGAAAGCCCCAACTATCCGGGCGCCGCCTGATCCAGGAGAGGCGTTACGGACCGCCGCCGGGCGCGCTAGGGTGTCTCGGTCACGCATGATTCGCGTGGCCGAAACCGAAAGGGGTGGGGACGATGCCTGGATCGACTGCAATCTTCTGGCCGATGATCGCGCAGACGCTGCTGATCCTCGTCGTCTATCTGATCGTCTCCAATCGCCGCGTCGGCTCGGTGAAGCGCGGCGAGACGAAGATATCCGACTACCGCGTGCCGCAGGTCGAGCCGGAGACAAGTGCTGCGGCCGTGCGCAACCTCGCGAACCAGTTCGAGCTGCCCGTCCTCTTCTACGTCGTCTGCCTGTCGCTCTACGTCACCCACGGCGCGAACTACTTCGCCGTGGCGCTCGCCTGGCTCTTCGTCGTCTTCCGCGTTGCGCACGCCTCCGTTCACCTGACGGCCAACGACGTGCGGATGCGGCGGCCCCTCTTCATCATCGGCCTGCTGGTCGTCGTCGTCCTCTGGGCCTGGCTCGCGATCCATCTCGCCGCCCACGTCTGAGGAGCATGGGTCCCCCGCCTCTGGCCGTCGGTCGGCCTCTCCGGCTCTGGCCGTCGTCCATCATTGGCCTAGATGCCTCGTGCGAAGACGCCCGCGAACACGTCGCCGACGAGAAAGGTTTTCCCGGATGCCTCATCCCGTGCTGATCCCCGGAGCAACGGCCGTCGTCACGGGAGGCGCCTCCGGCATCGGCCTTGCCACCGCCCGCCGGCTCGCGGGCCTCGGGCTTCGCGTTGCGATCGCCGATCTCGGGGTGGACCGGTTGAAGGCGGCCGCCGAGGTGATCGGCGCGGATGCGCGCGGCGGCGCCGAGGATGTCATGGCGGTGGAGGTGGACGTGACGCAGGTCGAGGACCTGCGCGGCCTCGAGGCGTCGTTGATCGGCCGCTTCGGCGGCGTCGACCTGTTGATGAACAACGCCGGCGTCCAGCCCGGCAGCGATGTCCTCGGCCCGGCCGAGAACTGGAGCCGCGTCATCGACGTCAACCTCTGGGGCATCGTTCGTGGCACGCAGGTGTTCCTGCCGGGCATGCTCGATCGCGGTCGGCCCGGCCTCATCGTCAACACGGGCTCCAAGCAGGGCATCACGACGCCGCCGGGCGATCCGGCCTATAACGTGGCCAAGGCCGGCGTGAAGGCCTTTACGGAAGCCTTGCAGCACGACTTGCGCAACCGGGCTGACTGCCTGCTGTCGGCGCATCTCCTGATCCCCGGTTTCGTCTATACGCCGCTGACGGCGAACGGCCGGAGCGAGAAGCCGGCTGCGGCCTGGACGCCGGAGCAGACGGTCGACTTCATGCTGGAGCGGCTGGAGGCCGGCGACTTCTATATCCTCTGCCCGGACAACGACGTGCCGCGCGCCCTCGACGAGCGGCGCATCCTCTGGGCGGCCGGCGACATCGTCGAGAACCGGCCGCCGTTGTCGCGCTGGCATCCGGACTATGCCGGCGCCTTCAAGGCCTTCGTCGAGCAGGGAAGCAAGTAGCGCGTTCCGCGCTACCAGCCCGGCATCATCAGGCCGATCCGCCCGCGCGGCGCCCGGACCGCCGAGGAATGCGGCTCGCCCTGATCGTTGGCGGGCGGCGGCGTGATGTTGTCGAGGCTTGCCGCGATATGCGCGGTGATGGCGTTCAGGAGCGATGCGGGCACGCCCGGCCGCTTCATGATGCCGATCTGGATCGGATCGAGCGCCGGAAAGCCGTCGCTCGGCGACAGCACGCGCATTCCCGGCCGCAGCGCCGATTCGGGCAGCAGCGAGACGGCAAGCCCCGCCAGGACCGCCGCGGCCACGACGGTGGCCGACCAGCTCGTGAACAGGATCTGGTAGTCGCGCCCGACCGTCTCCAGCGCAGAGCAGGCGATCTGCCGCCAGGGACAGTTCCGCCGCCCGACCGCAAGCGGCAGCACCGGGTTCTCGTGCGCCGCGTGGTTCATCGAGGTGACCCAGCAGAGCGGCTCAGTGCGCACCACCTCCGAGACGCGCTCGCGCGGATTGTGGGTCACGAGCGCGATGTCGAGCTCGCCGCGCTTCAGCTTCTCCGCAAGATCGGCCGACGGCTCGCAGGCGATGTAGAGTTCGACATTGGGGTTCGACTTGGCGAAGCGGGCGATGATGTCCGGCATGTAACGGTCAGCGTAGTCGTCCGGCGTGCCGATGCGGATCGAGCCCTCGAGACGGTTGTCGTCGAAGGCGGCGAGCGTCTCGTTGTTCATCCGGATCATTCGCCGGGCATAGTCGAGCAGGCGCTCGCCCTCCT
>JBQCEN010000137.1:0-3621 GCA_051960215.1 Pararhizobium sp.
CGAGCTCGGGGTCGAGCCCCTGCGTGAACATGTTGAGCGCCAGCGTCACGATGTCGACATTGCCGGTGCGCTCGCCATTGCCGAAGAGCGTGCCCTCGACGCGATCCGCGCCCGCCATCAGGCCGAGTTCGGTGGCCGCGATCCCGGTGCCGCGATCGTTGTGCGGGTGAAGAGACAGGATGATCGAATCCCGCCGGTCGAGATGCCGGTTCATCCACTCGATCTGGTCGGCATAGATGTTCGGCGTCGACATCTCGACGGTTGCCGGCAGGTTGAGGATCAGCTTGTTCTCAGGGCTGGGATCGACGATCTCGGTCACGGCATTGCAGATTTCGAGCGCCACCTCCAACTCCGTGCCGGTGAAGCTCTCCGGCGAATACTGGAAGCGGTAGCTGTCCTTGCCGCCCGCAGAGGCTGCGGCCATGTCGGTGATCATCTTCGCGGCGTCGGTCGCAATCTGCCTGATGCCGGCGACGTCCTTGCCGAAGACGACCCGGCGCTGCAGCTCGGAGGTCGAGTTGTAGAAATGGACGATCGGCCGATGCGCGCCCTCGAGCGCCTCGAAGGTCCGCGTGATCAGCTCCGGCCGGCACTGGACGAGGACCTGCAGCGAGGCGTCCGCCGCCACGTCGCCCTCTTCGACGCACCAGCGCGTGAAGTCGAAATCCGTCTGCGAGGCGGAGGGGAAGCCGACCTCGATCTCCTTGAAGCCCATGTGGAGGAGGAGCTGGAACATCCGCGCCTTGCGGTCGTGCCCCATCGGATCGACCAGCGCCTGGTTGCCGTCGCGCAGGTCGACGGAGCACCAGATCGGCGCCTTCTCGATCTGCTTCGAAGGCCACGTGCGGTCGGTCAGGTCGATGCGCGGATAGGGCTGGTACTTGATTGCGGCCGTCGGCATGCCGCGTTTGCCGGATACGGCGCTGTGCTCGGGCTTGGGTTGATGAGCGGTCATCGGCTCGTCCTCGTCTCTCTCCCCTCGCGTCCCTGCCGGGAAACGTGAGCGGTGACCTCTTCGGTCATTCGGTTCGGGTTGTAAAGAGTTCGGAGGAGCGATCGCCGGCAAGGCTCATCGGCCGCCGGGCGCTCCTCTCAAAGGACCCGGCAACCGCGCGTAAGGCCGAGAAGAAGAAGCGATGTCAGCGCGCGCAGGCGCTCCGGCCGGGGCGTGGCGCCACGGCTGGCCTTATCCGCAATCGTTCCGGATGCGCTGGACATGTCGCGGGTATAGCCGAGGGCAGGCGAAAGGACAAGCCACGATGGACGCGGCATCGACCGGGCAAGATGGCCGGAGAGCCGTGAGGGATGGCTTATCGAGCAGGCGTGCTGGAGCTTCTCTTGCGTGCGGCGGTCTTGCGCTTCGCCGGTGCCGCCTCTTTGTCTGCCGCTTCGGCGGCTTCCTTCTCCATGCGAAGCTTCCTCAGCCGCGCCGACTTCGCCTCCCGCGCCGCGACTTCGGCATCGAGAATGGCGCGTGCCGCAGCCGTCGTCTCCTCCGCCTTGTCGCGCGCCGTCGACGCCTTCGACTTCACCGCCACACCGCTCGAGATATCGGACACGTGAACGCTCCAGTCCTTCCCGGAAACGAAAAAGGCCGGGATTACCCCGACCTTCCCCAGTCATCTCGACACCAGTTCCAGTACATCCGTGGTCACCGGCGGAGATGAATTGCCTTGGATGGACCCAATGTGGGGAGGTGCACCCGGAAAGACAATGGCCGGCCCGGAATTTTCCGGAACCGGCCTGCGATTTATCCTGGAGCCGAACGGGATCAGAAGACGACTTCGCTCGCCCCGCCTGCGCGAAGCGCCTTCTCGACGGCGGCCGCCGCCACCGCGAGGTCCTGTAGCCCGACGCCGGTTCCGTCGAAGAGCGTGATCTCGTCGGCCGAAATGCGGCCAGGGTGGGTGCCGTTGACGACGGCGCCAAGGCCGGTGATCGCCTCGGGCTGCACCAGGCCGCGGCCGACGGCATGCTGGCATTCGCCGATCGAGATCGCCTGCGCCACCTCGTCGGTGAAGAGCGTCGCGGCGGCGACCAGTTCCGCCTCGACCTCCTGCTTGCCCTTCGTGTCCGTGCCCATGCAGGCGAGATGCGTACCCTGTCGCACCTGCGCGCGCTTGAGGATCGGCGCGAAGCTCGAGGTGATGGTGATGATCACGTCCGCCTCCGCGCCGAGCCTGTCGAGATCGACCGCCTCGAAGGGCAGGTCGAGTTCTTCCGCCGTCTCGGCGAGGCGCGAGAGCATCTCCGGATGGAAGTTCCAGCCGATGACCTTGCGGAAACGCCGCTGCTCGACCGCCGCCCGCATCTGGAAGGCCGACTGATGCCCGGCGCCGACCATTCCGAGCACCTCGGCGTCGGGTCGCGCCAGGTGCTTGATGGAGACGGCGGAAGCCGCCGCCGTGCGCATCGCCGTCAGATAGTTGCCGCCGACCATCGCCTTCGGCCGGCCGGTGTCGGCGTCGAAGAGGAAGACCGTCGACTGGTGGTTCGTCAGGCCGCGCTTCTCGTTACCCGGCCAGTAACCACCGGACTTGAGCCCGAGCGCCAGGCTCTCGCGATCGAAGCCGGACTTGAAGCCGTAGAGCGCATCGGCATGGCCGATCGCCTCGCGGATGACGGGGAAGTTATAGGCCGCGCCGCGATCCATCGCGGCGAAGACTTTCTCGACGGCATCGAAGGCGTCGGTCCGGCCGATCAGCGACCGGCAGGCCTCCTCGTTGAGCACGAGCATGAGAGCGCCCCTAGAACGCCATGCCACGCGCCGTCACCGGCCAGAGGCACTCGACCTTGCCGTTCCGCACGCCGACATACCAGTCGTAGACGTTGCAGGTCGGGTCGCAGTGGCCGGGCACCAGCTTCAGCTTCTCGTTGAGCTTCAGCACCCCGTTGGGGTCGGAGATGACGCCGTGCTCGTCGGAGCACTTGATGTATTCGACGTCGGAGCGGCCGAAGACGACCGGCAGGCCGGAATCGACGCTCTGCGCCTTGAGCCCGGCGTCGCAGACCGCCTTGTCCGGCTTCGTGTGCGACATGACCGAAGTCAGGATGAAGAGCGAATTCTCGAATTCCGAAATGCGCTTGCCCTCGGGGTCGAGGACACGCTGATAATCGGCATCCATGAAGATGTAGGAGCCGCACTGCATCTCGTTATAGACGCCGCTCGCGCCCTCGAAATAATAGGTGCCGGTGCCCGCGCCGCCGACGATCTCGCAGTCGAGGCCTTTTTCCTTGAGCATCGCAACCGTATCGGCGACCTGCTTGACGGCCGCGGCGATCTTGGCCTTGCGCTCCTCGAAATCGTGCACATGCTGGGCCGCGCCCTGATAGGCCTGCAGCCCGGAGAACACCAAGCCGGGCGCAGCGGCGATCTTCTCGGCGAGATCCACCACAGGCTGGCCGGCCGCAACGCCGCAGCGCCCTGCCCCGCAATCGATCTCGACCAGGCATTCGAGCGTGACGCCGTGGCGGGTCGCCGCCTCCGAGAGATCGTCGACATTGCCGGGGTCGTCGACGCAGACGAGGACGCGCGCCTTGCTCGCAAGGCGCGCGAGGCGGTCGATCTTCCTCCGGTCGACCACCAGGTTAGAGACGAGCACGTCCGTTACGCCGCCGGCG
>JBQCEN010000138.1:0-7201 GCA_051960215.1 Pararhizobium sp.
CTGACCGAAGCCTCGCGGGCCGCACTGCGCGCCTATGCGGCGGAACGGCGCCTGCTTGCGCCAGACACGGAGCATGCACAGGACGATGGCCCCTGGCTGTTCCCGGCGGATTCGGAGAGCGGGCACCTCGCCCGGCAGGTCTTCGCGCGCGAACTGAAGGCGCTTGCCGCGCGCGCCGGCATCGCCGCGGCGTCGGTCTCGCCGCACGTGCTTCGCCATGCCTTCGCGAGCCATCTCCTGCAGAACGGGGCGAACCTGCGCGCCGTGCAGGAACTTCTCGGCCACGCCGACATTTCAACGACACAAATCTACACGCACGTCCTCGACGAGCGGCTCCTCCGCCTCGTCAATACCCATCACCCCCTTGCAAAAGCGGGCGAAAAGCGGGAAGAGGACACCCGCTCGCCGGGCGAAGGCTGACCCTTCCCTAAAACAAACGGCGACCGTTTGGCCGATTTCGCCACGACGATCGCACATCACACGAGTCCCGTCGGAAGCCGCCGCTTGATGTATAACTATCTCGACTTCGAAAAGCCGATCTCCGACCTCGAAGGCCAGATCCACGAGCTCAAGACGCTCGCAGGCGAAGACGAGAGCATCGACACGGGCGACGAAATCGCGCGCCTGGAGGCCCGCACGCGCGAGGCGATGGCCGATATCTATTCGCGCCTCACCCCTTGGCAGAAGACGCAGGTCGCCCGCCATCCGAACCGGCCGCACTTCCTGAACTACGCGGATGCGCTCTTCGAGGAGTTCACGCCGCTCTCCGGCGACCGCAAGTTCTCCGAGGACGCGGCGATCCAGGCGGGCTTCGCGCGTTTCCGCGGGCGGCCGATCGCGCTCATCGGCCAAGAGAAGGGCAACGACACGAAGTCGCGCATCCGGCACAATTTCGGCAGCGCACGGCCCGAGGGCTACCGCAAGGCGATCCGCATCATGGAGCTCGCCGACCGCTTCGGCCTGCCGCTCGTGACGCTGGTCGACACGGCGGGCGCCTATCCCGGCGTCGGTGCCGAGGAGCGCGGCCAGGCCGAGGCGATCGCCCGCTCGACCGAGATGTGCCTGAACCTGCGCGTGCCGATCGTCTCCGTCGTGATCGGCGAAGGCGGCTCCGGCGGCGCGATCGCGATCGCGACGGGAAACCGCGTCTACATGCTCGAGCACGCGATCTACAGCGTCATCTCGCCCGAGGGCGCTGCTTCGATCCTCTGGCGCGACGCGGCCCGCGCCCGCGACGCCGCCACCAACATGAAGATCACCGCCGACGACCTGAAGGCGCTCGGCGTCATCGACGGCATCATCCGCGAGCCGGTCGGCGGCGCCCACCGCAACGCCGAGGCGGTCTTCGAGGCGACGGGGGCGACGATCGCGACGGCGCTCAAGGAGCTCTCCGCGATGAGCGGCGACGAGCTGCGCCGCGACCGGCGCCAGAAATTCCTCGACATCGGCCGCAAGCTCTGAGGCTATGAACCGGCGCTGCAACCCTTGCCTGCGACACCCGGCGCGCCGCAGCCGCGACACAAGATGGCCATAATCCTGCTTTTCCCCTAACGGGATCGGGTCGGCAGCAGGGGCAAGCTGCCGCGGCAAGGCTTTATAAACCATAGGCGCGTATAGCGTGAATGCGGGGACTGGTTCGTCCGGCGGGGCTTGCCCGGACGGCCGCTTGATCAGATGGACATCATGAAGCGCTTTTACCGGTTGCTGATCGTTTCGACGCTTGCCGTGCTCGCGGCCGCCTGCACCGACGACACGCTCCAGTCGGTCGCCGACAAGGTCAACCAGCCCCTGCCGCAGAAGATCGTCGCGAAGATGAAGGCGGAGGGAATGAGCACCCAGTCGCCGATCATGATGCGCATCTTCAAGGAAGAAGGCATCCTCGAGGTCTGGAAGCAGAAGGACAACGGCCGCTACGGCAAGATCGCCGAGTACAAGATCTGCGCCTGGTCCGGCAAGCTCGGCCCGAAGACGGAGGAAGGCGACCGCCAGGCGCCCGAGGGCTACTACGTCATCACGCCGGGGCAGATGAACCCCAACTCGCACTACTACCTCTCCTTCAACATCGGCTATCCGAACACCTACGACAAGGCGCTCGGCCGCACCGGCTCCAACATCATGGTGCACGGCGCCTGCTCCTCGGCCGGCTGCTACTCGATGTCCGACGAAAACGTCGCGCAGATCTACGCCTTTGCCCGCGACGCCTTCCAGGGCGGCCAGCGCGCCTTCCAGATCGAGGCCTTCCCGTTCCGCATGACGGCGGAGAACATGGCCAAGCACGCCGGCAACCCGAACTACGACTTCTGGAAGATGCTGAAGGTCGGCTACGACTACTTCGCGATCACCAAGGTGCCGCCGGCGGTCAATGTCTGCGACCGCAAATACGTCTTCAACAAGCAGGTGCTCGACAACAGCCCCTTCGTCGCGACCGCCGCCTGCCCGGCGATGACGACGCCCCAGCCGCTGCAGGCGGCCTATGCGGCCTATGAGAAGCAGTACGACCAGGCCTATGAGACCGCCCTTGCCAAGGAGCAGGCGGACGCGGCTCGCGCCAAGGAGGTCGCCGATCGCAAGGCGAAGCTCGCCGAGGCCCGCGCCGAGGAGAAGCAGCGCCAGGTCGAGCGCGAGGCGGCGAGCGAGCGGATGCTGGCGCACGTCACCGCCTTCCTGCCCTCCGCGCTGCAATCGGCAACAGACGAGCCCGGACCAACGCCGGCGCCGGCGGGCAATGCGCCCGCCGCCGCTTCGGCCTCGGCGGCTGCCGCCCCGGCCATGCCGGCTGGCGCGGCACCCGCCGCGGCCCCGGTCGCCGGCGCAAGCACGTCGGTCGCGCCCGTTCCGACGCCCGCCCCGGTGATGGCCGGCATGGCCGCACCGGAGGCGCCCACCGGCCAGCAGGCGGACGCGTCCTCGGGCAAGCCCTTCTGGAAGTTCTGGGCGAAATAGTGCGCCCGCTGCCCATCGGGGCCGAGACGCTCGACCTGCGCGGGCTGAAATGCCCGCTTCCGGTGCTGAAGGTCCGCAAGCGCCTCGCCGACCTTGGCGACGGCGCCCTCCTCGCCGTCGAAGCGACCGACCCGCTCGCCGTCATCGACATCCCGCACTTCTGCCGCGAGCACGGCCACGAACTCGTCGAGACGACGGCCGTCGCGGGCGGCCACCGCTTTCTCATCCGCAAGGGCGGCGACGCGGCCTAACGCTTCGGGAAGCCCGCGATCGCCAGCGGATTTTCTTCAAGCGCGCTCCGGTCCGGCCGGTCGATCCGCGGCCTGCCGACGAAGGCATCGAAAAGATCGGCGACGAAGCCGGCCTCGAGTTCGTGGGTGATCAGAACGAGGCGTGTGCGCCGGTCGTCCGGGTCCGGCCAGGCCTTCAGTCGCACCGGCGGATGGAAGATCCGCTGCACGCCGTGGAGCACGACGGGGCGCTCCGGATCGTCGGCAAGCGCGACGATCCCCTTCATCCTGAGCAGCCGCTCGCCATGGGCCGAGCGCATGAGATCGACGAACATCTCCAGCGCCGAAGCCTCGATCGGCCGGTCGTGCGTCAGCGAAAAGGCGCGGAAGCCGGCGTCGTGGCGGCCGTGATCGTGATGATCGTGCCCGTGCTCCCCATGATCGTGCCCCCCGTGATCATCGCCGGCATGGCCATGCGCGTCGTGATAGGCCTCGTCGCGCAGCCAGCGCGCGACGTCCGCCGTCTTCGTCGTCGGATCATAGAGTCCGCATTCGACCAGCGCGAGCGCCGACGGGGCCTCCGCCGCATCGAGGATCGGCGCACCCGGATTGAGGCTCTTCAGCCGCTGGACGAGCGCGCCCTTGGTCTCCCGATCAGCCATGTCGCTCTTCGTCAGCACGATCCGGTCGGCGACGGCCGCCTGCCGAACCGCCTCCGGATGCCGGTCGAGCGTCGCCGCGCCGTTGACCGCGTCGACGACCGTCACGACGCCGTCGAGCCGGTAGCACTGGAGGAGCACCGGATGGCCCATGATCGACTGCAGGATCGGCGCCGGGTCGGCAAGCCCGGTTGTCTCGATCACCACCCGCTTCAGGCTCGAGATCCGGCCGGTCTGCAGGCGGTCGATCAGATCGGCGAGCGTATCGACGAGTTCGCCACGGACGGTGCAGCAGAGGCAGCCGTCGGAGAGCTCGATGATGCCGTCGCCGGAGCGTTCGACGAGAAGATGATCGATCGAGACCTCGCCGAACTCGTTGATGATGACGGCCGTGTCGGCGAGCGCGGGGTCCTTCAGGAGCCGGTTGAGCAGCGTCGTCTTGCCGGCCCCGAGGAACCCCGTGACGACGGAGACCGGGATCGGCTCGAACGGCGTCATGGCGGCCGCAGCCTTAAGGCCGGGGCGCCGGCACCGGCGCGCCCGGCACGGCGCCCCTGACGGTGTCGAGCGCCGACTGCGCCGCGCCATCGCCGGATTCTACCGGAGCATAGGCCGAGGCGGTCGCCGGCAACCCGTTATCCGGCCGCGGCGTCGGCACCGGCACGTCGGCGATCTGCACCGGCGCCGGACCGCCGTCACTGAGCAGCGAGACCTCGATGTAGTGCGGGTCATGCGTCATCGGCCGCAGATAGCGCGGGTCGAGCTTCAGCTTGCCGTCGTCGGCCCGTTCGCTGACGCGCGCCTTGTGCGCCTTCGGCGTGCAGATCTGGTCCGACACGTCGGCCACCACCTGCCGGTTCGCGCCATAGGGCTGGAGGCTGCGTAGCGTCGGCCCACCACGCTGATGCTCGCCGAAGCCTTCCTGCAACAGCTTCGCCGTCTCCTCCGCACGCGCCGAAAGGCTCGGCGTACCGAAGGCGACGGCGAGCAGCGTGCGGCCGCCGCGCGTCGCTGTCGACACCTGGTTGAAGCCCGAGGCGCAGATGAAGCCGGTCTTCATGCCGTCTGCCCCGGGGAATCGGCCGATCAGGAGATTGAAGTTCGGGATCTTGCGCTTGCCGAGTTGGACGCCTTCGAGATCAAAATAGAAGGCATATTGTGGGAAGTCGCGCCGGAGGGTGGCGGCGAGCAGCGCCATGTCGCGCGCCGTCACGTACTGGCCGTCCTCGGGCAGCCCGTTGGGATTGACGAAATGGGAATCGAGCATGCCGATCTGCCGCGCATCGGCATTCATCATCGCGACGAAGTTCTCCTCCGACCCGCCGACGTTCTCCGCGACCCCCATGGCGATGTCATTGGCCGACTTGGTCATCAGGAGCTTCAGCGCGGTGTCGAGCGTCATCGACGCGCCCGGCTTCAGATAGAGCTTCGCCGGAGGCTCGGAGACGGCGTGCTTGCTCATCGTGATCGGCGTCGCGAGCGTCAGCTTGCCCGAACGGAGCTCGGTGAAGACGACGTACATCAGCATCAGCTTGGTCAGCGAGGCAGGATACCAGCGCTTGAAGGCTTCGTGTGGCACGAGCACCTGCCCCGTGCCGACGTCGACGAGGATGCTCGGGAACGCAAAGGCGCGAAGCGGCATCAGCGCGGCGAGCGACAGCAGCGTCCCGGTGAAGAGGCCGAAGCGCCTCCTGGAGGCGGCATGGAGGATACGGAAAGGCAAGATCGTCATCCCGGTCTTGGCTCCGCTCGATGGAGCCGATAGGTTCGGGCCCGTTCTAGCCCAATTCCGGGCCGCATGGCAAAGCCGCCGCGAGACCTTCACGAGGGCCGGCCGCTCATGCGCCCGCCCCGTTGCAAAGAAAGCACGCGCCGATGCCGATACTGAACCGCGCCGCGGAAATGCAGGCCGAGATCGCCGAATGGCGCCGCAGCCTCCACCGCAGGCCCGAGATCCTCTTCGAGGTCCACGAGACCGCAGCCTTCGTCAAGGAAAAGCTCGAGGCCTTCGGCGTCGACGAGGTGGTGACCGGCCTGGGGCGCACCGGCGTCGTCGGGCTGATCCGCGGCAAGCGCGACGGCGGCCGCACGATCGGCCTCCGGGCCGACATGGACGCGCTGCCGATCACCGAGGAGACGGGCAGCCCCTGGGCGTCCGAGACGCCGGGGCGGATGCATGCCTGCGGCCACGACGGGCATATCGCGATGCTCCTCGGCGCCGCCAAGTACCTGGCGGAGACGCGCAATTTCGCGGGCTCCGTCGCCGTCATCTTCCAGCCCGCCGAGGAAGGCGGCGGCGGTGGCGACGAGATGGTCAGGGACGGCATGATGGAGCGCTTCGGCATCGAGGAGGTCTTCGGCATGCACAACCTGCCCGGCCTTCCCGTCGGTCATTTCGGCACCCGCAAGGGCCCGATCATGGCGGCGACCGACGAGTTCACCGTGACGATCGCCGGCCGCGGCGGCCATGCGGCGATGCCGAACCGCACGGTCGACCCGATCGTCATCGGCGCCGAGATCGTCGGCGCGCTGCAGACCATCGCCTCGCGCAGTGCCGACCCGATCGGCTCCGTCGTCGTCTCGGTGACGAAGTTCAATGCCGGCTTCGCGCACAACGTCATCCCGCAGGCGGCCGAGCTCGCCGGCACGGTTCGCACGCTCACGCCCGACATGCGCGACCTCGCGGAAGAGCGCCTGCGCGCCCTCGTCGAAGGCCTCGCCGCCGCCCATGGCGCCCGCGCGACGATCCACTATCACCGCAACTATCCGGTGACCTTCAACCATGAGGGGCCGACGGACTTTGCCGCGAAGGCGGCCGCTGCGATCGCCGGCCCCGGCAACGTGACGACGGAAATCCCGCCGATGATGGGCGGCGAGGACTTCTCGTACATGCTCGAGGCGCGCCCCGGCGCCTTCGTCTTCATCGGCAATGGCGACACGGCCGGCCTTCACCATCCCGCCTACGACTTCAACGACGAGGTCATCCCCCACGGTGTCTCCTACTGGGTGCGAATCGCGGAGGAGGCGCTGCCGGCCTGACCACCGCGCGCAGAAGCGAATTGATCGCCACGGTCTGCCGGGCTAAAGAGGACCGGCGCAGCATGACTGAGGCACCAGGTCCCGGTAGCTCAGCAGGATAGAGCACGAGATTCCTAATCTCGGGGTCAGGGGTTCGAATCCCTTCCGGGACACCATCTCCGAACAAGCCGGGCACTGCGGCTGCCGTGGCAAGAACCTGCCGGAGCATGACGTCGCCCGGCCGAAGCGCGTTGCCTTCCCGGAGGAAATTACAGATGGAGTGCGACCCCGTGTCGCTCAACCAAGTTTTTAATGAATTCAGTTCACCCGACAATAGCGTACATGAGTATA
>JBQCEN010000139.1:0-7370 GCA_051960215.1 Pararhizobium sp.
AAAACCGTGTGGTTCGGGTAATCGAGGGCGAGCGCCGCGACGATCGACTTTTCAAGCACGTTCAGCGGTTCGTTGTAGGTGCAGATGAAGACGTCGACGGCCGGACAGTCTGTCGATGCCGCAAGCCGCGCGGCCGCCGCCTCCACCTCCTCCGTGCGGTCGACGCTGCGGAAGAGGATGACGATCGAGGCGAGGGAATAGCCGATCGCCAGCATCTCGAAGATATAGAAGACGTGGGCCCAGAGGCTCGCGCCGGTCATCTCGAAGGGCGGCAGCGTGTCCATCGTGCGCCAGCCGGCGTAGACGAGGATGACGAAGCCGGTCACCCCACCGAGAAGGATGCGGTCGCTGCTTTTCAACGGATCGAGCAGCTTGCCCATCGCGACGAAGATGAGCAACGCGCCGATGTCGGCGACGAGGATGCTCGTCGCGCTGCCATGAACGGGAAAGATCATTGTCCGGTGCTCCCGGGTAGAAAGGGGTCCTTGCCAAGCGCGGCGAGCGCCGCCCAGGCCGTGGCGCCGAGATGCGGCCGGCGGAAGTAATAGAATGGCTCGTTGTCGGGGCCGGTCGTCAGCCCGGTGGTGATCCGGTCCCTGCCGGTGGCGTAGAGCCAGCCGTCCGGGGCGGCCTGCGCCATCGCGGCAGCGAGGTAGCGCCCGGCCTGCTTCGTGCGCCCGGCCTTCGCGAAGGAGGCGGCCGCCTGGGCGGTGCCTTCCGTCCACATGCCGTCGCGGTCGCTGTTGAAGTCGAAACCGCCGTCCACGGCGAGTTTTTCCTTCGCGACGTCGAGGGCGGACCGCCATTGCGCCGGCTGTTGTCTGAGCGCCAGCGAAGGCCAGAGTTGCACGTCGAGTACGATGTTGCCGTAGCCGGCAGGCTGGTTCTCGGGCGTCGTTCCGATCTGGAATCCCTTTCCGGGCGTGAACATGGCCTGCACGAAGCCGCGCGCCGTCGTCTCCATCCGCTTCCAGCGCGCGTCGCCCGTCAGAGCGCCGAGCCAATGGGCCGCCGCCATGACGTCGATGTTGTGCTCGGTCGATTTCCAGGTGAGCCGCACCGGCTTCGGCTCGAAGCCGGAATAGCCACCGGTGAAGCCCGCGGGCTCACGCTTGTCGAGAGCGTTGCCATCGATCCACGCCATCATCCGCTCGGCCGCGTCGAGATAGCGCTGGTCGTGCGTGGCCTCGTGCACCTGGAGAAGGGCAAGGGCCGCCCAGGCGACGTTGCCGACGGCGGTGCCGGCCTGGTAACCGTCCTCCAGCCACCTGTTCTGCGACTTGTCCCAGAAGCCGGCGAGCGCCACCGGCGCCTTGTCGATCGGCCCGGCGCGGTACGCATTGCGGATGCGACCGTCGTGGTAGTGCCGGTCATGCGTCTGCGCGAAGACGATGGCGTCGGCGATCCGCCGCGCCTCCTTGGTCCTGTCGCAGCCGACGAGCGCGATCGCCGCTAAGGCGTTGTCGTAGACGAAGGCGGCGTCCTTCAGCGGGCCCGGCACCTCCGCCTCGTTGGGTCCGGGGGCATAGCTCCTCACGAGCGCCGGTCCTGTGCCGCGGATCGCGTCGACATTGGCCGCGAGCGTGCTGCACAGCCGCTTTGCCGCCGTTGCGTCGAGGGGAGCCGCGAGAGCGGGGGCGCCGGCGGCGACAACGGCCGCCAGCGTCAGAGTCAGGATTTTGCGGATCATCGGTCAGTCCATCACCGGCCGGGTGAAGCCGGCGCTCCGTGAAGCCTGGTCCCTGCCGAAGACGAAACGTGGTCGGCGGTCGTCGGATGCGGTCGTCGCGGCGTGATGCCGGGTGGAGGTCTCGCTGCCATCGAAGACGAGACCGGCTTCGGCCCGGGCCTTGTCGGCCGCCGATTGCGCGAAGGCCGGCACCGTGCCGGCGAGGCCTGCGATCAGATCAGAGGCTCCCGCGTAGAGCTGCGTTCCCGCCTTGGCGGCGCCGGCGTAGAGCTTCGCCCCGGCCTCCGAGGCCATGCGGGCAAGGTCGTCCGTCGAGGGGATCGGACTGTTGTCCAGCGAAACGGTCACCCACTTGCCGATGGCGCAGGTGCCTTTGCCGACCGTGCGCGACTGCTCCGGCAGCTTGATATAGGCGTAGAGTTCGCGCCGCTCCGTGGGCGGGAAGGGGACGGCATAATTGTTGTTCTGCGTCGCGGTCGCCCGCGGCACGAGCTTCTCGACCGTGCCCTTGACCGGACGGTCCCAGCCGGCGGCGCGCACCGTCACCGGCGCACCGGTCGACAGGCTCGAGGCCTTGTGTTCCGAGAAGATGGCGACGACGAAGGTGTCGGCGCAGTCGACGGAGCGGGCAATTGCATCGCCGTCCTGGACGGCGCTGCCTTCGTTCACCGAAAGGTTCAACAGCTCGCCGCTCGCTGGCATCGTGATGATCCGATGCGACATCTGCGCGACGCGCTGTTTTTCGGTGTCGCGAATGGCGTCGACCGATGCCTTCTGGTCCTTCAGGCTCGCAAGCTCCACCTTCCGTTCGTCGAGCTTGTCCTGATTGGAGCGCAACTCCTGCAGCAGCGCGTTGATCGGATCGGCATTCGGTCCGAGATAGACGCCCTTGCGGCTCGCCGCGAGCCGCTGCTTCGCCGAATCAAGACTGCTCTTGGCCGTCTCGGCCGCAGATTTGGCCGCCGCGTAAGCCTTCTTCGTCTGAAGCACGCCGCCGCCGCGAACCCCCTTCTTCTGCAGAGTCTGGTCGATGTCGAGCAGCCGCTTGGCGATCGCAGCCTGCGCCTTTTTCTTGTCGAGGTCGGCCTGCGAGCCGTCGATCTCCTCCTGATATTGGCCGATCAGGGCCTGGCGTTGCCGGTCGATGTCGGCGTTCAGGTGGGCGATCACGTCCTTGAGGTTCGCGATCGACCGGACGCCGTTCGAGATGTCGTTGTCGATCTTGGACGCCGAAAGCTCCAGCTGGATGAGCTTCGAACGTTCGACGTCGTTGTTGCGGACGACGGCGATCTTCTCGCCCTTGGCAAAGGTGCCGCCCTGTGTCGCCGTGAGGTCCGTGACGACACCCTCGATCGGCGAGGTCACGAGTTCAGCGGGTGCGTCGATCAGCGCCCGCTCGGAACTGCCGCCGAGGATCGGGGGCATCGTCGTCGAAACGAGCAGCAGACCGAGGACGCCGGCAACGCTGAAAGAGAAGACGCGTACGCCGGCCAGCCTGTTCTTCGAGTCGGATTTCGCCATAGTCATGTCCTTGCTGCGAGGGCGCGTTCGGAAACGCAAAACCCTTTCTGTCGACCTTCCGGATGTTCTGGGGCTGGCGCGCGCAGGCTCCCGTCCCGGAGGCCATTACGCACTGGGGGCAGCAACTATTGCGATGCAGCATTGTTCCGGATCAAATCGAATTAAATTTGCACCTTTTGCGCGTGATCTGCCCGATAATCGTCGCACTCCTGTGAGCGCCCCGGCAGGCGCCGGATCGCTGGCGGTGGCAGCGCCGGACTTGCCGCAGACGGGGCGAGTCAGGCATGATCAAGCGGAAAGAACTGCTCCGCGATTCCGGAGAGGAATGGATGGAACTGGCGCTTCCAGTCCTGGCGATCGTCATTCTCGGGGCTTTTGTCGTCCGCTGGCTGCGGAGCAGGCGCGGCGAGGCACGGCCGTCGGAGGCCGCGGGTGACACGGGGCTGGCCATCCTCGAGTTCGGCCGCGCCTTTCCGGACGAGCCGGTGCGTGACGTGATCCTGACGAAGGACGGCGCCAACGCCTTTCTCAGGCTTGCCGATGGCCGCACCGGCTTCCTGCATACGACCGGTCGCCACGCGCTCGTCCACGTCATCGAGCCCGCCTTCGTGAAGGTCGAGGGTCCGGTGGACGAGACCGGGCTTACCATCTATTTCCTCGACTCATCCCATCGTGGCGGCCGTTTCACTTTCGCGCGAACCGAGGACGCGGCCGAGGTCATGCTCTGGCTCTGCGGCAGCCTTGCGGCGGCCGAGAACGATGCCGCAGGCGCGCCCGAGGCAGCCGCCGGATTATCGCAGCCGCCACAGGCCCGGTAGGCACTTCCGACTTGGTCGGTCGGAGGAAGCGATCCGCCCTCCGTCCGCCGCTTTTCAGCGCCGAAGACCGGTCGCCGCTTTTCTCGAAATGCTGAGCCTGTCCCCGCAAAAGTCTGATCGGACATGGAAATCGGGACGCCGTCGTTTGACGCGTTGCCGACAATGTTGCACAGTTGCCCTGCGTAACATCGCAAGAGCGGGCTGCCGATCGTCGCGGCCCGGAGTGAAGGTACATCACCGGATTCGGCGCGGCCTGAAGGCAGTGCCGACCGCCACCGCCTCCGCATCGGCCGGTGGAATCGACCACAGGGAGAACTTCATGAAGAACAAACGCCTGGCGACGACCGCCATCCTTGCGGCAGGTGCCGCCCTCGCCGTATTGGCGGCCGCTCCGGCCTCAGCCGCCTCGCTGAAGGAGATCCAGCAGAACGGCACGATCCGGATCGCGATCGCCAACGAGATCCCGTATGGCTACATGGACATGAGTGGCGAGGCCAAGGGCGCCGGGCCGGACGTCGCGAAGTACATCATCGACAAGCTCGGCATCAAGAACATCAAGTGGGTGACGACCAACTTTTCGTCGCTCATTCCGGGGCTCCAGGCGGATCGCTTCGACATGGTCGCCGCCGAGATGGCGATCAATCCGGAGCGCTGCCAGAAGGTCATCTACTCCGAGCCGAACAGTTCCTATGGCGAAGGCCTTCTCGTCCAGAAGGGCAACCCGAAGGATGTCCACACCTATTCGGACTTCGCCAAGGGCGACAAGAAGGTCGCGATCATGGCGGGTGCCGACCAGCTCGACATGATGCAGGCGCTCGGCGTGCCGGAAGCGAACATGGTCACGATCTCGTCGAACTCGGACGCGATCTCGACCGTCGCGACGGGCCGTGCGGCGGCTTACGCGGCAACGGGCCTGACGGCCGCGCAGCTCGCGCAGAAGAGCGACAAGGTCCAGCTCGTGCAGGACTTCAAGGACCCGGTCATCAACGGCAAGGAAGCGCGCAGCTGGGGCGCCTTCACCTTCTCCAAGGACTCCACCGACCTGCGCGACGCCGTGAACAAGGTGCTGGCCGACTACAAGAAGACGGACGACTGGAAGAAGACGCTGAAAAGCTACGGCTTCACCGATCACGATCTTGAAGCGTCGACCCAGAAGACGACGGAAGAGCTCTGCTCCGCCACATAGTCCGGGCGCATCTCGACCACCTCCGGGGCGTCGTCCGGCGTCCCGGAGGAAGCGGCGACGGCCGGCCGCGACAGCGAGGCCGCAACGATCGGGAACAGCAATGAATCCGGACTGGACGAGCTATCTCAAGCCCTTGGGCGAGGGCGCCTGGGTCACCGTGCAATTGACGGTGTTCTCGACCATCCTCGGCGCCGCACTCGCCTTCGCCTCGGGCATCGGCAAACTCTCGCACAATTGGCTGATCAAGGGCATCTCCGTCGTCTATATCGAGATTTTCCGCGGCACGTCGCTGCTCGTCCAGCTTTTCTGGCTCTATTTCGCGCTGCCGATCGCCGGTAACGCGGTCGGTCTCGATCTGAGGCTGCCGCCGGTCATCGCCGGGGTCCTCGCCCTCGGCCTCAATATCGGGGCCTATGGCGCGGAGGTCGTGCGCGGTGCCATCCAGGCCGTCCCCCGCGACCAGTACGAGGCGGCGCGGGCGCTGAACTTCACGCCGCGGCAGACGCTCTGGCACGTCTCGATCCCGCAGGCGGTGCCCGAGATGATGCCGCCTTGCGGCAATCTCGCGATCCAGAACCTGAAGGACACGGCGCTGGTCTCGCTGATCAGCCTCAGCGACCTCGCCTTCCGTGCCGAACAGATCCGCAATTTCACGCAGGACAGCGTCACGGTCTACACGATGGTCCTCTTCATGTATTTCGGGATGGCGCTGGTGTTGAGCGGCATCATGAAGCTGCTCGAGAATTCGGTCGGCCGCTGGAAGGCAGTGAGGCGCTAGATATGCTCTTCGGCATCCATTGGGACACCAGCAGCGAGTGGGCCTTCGCCGCCTCGATCCTGCCGATCCTTCTCATCGGTCTCCTGGTGACGATCGAGGCGGCGCTTCTGGGCTTCGTCATCGCGCTGGTCCTCGGCCTCATCCTGGCGGTCCTGAAGGGCGCGCCGACGCCGCTCGTCTCCTGGCCGGCCCGCTTCGTCAGCGAGTTCCTGCGCGACACGCCGCTGCTCGTCCAGCTCTTCTTCCTCTATTACGTGCTGCCCGAATATGGCGTCGTGCTGCCGGCGTTCCTGACGGGCGCGTTGGCGCTCGGCGTCCAGTACAGCGCCTATATGTCCGAGGTCTACCGGGCCGGCCTCGAGGCGGTGTCGCGCGGCCAGAGGGAGGCCTCACGCGCGCTCAACCTGACGTCGGCGCGCACCTTCACCCACATCGTGCTGCCGCAGGCCGTCCCCCGCATCGTTCCGGCGCTCGGCAACTACCTCGTCTCGATCACCAAGGACGTGCCGGTGCTCTCCGTCGTGACGGTGCTCGAGATGCTGAACGTCGCCAAGATCATCGGCGACCGGACATTTGATTACCTGGTGCCTCTTTCGATGGTCGGCGCCATCTATCTGATCCTGACGCTCGTCGCCTCCGCCGGCGTGCGCTTCCTCGACAACAGGCTTCCGAAGACAGGGATCCCCCTCAAATGAGCGAGCCCATCATCAAGTTCGAGAAAGTCGTCAAGTCGTTCGGCAACATCACCGTCCTGAACGAACTCGACTTCGAGGTGGCGCAAGGCGAGAAGGTGACGATCATCGGCCCGTCCGGCTCGGGCAAGTCGACGGTGCTCCGGATCCTGATGACGCTCGAGCCGATCAACGCCGGCGTCGTCTATGTCGGCGGCGAGCCGCTCTGGCACGAGCGCCGCGGCGAGGGCCTGCAGCCGGCAGGGGAGAAGCATCTGCACAAGATGCGCGAACAACTCGGGATGGTGTTCCAGCAGTTCAACCTCTTCCCGCACATGACGGTTCGCCGCAACCTGACGGAAGCACCGGTGCGCGTGCTCGGTCTGTCGAAGAAGGAAGCGCGGGCACGGGCGGAGGAACTGCTGGCGATGGTCGGCCTGTCCGACCACGCCGACAAGTATCCGCACCAGCTTTCCGGAGGCCAGCAGCAGCGCGTCGGCATCGCCCGCGCCCTCGCGATGCGCCCGAGGATCATGCTCTTCGACGAGCCGACATCGGCCCTCGACCACGAGCTCGTCGGCGAGGTCCTGAACGTCATCCGCAGGCTCGCCGAGGAGCACGACCTGACGATGCTGCTCGTGACGCACGAGATGCAGTTCGCCCGGCAGGTCTCCGATCGCGTCTGCTTCTTCGACAAGGGCCGGAT
>JBQCEN010000140.1:0-6309 GCA_051960215.1 Pararhizobium sp.
CCGAGCATTTCGCGCGCCCTGGCGCCGGCTCGCCGGTCGACAAGGCGCTGAGGATCGATTCGACCGTCATGCTCGTCGACGACCCGGTGAAGCGCGTCGACAACATGACGATGGCGTGGGGATTGGAGGCGCGGGTGCCATTCCTCGACCACGAGCTCGTCGAACTTGCCGCGCGTATCCCGCCGGAGGAGAAGCTGAAGGACGGCGGCAAGGGCGTTCTCAAGGATGTCGCGCGCATGGTGGTCCCGGACGCGGTCATCGACCGCAAGAAGGGCTATTTCCCGGTGCCGCAGCTCAAATACATCGCCGGACCTTACCTCGACATGGTGCGCGACGCGCTGACGAGCCGCGCCGCCCGCGAGCGCGGGCTCTTCCGCGGCGACTACCTCGACAGGCTGTTCGCGGCGCCGGCCGAACACATCACGCCGCTTCGCGGTTCGGAACTGTGGCAGGCGGGGCTCCTGGAGCTCTGGCTCCAGAACCACGGCATCGCATGAGGGACGGGATGATGGCGAAAGGCAACGACGACAGCCGCCGAAACGCGCGCGCCCGCGCGGCGCGAACGGACGGCTACCGGCTGAAGCGGGCGCGGGCGGAGACGATGAAGCGGGTCGGGGCCGCCGAGCACGCGGAAGCCATGGCCCGCGACTTCGTGATCGACTGCGGCTGGGGCCGGCTGATCTTCGGCCAGACCTTCGCGGCGAATGCGGCGCTGGTCGACGCGATCCGCGAGGAGGCGCCGCATCGCCGCGACATCGCCTTCTATATCCGCGATCCGCACGTTCTCCTGTCGCTCGCGCCGCAGGAGCTTTTCCTCGACCCCTCGCACACCTATCGCCTCGACCTCTCGTCCTATCGCAGCGCCCGGCGGCGGCGGCACGGCTTCACGATCCGGCGGCTCGCCTCGGAGGCCGATGCCGTCGCCGTCAACACGATCTACGCCGCCCGCGGCATGGTGCCGGTGGACCCGGCCTTCTTCTGGCGCAAGCGCGACAGCCGCGCGATCACCTATTTCGTCGCCGAGGACGAGGCGACGGGCGCGATCGTCGGCACGGTCACCGGGGTCGATCATCACCTCGCCTTCAACGATCCGGAGCGTGGCTCGTCGCTCTGGTGCCTTGCGGTTGCGCCGCAGGCGAACGCCGCCGGCATCGGCGAGGCGCTGGTGCGGCATTTGGCGGAGCGCTTCAGCGCGCGCGGCGCCACCTTCATGGACCTCTCGGTGATGCACGACAATGCGCAGGCGATCGCGCTCTACGAGAAGCTCGGCTTCCGGCGCGTGCCGGTGTTCGCGCTGAAGCGGAAGAACCCGATCAACGAGAAGCTCTTCGCGACGCCCGTCGAAGCCTACGCCGCGCTCAACCCTTATGCCCGGATCATCGTCGACGAGGCGCGCCGGCGCGGCATCCACGCCGAAGTGACGGACGAGGAGGGCGGCTTCTTCCGGCTGGAGTTCGGCGGCCGGGAGATCCGCTGCCGCGAGAGCCTGTCGGACATGACCTCCGGCGTCGCCATGTCGATCTGCGACGACAAGGCGGTGACGCGCCGTGTGGTCGAGCGGGCAGGGCTCCATGTGCCGGAGCAAATGGATGCCGGTTCCGATCCGAAGGCGGTCGCCGCCTTCCTCGAGCGCCACGGACGCGTCGTCGTCAAGCCGGCGCGCGGCGAGCAGGGGCGCGGCGTCTCCGTCGGCCTCTCGACGCTCGGCGAGGTCGAGAAGGCGATCGCGACGGCGCGGACGGTCTGCGACCGGGTGCTGATCGAATCCTGCTTCGATGGTGAGGACCTGCGGCTGATCGTCATCGATTTCAAGCTCGTGGCGGCGGCGGTGCGGCGTCCGCCGATGGTCGTCGGCGACGGCGAGAGCACGATCCGCCGGCTGATCGAGCGGCAGTCGCGCCGGCGGGCGTCGGCGACCGGAGGCGAGAGCCGCATCCCGATCGACGCGGAGACGGAGCGCTGCCTGACGGCCCAGGGCTGCGCGTTGGACGACGTGGCGGGGGCCGGTGCGGAGATCGCGGTGCGCAAGGCGGCAAACCTGCACACCGGCGGGTCGATCCACGACGTGACCGCAAGCGTCCATCCGAGCCTCGCCGAAGCGGCCTGCCGCATCGCGCGGGCGATCGACATCCCGGTCGTCGGCATCGACTTCATGGTCCGCGCGCCGAAGCAGCCGGACTACGTCTTCATCGAGGCGAACGAGCGGCCGGGCCTTGCCAACCACGAGCCGCAGCCGACGGCGGAGCGGTTCGTCGATCTTCTGTTTCCGCTGTCGCGGCGGGAAGGCTGAAGGGCATCCGACATGAGCGTGATCGACATCGACGCAGACTATCTCGTCCGGCAACTGAAGGCCCTCCTCGATATCCCGAGCCCGACGGGCTTCACGGACACGATCGTGCGCCACTGCACGGGCGAGCTGAAGCGCCTCGGCCTCACGCCGCAGCTGACGCGGCGCGGCGCAATCCGCGCGGTGAGGCCGGGAGCGCAGACGGCCGGCGCCCGGGCGATCGTCGCTCATCTCGATACGCTCGGCGCGCAGGTGAAGGCGGTCAAGGACAACGGCCGCCTGGAACTCGTGCCGGTCGGCCACTGGTCGGCGCGCTTCGCCGAGGGCGCGCGGGCCATAATCTTCACCTATGGCGGCTCCTTCCACGGCACGATCCTGCCGCTGAAGGCCTCCGGCCACACCTATAACGAGGCCGTCGACACGCAGCCGGTCGGCTGGACCCATGTGGAACTGAGGATCGACGCGGTGACGACGACGAAGGCCGAGACGCTGGCGCTCGGCATCGACATCGGCGACATGATCGCCATCGATCCCCAGCCCGCCTTCATGGAAAACGGCTTCATCGCCTCGCGCCACCTGGACGACAAGGCCGGCGTGGCAGCGGTGCTCGCAGCGATCGAGGCGTTGCGGCGGGCGGAGGCGGCGACGCCGGTCGACGTCCACTGGCTCTTCACCATCGCCGAGGAGGTGGGCGTCGGCGCGACTTCGATCCTGACGCCGGACGTCGCCTCGATGATCGCCGTCGACAACGGCACCACCGCGCCGGGGCAGAACTCCTCGGAGTTCGGCGCGACGATCGCCATGGCCGATCAGACGGGCCCGTTCGACTGGCATCTGACGAAGAAGCTCGTCGATCTCTGCCGGGAGAATGACATTCCGTTCCAGAAGGACGTCTTCCGCTACTACCGGTCCGATTCGGCATCGGCTGTGGAAGCGGGCCACGACGTGCGCACGGCGCTTGCCTGCTTCGGCGTCGACGCCTCGCACGGCTACGAGCGCATCCACCTCCATGCGCTGGTCTCGCTGGCCCGGCTCATCGCCGCCTACGCGACGAGCCCGGTCGAGATCGAGCGCGACACCTATGCGATGTCGGGCCTCAGGGGCTTCACCGACCAGCCGCACGAGGAAGCCGACCAGCCGTCGGTTGAAAGGCTATCGGGTGGCGGGGAAGAGGTTTCGGCGTGACGGTTGGTCCGGCTCCCTCGTGGGTATGCCTTCAGCCGTTGCGGCAGCGACCGCTATGCCG
The DNA here is from genome assembly GCA_051960215.1 of Pararhizobium sp. Classification (GTDB taxonomy): domain Bacteria; phylum Pseudomonadota; class Alphaproteobacteria; order Rhizobiales; family Rhizobiaceae; genus Pararhizobium_B. Next base: position 3,534 of record JBQCEN010000140.1, read on the forward strand.
CCTTCTTCGTTACCACCGGGATCATCCGCTCCCCGAGCGGGATGCGCACGCAGACGATCGTGCCGCGGCCTTCGATCGAGCGGATGCGCATCGCGCCGCCATGCATCTCGCTGAGCGACCGGGAGATCGCCAGGCCGAGGCCTGAGCCGCCGGTCGTCTTCGAGAGGTGGTTCTGCACCTGCTCGAAAGGCAGCCCGATCTTCTTCATGGCAGAGCGCGGGATGCCGATGCCGCTGTCCTCGATCGTCACGGTGACGGCATGGCCGACGCAGCGCGCGCGCACTGCGATCCGGCCGCCCGCCGGCGTGAACTTCACGGCGTTCGACAGGAGGTTCAGGAGCACCTGCTTCATCGCCCGCCGGTCGGCGTTCATCGTCAGGCCCGGCGCGATGTCCTGATGCACGGCGATCTTCTTGTCGTTCGCCGGCACGGCCGTCAGCCGCACCGTCTCCTCGACGAGCGGCGCGAGGTCGATCTCCTCGCGTGCGATCCTGAGCTGACCGGCCTCGATCTTCGACATGTCGAGGATGTCGTTGATGACGCCGAGCAGGTGCTGGCCGCTCATGTTGATGTCGCGCGCGTATTCCTCGTATTTCGAGGAGCCGAGCGGGCCGAACATGCCCTGCTGGAGGATTTCGGAGAAGCCGATGATCGCGTTGAGCGGCGTCCGGAGTTCGTGGCTCATGTTCGCGAGGAACTCCGACTTGGTGCGGTTCGCCGATTCCGCCCGTTCCTTCTCCGACTGGTAGTCGCCGTTGAGCCGCGACAGCTCCTGGGTCTGCTTCTCGAGCGCCAGCCGGGATGTGGCGAGGTCCTCGAGCATCGCCATCAGCCGCTTGCGTGACTCGCGCATGTGCTCCTGGTTGCGCTTGAGCTGGGTGATGTCGGCGCCGACGGCGACCATGCCCCCATCGCTCGTGCGCCGCTCGTTGATCTGCAGCCAGCGCCCGTCGGCAAGCTGCACCTCGCTCGTTTCCGAAGTCCCGCTCGGATCGGAGCCGGTGACGCGGCGCTGGATGACCGGTCGGCGGCAGGCCTGCTCGACCAGCGTCCGGTCGTTGCCCGCCTGGAGCACGTTCGACGGCAGGCCGAAGACGTCGCGGAAGTTCGAGTTGCAGAGCACGAGCCTGTCGTAGCGGTCCCATAGGACGAAGGATTCCGACGTGCTCTCGATGGCGTCCAGGAGCCGCTGGTCCGACTCCGCCGAGCGCTGCGCCAGCCGGTGCTGCTCGGTCACGTCCATGGCGATGCCGATCAGGTGCGTGTGCGTCGACGAACGGTCGATCACCTGCGCGCGTGCCCGCATCCAGACATAGTGGCCTTCGGCATGGCGCATGCGGAAGACATGGTCGATCTGCTTCGTCTCGCCGCGTGCGATCGAGCGGGCAATGGCGTAGAGATCGTTGTCGTCGGGGTGCATCAGGCGCGCCGCGTCGCCGAAGGAGAGCACGCAGTCGCGCGGCGGCAGGCCGAGCATCTCGTACATCGAGCGCGACCAGTAGAGCCGGCCGCGCGCCATGTCCCAGTCCCACAGTCCGCAGCGCCCGCGCGAGAGCGCCGTGTCGACGCGGCGATGGGACTCCAGGTAGAGCTCGTCCGCGTCCCGCGCTCGCGTCGCCTGCGAAAAATAAGCGTAGAGCACGACGAGCAGGATGCTCGACGTCGCGATGAACAGCGTCACGTTGAGCGAGACGCTGTCGCGCCAGTCGTTGATGACCGTCTCCATCGGCGTCAGCACCAGCACCGACCCTTTCCCCTCCGGAAAGCGCCGCAGCGCGCCGAGGTAACGATCGCCGCCGTAACTGACCGGCACAACGCCCGCGCGCCCGCCGAAGGCAAGGAGCGGCGAAGCCGCCGGCAGGACGTCTGCGAGGCGGCTGCCGACGATGAAGGAGCCGGGCCCGGTCGAGGCGAAGATGCGGCCGGTCTTGTCGGCGACGAGGATCAGCCGCCCGTCGCCGTTTTGCGCAGCTGGAAAGGTCTCGTCCAGACGGTCCTCGACGCGCCGGCGGATGCCGTCGGCCACGGGCGAGGGGTCGGCGGCGAAGAGCCCGACGGTCGCGGCAGCGCTCAGGTCCGTCGTCCGTTCGGCCGCAGCCTCCAGCCCGTGCCGATCCGCCTGCAGCGAGATGAAGCGGGCGACAGCCACGATGACCAGGAAGGCGACGATCAGGATCGGGATGGACCGCTTGAGGAACGGCTCGGCCTTGAGAAGGTGATGGTAGGCCGGTTTGGCGAACAGCTTCGCATGCCCCGCCATCTCGCCGTCCCACGTCCACTTGGACGCACGATCAGAACGTCGCCGCCCGAGGGCCGCGCCGATAGGTTGCGCTTCCGCCATGATGTCCCGCTTTTCCCCGTAGCGATTCGGCACGCCGCACATCCGAATCTGCCATAGTGAATCAAAGGTGATTCGCCCTGTCCAGCGAAATCATCAGGCGGATTCGAAGAGCTTCGATTGGCGGAAACCACCACAGTGGGACAGCTGACCCATGGCCTCGGTCGAATCATGGGTTGGGCAGCTTCAGCGGTCGGGCAACTTCGAACTAGCGGGATCGATATCAACTACAGGTAGCAGTATCTGCCGTCATCTACGGCGTTGACGTAGTACGCGGCTTCGTATGCTGGCAATATGAGAATTGTGGTTGAAGCCTATCGTCGCGCCATGGAGCGGATGGGTTTCGACGAGGCGGCAATGAGGCAGGTGGAAGTTTCCATTGCGGCCGCGCCACAAGCCGGACGCGCTATCCAGGTCTCCGTGGCGGTCGCAAATCAC
>JBQCEN010000141.1:0-8358 GCA_051960215.1 Pararhizobium sp.
GATGCGCGTCAGCACCCGGCCGCGCTCGACGGCAGGCAGCCGGCCCCATTCGCCGGCAAGGGCCGCACGGGCCGCGAGGACGGCGCGGTCGATGTCGGCGGGGCTGCCGCGGGCGATCTCGCCGAATGTCTCGCCGGTCGATGGGTCCTCGACGGGCAGCACGTCCCTGGTCTCGCCGGGCGCCCATTCGCCGCCGATGAAGGTGTGGCGGGTGTCGAAGCCGAGGTCGTTGCGGGTGAGCATCTTTCAAGTTCTCCCTGTCAGGCCGCCTGCTCGCGGGCCTTCAGCGCCCGTTCGAGATCGGGCGTCGCGGCGATCAGGCTCTTCGTATAGGCGTGCTTCGGCTCGGTGAACACCGCTTCCGTCTCGCCTTCCTCGACGATTCGTCCGGCCTTCATGACTAGAACGCGGTCGGTGATCGCGCGCACGACGGAGAGGTCGTGCGAGATGAAGAGGTAGGAGATCGACAGCCGGTCGGAGAGGTCGGCGAGCAGGTCGAGGATCTGCGCGCGGATCGAGACGTCGAGGGCGGAGACGGCCTCGTCGAGGATGATCAGCGCCGGCTCGATGATCAGCGCCCGGGCGATCGCGATGCGCTGGCGCTGGCCGCCGGAGAATTCATGGATGTACTTGTCGGCATCGGCGCCCGAGAGCCCCACGGCCTCCAGCGCCGCCTCGACGCGCCGCCGCCGGCTAGCCCCGCCCGGCGCTTCCGGATCGAGATGGAAGGGCTCGGCCACCAGCCGCTCCACCCTGTGGCGCGGGTCGAACGAGGAATAGGGGTCTTGGAAGACCACCTGCAGCTTGCGACGGAGAGTCGGGTCCGGCTGCGATCCCGTTGAATGGAAAGGTTTCCCGCCGATCGCGACCGAGCCACCCTGCAGCGGTTCGAGGCCGAGGATCGCGCGCGTCAGCGTGGATTTCCCGCAGCCGGATTCGCCGACGAGGCCGACGTTCTCGCCGCGCCGGACGGTGAGCGAGACATGATCGACGGCGCGGAAACGGCCGGGACTGGCAAAGAGCGAGCGGCGCGGCAGCGGATAGTCGCGCACCACGTCCCTGACATCGAGGACGTGGTCCCCGAGGCGCTCCATCGGCACGCGGATTGGCACGTGCGAGGAGGCCTTGAAGAGCGCCGCCGTATAGGGCTCGCGCATGGCCCGGAAGAGCGGCAGCGTCTGGCCGGCCTCGATGATCCTGCCTTCCTTCATGATGACGATGCGGTCGGCCATCTCGGCGACGACGGCGAGGTCGTGGGTGATGAGGATCAGCCCCATGCCGTCCTCTGCGACGAGCGTGCGCAGGAGGTCGAGGATCTGCGCCTGCGTCGTCACGTCAAGGGCCGTCGTCGGCTCGTCGGCGATCAGGAGCTTCGGCTTCAGCGCGATCGCCATGGCGATGACGACGCGCTGGCGCTGGCCGCCCGAAAGGTCGTGCGGGTAGCGGTCGAGCGGGAATTCGGCCTCCGGCAGGCCGACGCGGTTCAGCGTCTCGCGGGCGATGCGCAGCGCCTCGGCGCGGCTCGCCCTCGTGTGGATGCGGATCGTCTCGGCGACCTGTGCGCCGATCGTCTGGACGGGGTTCAGCGCCGTCATCGGCTCTTGGAAGATCATCCCGAGGGCACGGCCGCGAAGGGCGCACATTCCGGCCTCGCCCTTCTCCTGCAGCGCCTCGCCGTCGAGGCGGATGTCGCCGCGCCAGCGCGTGCCCTCCGGCAGGAGCCGCATGACGGCGTTCGCGGTCATGCTCTTGCCGGAGCCGGATTCGCCGACGAGCCCTACGACCTCGCCGGCGGCGACCGTCAGCCCAACGCCTTCGAGAATCGGCACGCCGCCGATCGACAGGTCGAGCCCTTCGACCGAAAGCAACGGCGGGCTCTCCGTCATCGGGCGCGCCTCAGCTTGGGGTCGAGGACGTCGCGCAGGCCGTCGCCCATGAGGTTGAGGCCGAGGACGGTGAGCACGATGGCGAGGCCGGGGAAGATCGCGACATGCGGGGCGAGCGAGACCATGGTCTGCGATTCGGCCAGCATCCGTCCCCAGCTCGGCATCGGCGGCTGCGTGCCGAGGCCGACATAGGAGAGGCCGGCCTCGGCGAGGATGCCGAGGGAGAACTGGATCGTCGCCTGGACGATGAGCAGGTTGGCGATGTTGGGCAGGATATGCTCGATGGAGATGCGGGCAGCCTTCTTGCCCGCGACGCGGGCGGCGAGGATGTAGTCGCGCGTCCAGAGCGAGAGCGCTGCGCCGCGCGTCAGCCGCGCAAAGACCGGGACGTTGAAGATGCCGATCGCGATGATCGCGTTGACCGCGCCGGGGCCGAAAACGGCGGTGATCATGATCGCCATCAGCAGCGCCGGAAAGGCGAAGACGAGGTCGTTCGCCCGCATGATCACCTCGTCGAGCAGCGAGCCGCGGCGGCCTGCTGCCGCAAGCCCGAGGGGGACGCCGAGGACGACGCCGATGCCGACGGCGATCGCGCCGACGGCGATCGATGCCCGCGCCCCGACCATGATCATCGACAGGATGTCGCGGCCGAACTGGTCCGTGCCGAGGAGATGGGCGGAGGAGGGCGGTTTCAGCCGGCCGGCGATGTCGAGCACCGTCACGTCATAGGGCGTCCAGAGGAACGAGACGAGGGCGGCGACGACGAAGACGAGCGTGAGGGCGAGGCCGACGACGAAGCTCGGCGAGCGGAAGGCCGTGACAAGCAGGCTCGGCCCCGAGGGCAGGGGGCGAGGGGGCGCGGCCGTGTCGCTCATGCGCGCCGGCTCCTCAGCCGCGGGTCGGCCGCCGCATAGGCGATGTCGACGAGGAAGGTGACGACGATGACAGCGAAGACGAGCAGGATGACGACGCTCTGGACGACAACTAGGTCGCGCTGCGTGATCGCCTGGAAGACGAGCCGGCCGAGGCCGGGCAGGAAGAAGACGTTCTCGATGATGATCGCGCCGGCAAGCAGGAAGGAGAACTGCAGGCCGATGATGGTCAGCACGGGGATCAGCGCGTTGCGCAGCGCATGGCGCCGCAGCGCCTGCGCCCATGTCAGGCCCTTGGCGCGGGCGGTGCGCACGAAGTCCTCGCCGAGCGTCTCGAGCAGGGAGGAACGCATGACGCGGGCGAGGATCGAGGCCTGCGGCAAGGCGAGCGCGATCGCCGGCAGCGTCAGCGCCTTCATCGCCGGCAGGAAGCCGGCGCCCCAGCCGGGAAATCCGCCGGCGGAGAACCACCGGAGCGTGATCGAGAAGGCGAGGACGAGCAGCATCGCGAACCAGAAGTTCGGGACGGCGATGCCGAGCTGCGTCACGCCCATGATCGAGACATCGGCGGCGGAATTCCGCCGCGCGGCGGAAAGAATGCCGGCCGGGAAGGCGCTCAGCGTCGAGAGCACGAGGGCATAGAGAGCAAGCGGCAGCGAGACCCAGAGGCGCTGGCCGATCAGCTCCGCCACCGGGACCTTATAGGTGTAGCTCGTGCCGAACTGGCCGACGAGAAGGCCGCCGAGCCAATGCAGGTAGCGCAGGATCGCCGGCTGGTCGAGGCCGAGCTGGTGGTGCAGGGCGGCAAGCGTATCGGGCTGCGCGTTCATCCCGAGCATGAAGCGCGCCGGGTCACCGGGCACGATGTTCGTCAGCGTGAAGATCACCGCGCTCGCGACGAGCAGCGTGATCGCCAGGGAGACGAAGCGCTTCAGGACGAATGTCAGCATCGCCTGTTCCGCGCCGTCGGATAGTCCTGCCGCCGTTGGCCCCACGCTCCGTCACCCCTGTGCTTGTCACAGGGGTCCATTCCTCTCCCGCCACCTCTGGGCGGTGCCATTGACAGCGCACCCGTCCCGACGGCGGAACGGTATGGATTCCTGTGACAAGCACAGGAATGACGGTGGCTGGTTGGCCGATTCATCCGAGACGCACCATCAAGCGGGGACTCCTTTTCGGCGAACCGATGTAGGTGGCAAGGTGAGACGCCCCACACTCCGTCACCCCTGTGCTTGTCACAGGGGTCCATTCCATTCCGCTGTCGGCGCAGGGACGTTGTCGAGAGCATTCCCATGTTGAGGGCACAGGAATGGCGGTGGACGGGTGGTCGGTTCATCCGAGACGCACCATCAGGCCGGGATTGCCTTCTAGTCCTTCCAGTAGACGCCGGTGAGGTCGATCTCCGGAGTTGGCTCGTTCTTCCAGAGGCCCATCAGCTTCGCGTTCGCGACGCCGAGTGCCGGGAGTTCGAAGAGGAAGGCATTGACGTAGTCCTTGGCGATCCGCTCCTGCGCCTGATGGTAGAGCTCCGTCCGCTTTTCCGGATCGATCGTCCGGTCGAGCGTCTCCATGATCGTCTTGAAGGCGGCGGAGTGATAGTTGAAGTAGTAGTCGTCGCGCGCGTAGATGTTGATGTCCATCGGCTCGGTATGCGAGACGATGGTCATGTCGTAGTTGCGGTCCTTGAAGACGTCGGTCAGCCACTGTGCCCATTCGACGTCGATGATCTGCGGCTCGATGCCAACGGCGCGCAGCTCGGCCGCGATGATCTCGCCGCCGCGGCGTGCGTAGGAGGGCGGCGGCAGCTTCAGCGTCGTCTTGAAGCCGTTCGGATAACCCGCTTCCTTCAGAAGCTTTTTCGACAGGTTCGGATCGTATTTCGAGAGGCCCGTCAGGTCGATGTAATCCGGGTTCTGCGGGGCGAAGTGCGATCCGATCGGCGTGCCGTAGCCGAACATGGCGCCGTCGATCACGGCCTTGCGGTCGATGGCATGGGCGACCGCCTGGCGCACGCGGATGTCGTCGAAGGGTTTCTTGCCGTTGTTCATGGCGAGGATCGTCTCGCCCTCGGTGGAGCCGACGATCACCTTGAAGCGCGGGTCGGCCTTGAACTGGTCGAGGTTCTCGGGCGCCGGATAGCCGGGGAAGGCGTCGATGTCGCCGGCCATCATCGCCGCGAAGGCAGCCGTCGGGTCGGAGATGAACTTGAAGGTCGCCGTCTCCAGCTTGACGGGCTTGCCCCAGTAGTGCGGGTTCCTGACCAGCGTGACGTGATCGCCCTTTACCCATTCCTTGAACATGAACGGGCCGGTGCCGACGGGGTGGGTCGCGTTGTCCTTCGCGCTCTTCGGCGAGACGATCTCGGCGTCGCCCCAGGCCATGTTGAAGAGAAACGAGCCGTTCGGCCGCGTCAGCGTCACCTTGACGGTCAGCGGATCGACGACTTCGACAGACTTGATGTCGGCGAAGAGCGGCTTCTGGGCGTTGGTCGAATCCGGCGCGCGGGCGCGGTCGAGCGAGAACTTGACGTCGCTCGCCGTCATCTTCGTGCCGTCGTGGAAGGTGACGCCGTCATGGAGGTGGAAGGTGTAGGTGAGGCCGTCCTTCGAGATGTTCCAGGACTTCGCGAGATCGGGGATGATCGAGCCGTTCTCGGCGAACCGCGTCAGGCCCTCGTAGAGGTTGGCATAGGTGACCTCGTCGATCGCCGCGGCAGCGCCCGACGTCGGATCGAGGGTCGGCGGCTCGAGTTGCATGCCGACGGTGACGGAGGTCTTGGCGGCGAGTGCCGGCGTCGCCGCAGCGACGGCGCAGCCGAGGGCGGCGGCCGCGACCATTCTCGCGATGATCTTCACCTGTTCGTTCTCCCCTTCGAAACAGCCCCTTGCTCTATACCGTCAGGTGGCGGCTCCGAAAAGGTCGGCGAGCGAAAGCGCCATGACCTTGGCCGAATCGACCATGTCGTCGATGCCGACATACTCGTCCGGCTGATGGGCGAGATCGAGGATGCCGGGGCCGTAGGCGATGCAATGCTTCAGCTTGCCGATGCGGTCGATGTGCTTCTGGTCGTAGGTGCCGGGCGAGACGACGTAGTCGGGCGCCTTGCCGAGGACGCGCTCCACCGCCCTGGCGACGGCGGCGACGACCGGGGCTCCGCGATCGGTCATCGTCGCGCTTACATGCCAGAGCTCGTTGAGATCATAGGTGAAGCTCGGCCGGTGCGCCTTCACCTTCTCGAGCAGGGCGATGATCTCGGCGCGCACCTCCTCGGCCGTCTCCTCGATCAGGTAGCGCCGGTCGACGATCATCCGAGCCGAGTCCGGGACGCAGGCCGAGGGGAAGCCGGTGTAGTCGGCCTTGGGCTCGGCCTGCCCGCCGTGGAGCGAGTTGATGTTCATCGTCGAGTGGCGCGCGCCTTCCGGCACGACGGGCATCGCGGTCTGACGGGCCGCAAGCGCCGGGAAGAGGCTTGCCTCCATCTCGGCAACGACGGCGCCCATGTGGCGGATCGCGCAATCGCCGAGGAAGGGCATCGAGCCGTGGGCGATGCGCCCGTGCGTCTCGATCTCCGCCCACCAGACGCCGCGATGGCCGAGGCAGACACGATCCTTGTTGAGCGGCTCGGGAATGATGACATGCTGGACGCGGTCCGGGCTGAAAAATCCGCGCTCGGCAAGATAGGCGACGCCGCCATAACCGCCGGTCTCCTCGTCGGCGGTGCCGGAAATCTCGATGGCGCCCGCGAAATCGGGATTTTCGGCGAGGAAGGCTTCCGCTGCAACGATGGAGGCGGCAAGGCCTCCCTTCATGTCGCAGGCGCCGCGGCCATAGACCCGGCCGTCCCTGACGACGCCGGCGAAGGGGTCGACCGTCCAGCCGTGGCCGAGCTCGACGACGTCGATATGGGAGTTGAAGTGCACGCACGGCCCGGGACGTGCGCCCTCGCGTCTGGCGACGACGTTCCAGAGGGGATGCCTGACGCTGTCGCCCGGCGTGTCGAAGCCGCGGATGCGCTCGACGGCGAAGCCGCTTGCCGCCAGCCGGCGCTCGATGAACTCGCAGATATCGAGATAGCAGTCGCCCGGCGGATTGACCGTCGGGATGCGGATCAGGTCCTGCGTCAGGGCGACGAGCTCCTCGCGCATCGCGGCGACGCGCCGGACGAGGCGCTCTCCGAGCTCGGCACGCTGGTGATGCATTCCCGTCAACTCCCTTATCGCATGGACTTGCAGTCTCGGTCCGCGCTTCGCACTATCGCAAGCCTGTGGAACTACGGCCCGTGAATGCACGTGGCGACATCTGGTAGTCCGGAGGATGCGGCTCCGGCGACGACGACGGGCGGGGCAGGCATGGCGACAGAGGCGGTGACGGAGCGGGACGATCTTCGGGAGCTCGCCTTCGAGTTCGCGCCGATCGGCATCGCGCTCAGCGAGGAGCGGGTGATCCGCGCCTGCAACGAGACCTTCGCTGCGCTCTTCGGCTATGACAAGCACGAGCTCCTCGGCCAGTCGTTCCGCATCCTCTATGCGAGCCACGCCGAATTCGAGCAGGTGCGGGAGGTGGGGTTCGCGGTGCTGAAGGCCGGCCGGCCCTATACTGACGAACGGCTGATGCCGCGCCGCGACGGCTCGCTGTTCTGGTGCCGGCTGCGGGCACGGAGCCTCTTTCCGGAAGCGCCGCTGAAACGCGTGATCCTGACCTTCGGCGATCTCTGCGACGTGCGCCCGGTGATCTCGCTGACGCCGCGCGAACGCCAGGTGATCCAGCATCTGGCGAAGGGTCTCACCAGCAAGGAGATCGGCCGCATCCTCGCCATCTCGCCGCGGACGGTCGAGGAGCACCGGGCGCACCTGCTGGCGAAATTCGAGGTGTCCAACGTCGCAAGCCTGCTTGCGCGGCTGGGGGGCTGGCAGAGCGAATAGCCGCTACTCCTCGGAATCAATCCGCTGCCGGAACATGGCTACCGCAGAGCGAATCTGGTCGCGGATGACGGCGGCCGCCCGCACGGCGCTTGCTGCGCCTTCGACATGAAAGCTGTCATAGGACTTGCGCGCGACATGCCTAAAGCGCCGAGCTTCGTCGATTGCTTCTACCAAGGTGCCGTGGATGATTGCGGGCCGGATTCCGGTAATCTCCCGGGAGAGCCGCCGCAGGAGATCGGCGTGGTAGTTCGGTCCGGTCGGCTTCTCCTCGCCGAGGAGTTCGAGTATCCGCTCGAACGCGCCTTCGAGCGACGTATAGCCGGACTGCATCGCCTGCATGAGCGCCATTCGCGCCATATAGGACTGCAGGTCCGTTCCGGAGAATCCGCCCCTTTCGAAGATCTCGACAGAACGTCCGAAGTGGCCGATCGCGGATGTCAGATCGTCGTCGACGTCGAGCCAGCGAGCGTCCGTCATCCGATGATCCTGGCGCTTACCATGACTTTCGCCGCGAAGGTCGGATCGCACCAGGCCAATGGCTTTATGTCGAGCTCGATCGCCAGCCCCGCGCAGAGGTCTTCGGCAAGACGCCAGGCTTCGCCGACCGATTCCTGCGGAAAATCGAGCAGAAGATCGACATCGCTGTCGAAGCGCGCGCGGCCGTTTGCGAGCGAGCCA
>JBQCEN010000142.1:0-4310 GCA_051960215.1 Pararhizobium sp.
TCCCGTTCTCCTCTGGTTAAAGGCTCCGTCTCTCGTTCATCCGGTCAGTTCCGGTAGGACGGATGCCAAAAGGTCACGGCGCGCTCCACGAGGGCGATCAGCCCATAGGAGATCGACCCGGCGAGCGCGGCGACGAAGATCTCGGCCCACACCATGTCGATGTTCATGCGCCCCACTTCTGTGGAAATGCGGAAGCCCATCCCGACTACGGGCGTTCCGAAGAATTCCGCGACGATGGCACCGATGAGGGCGAGAGTCGAGTTGATCTTCAGGGCGTTGAAGATGAAGGGCATGGCCGCCGGCAGGCGGAGTTTCAGGAGCGTCTGCCAGTAGCTGGAGGCGTAGGTGCGCATCATGTCGCGCTCGATCGCCGACGAGGCTGCCAGGCCCGCGACCGTGTTCACCAGCATCGGGAAGAAGGTCATGATGACGACGACGGCGGCCTTCGACTGCCAGTCGAAGCCGAACCACATGACCATGATCGGCGCGACGCCGACGACGGGCAGTGCGGCGACGAGGTTGCCGATCGGCAACAGCCCGCGGCGGAGGAACGCCACGCGGTCGACGACGATGGCGACGACGAAGCCGGAGCCGCAGCCGATCGCGAAGCCGGCGAGCACCGCCTTGAGGTAGGTCTGGCGGAAGTCGGCCCAGAGCATCGGCACGGAACCCGTCACCTTGCCCCAGATCTGCGACGGAGCGGGCAGCAGCACCGGCGGGATGTTGAAGCCGCGCGTCAGGCCCTCCCAGAGGGCGAGCAGTGCTGCGCCTAAGAGCACGGGGATTAGGACGTCGATCGTTCGCGCCGCGACGCCCGCCTTCGGGCGAACGCCGAGAAGCGCGACGTTGATCGCCCAGGCGACCAGCCAGAAGGCGAGGGCGGCGGCGAGGATGCCGCGGTTCATGGCCGGACTCCCATGCGGGCGCTGACGAGACGGCCGACGACGTCGACGATGACGACGAGGACGGCCGCGAGCAGCGAGGCCATCACGAGGGCCGACCAGATTTGCACCGTCTGGCCGTAGTAGGAGCCGGCAAGGAGCCGGGCGCCGAGGCCGGCGACCGCGCCGGTCGGCAGCTCGGCGACGATCGCGCCGACGAGGGCGATGGCGACGGCGACCTTCATCGAGGTGAAGAGGAAGGGGACGGCGGACGGCCAGCGGAGCTTCCAGAAGACCTGGGCGCGCGACGCGTTATAGGTGCGCATCAGGTCGAGATGCATGACCTCCGGCGAGCGCAGGCCCTTCACCATGCCGACGGCGACGGGGAAGAAGGCGAGATAGGTCGAGATCATCGCCTTCGGCAGGAGGCCGGTGATGTTGATCGCGTTGAGCACGACGATGACCATCGGCGCGATCGCCAGGATCGGGATCGTCTGCGATGCGATGATCCAGGGCATCAGGCTCTTGTCGAGCGCCCGGGAATGGACGATGCCGACGGCGAGCAGGATGCCGAGCAGCGTCCCGAGCGCGAAGCCGACGAGGGTGGAGGAGAGCGTCACCCAGCTATGGTAGACGAGGCTGCGCTTCGAGGTGACCGCCGTGTCGACGGTCGTCTTCCAGAGCTCGACCGCGACCTGGTGCGGCGCCGGCAGAACCGGGCGGCGGGCGTTCATCGTCTGGGCGATGAGCTCTGGCGTCGACAGGTGGTGGCCCATGCGCTGCGCCGTATCGAGCTCGACCGGCGCGTTGAGCACGAAGGCGAAGATGTACCAAAGCGCGAGGATCGCCGCGAGCACGGTCGCGATCGGAACGGCGTTGCCCGTGCGCGGCGCGCGGCGCGGCCGCTTCGGCGCAATGTCGGTTGCGACGAGCGTGGTCACGGCCGGCGCCTCCGTGGAGCGGAGGGAGCGCGAGAGGGGCGTTGCCGACCGAGCCCGAGCACAACCCCTGCGTCATGGTCGGGCTTGTCCCGACCATCTGCATGCGCCCGTTCCGGTGCTGAGACAGCGGATCCTGGGGACAAGCCCCAGGATGACGCCGGAGTGTCGGCGCTAGTCCTCATAGGAATGCCCCGCTCTCAGGCCCTCGCGGACGCGGTGGGCGATTTCGAGGAAGGCGGGCGTCTCGCGGATGCCGAGCGTGCGGTCGCGCCCGAGGTCGCAGTCGATGACCTCGTGGACGCGGCCGGGGCGCGGGCTCATGACGACGATCCGGGTCGACAGGAAGACGGCCTCCGGGATCGAGTGGGTGACGAAGACAACCGTCTTCTCCGTCTTCGCCCAGAGCTTCAGGAGTTGCTCGTTCAGGTGGTCGCGGACGATCTCGTCGAGCGCGCCGAAGGGCTCGTCCATGAGCAGCATGTCCGGATCGAACGACAGGGCGCGGGCGATGGAGGCGCGCTGCTGCATGCCGCCGGAAAGCTGCCAGGGGAACTTCTTCTCGAAGCCCGTCAGGTTGACGAGGTCGAGGTTCTTCGCGATCCGCGCGCGGCGCTCCGCCCTCGGCACGCCCATCACCTCGAGCGGCAGGGCGACGTTGTCGGCGATGTTGCGCCAGGGGAAGAGCGCGGACGCCTGGAAGACATAGCCATAGGCGCGGGCGAGCCGGGCCTGCTCGGGGCTGACGCCATTGACGGTGATCGAGCCGCCGGTCGGCTGCTCCAGATCGGCGATGACGCGCAGCAGCGTGGTCTTGCCGCAGCCGGAGGGGCCGATGAAGGAGACGAATTCTCCCCGTTCGATCGCGAGATCGATGCCGGAAAGTGCGTGGACGGGGCCGTCGCCGGTGTGGAAGGTGAGGTCGAGGCCCTTCGCCTCGATCACGGTCTCGCCGGGCTGCGGCACGGCCACGGGCGCTGCCCTCTCATGCGTCCTCGTCAACTCGGATGCCTCGCTGCTCAGCGCCGTCATCGGCGAACCTCCGCTTGCAGCCCCGCCGCAAACGCGGTTTCATCGCGATCATACAGGAGTTCGTTCGATGAGCGCATCACCATCTCCGACCTGCCGGCTCGTCCGTACGGGCGACACCTATGACGGCAAGCAGGGCTTCAGCTATTTCCAGGGAATTGCGGCCGAGACCGTCGGCTCGACCGGGCTTTGCATGCATCTCTTGACGATCCCGCCGGGCAAGCGGGCGAAGGCGCATATGCATGCCGCGCACGAGACGGCGATCTATGTGCTCTCCGGCGAGGCGCACACCTGGTACGGGGAGCGGCTGGAAAACCACGCGATCACGGCGGCGGGCGACATGTTCTATATCCCGGCCGGCGTGCCGCACATCGCCGCCAACCTCTCCGACACGCCTTGCACGGCAGTCATCGCCCGCACCGACCCGAACGAGCAGGAAAGCGTCGTGCTCCTGCCGGAGCTGGAGGGGCTGGTGGGGGCTTAGGCCTCCTGTCCAACCGGGCAAATGGCGGGCGGCGCCCACTAGAGGAGAGGTCGGAAAGAGAGCGGCGTGCTCGCACTCCGTCACCCCTGTGCTCGTCACAGGGGTCCATTCCATTCCGTGCACGGCATCGGGACGGCTTCGGCGCGCTCCCGTGTGGGGAGCGGAACGGTATGGATTCCTGTGACGAGCACAGGAATGACGGTGAGGAGAGCGGCGGTGCAAGGTGTCAAGATGGCGACCGGCCGAGCGGCGCAGCGGGCTCCCAATCTCCCCCCTTGCAGGCGAGATGCCGGCGCAGCAGACAGAGGGGGGTGACAGCCTGTCCATACGGAATGGCATCGCGATCTCGCGCATTGTCATGTCCACCAGCCCGCCCCCTCCCGCATAGGATCCCTCAGACCCCGCTTGCCGGAATGCCGGAGCGCTCGACCTTGCGCGGGGCGGTCAGTTCCTTCCAGGTCGAAAGCGCCGTGTTGACGGCGGTGAAGGGCTTGCGGGCGACGAACTCGCCGTCGCCCTCCTTCGACTTCATCGCGCCGTCCTCGACCATGACGCGGCCGCGCGACAGGGTGTAGCGCGGCAGGCCCTTCACGCGCCTGCCCTCGAAGACGTTGTAGTCGATCGCAGACTGCTGGGTCTTCGCCGAGATCGTCTTCTCCTTCTCCGGGTCCCAGACGACCAGATCGGCATCGGCGCCGACGAGGATCGCGCCCTTCTTCGGATAGATGTTGAGGATCTTGGCGATATTGGTCGCGGTGACGGCGACGAACTCGTTCATCGTCAGGCGGCCGGTGTTGACGCCGTTCGTCCAGAGCATCGGCAGGCGGTCCTCAAGTCCGCCGGTGCCGTTCGGGATCTTGCGGAAGTCGCCGAGGCCGGTGCGCTTCTGGTCGGTCGTGAAGGCGCAGTGGTCGGTTGCCACCACCTGCAGCGAACCAGAGGAAAGGCCGGCCCAGAGTGAGTCCTGATGCTGCTTGT
>JBQCEN010000143.1:0-25773 GCA_051960215.1 Pararhizobium sp.
CATCACCGCGAGCGACCGCGCGATCGAGCCCGGCGTCAGCAGATCGTCGGCATCCAGCCGCACGAGAAACTCGCCGCGGGCGAGCGCCAGTCCGTCGTTGAAGGTCTTGACCGGTCCGGCGTTCACAGCGTGCTCGACGACCGTGACGCGCGGGTCTGCACGGGCGAAGGCTCTTGCAACGGCAACGCTGTCGTCGGTCGATCGATCGTCGACCACGACCACGTCGACGTCCGCGCCTTCCTGCGTCAAGGCGCTGCCGACCGAGTCCGGCAGATATCGGGCATAGTTGTAGCAGGGGATGACGACCGTGACGGTCGTCCGGACGGATGACGCGGCCGCCCTGACGCGCAGCTTGCGCGACGGCGAGACGCCAGCGGCGGGACCAGGATCGATCCCCGACGTCAATCTGACCGGTGCCGCGAAATCCATGGGCATCCAACGTCCACCGCCATAACACTTCGGCGGACCTTAGGCTCGGCCGGATCGCGGAAAAACACCTTCGTTCGGTCGTCACCCGACGAGGGCTTCTTCGTACGGCAAAGGAGTTATCCGGGCGGCCCTTGCCTCCATCCGTCGCCTCAATAACCTCTGGCGAGGCACGTATTCTGAGAACGGACGCATGGTGAAGGTTCAGGTTCTCGTTCCCTGCTATAACTATGGGCGCTATCTGGAGCAGTGCGTCCAGAGCGTCCTGGATCAGCCGGGCGTGGACGTCGACGTCCTCGTCATCGATGATTGCTCCTCCGACGATACGCCGGAGGTCTGCAAGGCCGTTTCGGGTCGTGATCCGCGGGTGCGGATCATCCGGCACACGGCCAATATCGGCCATATCGCCACCTACAACGAAGGGATCGCGCAGATCCGCGGCGACTACTTCGTCCTGCTCTCGGCAGACGACCTTCTGACGCCCGGCGCGCTCGCCCGGGCCACGTCGGTGATGGAGGCGAACGCTGGCGTCGGCATGGTCTACGGCCAGCCGATCTCCTTCAGCGACGCGCTTCCGCCCGCCCGCATGTCGGTCACAGGCACCTCCGTTTGGAACGGCCGGACGTGGATGCGGCACGTCTGCCGATCAGGCAAGAACTTCGTCATCTGCCCCGAGGCGGTCGTACGGGCCAGCATTCAAAGGCGGATCGGCGGCTACAACCGCGAGCTGCCGCATTCGGCGGACATGGAAATGTGGTTGCGCATTGCCGCGATCTCCGACATCGGTCGGGTTCGAGGCGCCGACCAGGCCTATTACCGGGTGCACGATCTCAGCATGCAGCGGACGGTCCACGCCGGCTTTCTCTTCGACCTGATCGGACGGCAACGGGCTTTCCAATCGGCGTTCGAGAAGGAAGGGGCGTCCCTGCCCGAGCGGGACGCGCTCTATCGGCTCGCGCGGCGGGCGCTCGCCCTGACGGCTCTCAAGCACGCCCGCAAGCTCTGCGATTTCCCGAGGGACGACGACGCGACGCCGGCCGAGTATCGGGATTTTGCCGTCTCGGTCTGGCCCGAGATCGTCGCCACCCTTCGCTATCGCACGCTGCAGGTCGCCGAACGGCAGGACAAGAGCAGGCTCCGGAGGCAGTTCGCCCACTGGGCAGCGCGTCTGCACATGACGTTCGAGAACGAGGTCGTCAACAGGACCGAGTGGCACCTGGCGAGGCGCACCGGCATCTATTTTCCGCGCTACTATTTTTAAGATTCGCCGCTATCGGTAGCCTATTCGACGGCCGTTTCGGCGCGCCGGCAGCTCTCGAGCAGAGCCGCATAGGTCCCGACGACGTCGCTGATTTCGCGCGCCGGGGAATAGTCCGACAGGATGAAGCGCGAGGCCGCGAGCCCCCGCTCCAGACAGAAGGAGCCGCCGGCATCGTCCTCCGCTATCGCCCGCTCGACCGCGTTCACGACGCCGACGATATCGCCCGTCGGCACGGCCGCGCTGAATTCGGGCCTGAAGAACTCGCGCCCTCCATAGGCATGGTAGCCGACGACATAGTTGCCGCAGGCCATGGCCTCGGCCGCCGGCAGGCCGAAGCCCTCGTGATAGGTCAGAGCGAGGAAGATCCGCGATTGCCGGAGGGCTTCGCCGACCTGGTGGTGCATCAGGCCGTCGAGGGCAACGACCTCCCACCCCCGAAGCGACCCTCTGGCGCGGAGGATTTGCACAACCTGCTCGGCGTCCCCTGCTCCGCGCCGCGGCATGTAGGCGATCCGCCGCGGCCGGTCGCGATCGCCAGGAAAGAACATCTGCGGATCGATGCCGAGCCGGACGCGGCGGATCGGGGCACCGTCGAAGGCGAAGGCGAGCATCGCGGCATTGTGTTCGGAGACGGTGAGCACGGCGGCGAGATTGGCCAACCGGTAGAATGGCTCGACGGAGACCGACCTCTCCCGCCAGGTCAGGTGGCTGTTCTGGTTGAATATGACGTAGCGGTTTCCCGGCGGAAGCCGTTCGGCAAGTCCGACATCGACCTCCGGCAGGACGACGAGATCGTTCGCCGCCAATGCGACCTCCGCCGCCGAAAGGACGGGCGTGTCGTTCTCGAACCATCGGCAGCGAAAGCCGTGCCTGTGATGCACGACGAAGGCACGGATCCCCGCCTCATTGAGGATGTCGACGTGCCGATAGATCACGCGGATGCCGCCTGCCGGCAGCGGGTGGTCCGGCGTGACGAAGTAGAGGGTCGGATGCGGCGCTTCCCCGGCGCGCGCGGCAAGCGCGAAACGCGCGCGGCGGCGGCGGGCGGGGACATTCGAGATTTTCCGGAACAGGAATCGCGCGAGATCCTCTGCGCGGGCCGCGGTCATCGCTCGTCTCTTTCCGTTCCCCAGCCTTCGGTTGCCTCGGAAATTGCCGCCACCGGCCGCTTCCTCACAAGGTTGGACGAACATAGGAGGCCGGCGGCGAGGCGGTCGATGTCACCAAACGGGCGACTGCTTTCGCCGATGTGAGTAATCGTAGACGGCCGGCCGGTGCGCTATCGAAGAGGGACAACTTCCCAGTGCAGGGCGGGCTTCAGACCCATCATGGGCACGATCGGCCATTCCGACATCGCGGCAAGCGGCGGCGCGGCAGCGCCGGCCCTGCCCCTCGGCAGGTCGGGCATGCGACGCGCACCGTCGCGGCGCGCTTCCGGTCGCGCGACACCGGCAGCGGGCGGCAAGCTGCCGCTTCCCATCATCCTGCTTCTCGTGACGCTGCCCTTGCCCTGGATGATCTATATCGGGCCGATGCGGCTCTCGCCCTACCGGATCGTCCTGATCACTTTTTTCCTGCCGTCCCTCCTGATGCTCGTGCAGGGCAAATGCGGGCGGATCCGGCTGAGCGACCTCGCGATCCTCGGCTACTGCTCCTGGTGTTTCCTGGCGCTCACCGTGGTCGAGGGCCTCAGCTCCTCGATCCAACCCGGCGGCATGATCTTCGTCGAGGCCGGCGGCGGCTACCTCATGGCGCGCTGCTACATCCGCAGCGCCGAACAGTTCGAGCGCACGCTCAGGGGCCTCTTCACGATCATCCTCGTGCTGTTGCCCTTCTCGATCGCCGAGGCCGTCACGCATCAGAACTATGCGCGTGAGCTGCTCAACATGATCCAGCCGGCCTTCGTCGACGATTACCTCGGCGAGCGCCTGGGCCTGCGGCGCGTGCAGAGCGTCTTCGAGCACCCGATCCTCTACGGGGTCTGGTGCGTCGGGCTCTTCAGCAGCGTCCACATGGTGCTCGGATACGGCAAGAGCCCGACGGTGAAGTGGTTGCAGACGGCGGCCATCACGCTTGCCGCCTTCCTGTCGCTCTCCGCCGGCCCGCTCTCGGGCCTCGTGGCACAGGCCATGCTCATCGGCTGGAACTGGCTGCTTCGCGAATATCCCTGGCGATGGAAGATCCTCTGGGTGTTCGGCATCTTCGTCTACGTCGTCATCACCCTGCTTGCGTCGCATTCGGTGCCGGTCGTCTTCCTGACGCACTTCTCCTTCGACCAGGAGTCGGCCTATTACCGCGTGCTGATCTGGACCTACGGATCGGCATCGGTTCTGAATCATCCGCTCTTCGGCGTCGGGTTCGGCGATTGGGCCCGCCCGGACTGGATGACGACCAGCGTCGACATGATGTGGATCATCGACGCGCTCCGGCAGGGACTGCCGGCCGAGCTGTTCCTGGCGCTCGCCTTCTTCTCGCTTTATCTCGGGGTGGCGGCCAAGAAGGGCCTCGACGAGAAGCTCACGATCTACCGAACGGCCTATCTCATCGGCATGACCGGCTTCTTCCTCTTCGGATGGACCGTCTCCTTCTGGAACGCCACCTACGTCTATTTCTTCTTCATGAGGGCGGCCGGAGCCTGGTTGCTCGATGCGGGGACGGGCGAGGCGGAGACGCCGCCGCGACAAGCGGGGCCGGCGCGGGGCGGCCGAAGGGCCGTCCGCCGCTCCGCGCCAGCCGGCTCCCGCCGGGCCGGCGTCGGGGGACGCAATGCCTGATGCCGATGCACAGGCGCAAGTGATTTCATGTCTTGATTTCTAGTGGGCAGAAGAGGCAGCAGAGCAATGATTCGGAACCCGTACGTTCGCGGCGTCGGGTGTCCCGATGGATCGGGACATGTCGGCCGGCCGACGCCGCGGCAATGCTTTCCAGCCCAAGCCACGGCCAGGACCCAGGCCTTCTCCGACCCGGCTGCATTTCATCATGCGCGCCGAACTCGCTGACGTCGCCGCCGTCGACAGCGGACCCGGTACGGCCGCGATCGCGGTCGCCCGTTCGGTCGAGGAGGTGGAGCAGCTTCGGCCGGTCTGGGCGTCACTTCCGGTGCGGGACATCGATTCCGACATCGACTACTACCTGACCGTCGTGCGCAACTCGGACCGAAGCATCGGGCCCTACGTCATCCACCTGCAGGGCGAGCAGCGCCGGGACATCATCGTCGTCGCCCGCCTCGAGAACTGGGTCTTGCCGATCCGGCTCGGCTACTTCGCGCTGCGGTCGATCACCTGCCGGACGCTCGTCCTCTCCTTCGACGGCATCCTCGGCGCCCGCACGCGGGAAGACTTCGAGCTGGCCGCCGCCGCGCTTCGCCGTTCGCTCGACACGGCCGACGCGGACATGGTTTTCATGGGGCATGTGCCGGCCGAGGGAAAGCTTGCCCGTGCGGTGGAGACGGTCGTTCCCTGGATCCGGCGCAAGCACGGGCATACGGTGACGCGGCGCTGGACGACCGATCTGCCGGAGACGTTCGAGGAGCTTCTGGGACGGCGTTCCACAAAGACCCGCCAGAACCTTCGGCACGCCGACAAGCAGATGCGCAAACGCTTCGACGGCCGGCTGCGGCTTCGCCGTTTCGACCGCGCCGACGAATTCGAGGAGCTGTGCTCCGACATGACGGCGGTGGCGGAGCGCAGCTACCAGGCCCGCCTCGGCGTCTCCTTCTCCGGCTCGCCGATGCAGACGGCCCTCCTCCGCCTGGGGGTGGAGAAGGGCTGGCACCGCACATGGATGGTCTATATCGACGACCGGCCGGTGGCCTTCTGGACCGGGCTCGGCTATGCCGGCTCGTTCTTCGTCGGCACGCCGGGCTTCGATCCCGACTACGCCCGCTACTCGATCGGCCGCTTCACCATGCTGCGCATGCTCGAGGACCTTTGCGCCGACCCCACGATCGAGCGCGTCGACTACGGCCAGGGCGAGGCCGAGTACAAGGCGGCCTTCGGGCAGGCCGAGCACTGGGAAAAGGACATCGTCATCGCGTCGGCACGGCTCCGCCCGCTCGCCCTGCTGACGGCGCTGTCGCTGATCACGCTTCTGGAGAACGCGATCAAGCGGACCGCGGTGCGCCTCAGATGGCACAGGCGGATCAAGGCGCGGCTGCGCCATGGAAAGCGCGGGACAGCCGGCGGCGACGACGGCTAGATCATTTCCACGTTTCGCTGAATCGCGAAAACGATCAATGCCTTTGTTCTGTCGCGTTGCCGGACGGAAAACGGTTTCCGCCTTTCCTGGAAACGCGCCAAACGCCGGCGATCAATGCGCCACCGCGAGCGGGTCGGGTGCCGCCACGTCGACGCACTCGGCGAAGAGCCGCCCGTACTCCGCCGCCAGACGCGCCGGCGGCACGGCGAGAAGACGCGGAATCCGCCGATGGGCCGCAAGCGCGCCCTTGAGGCGGGCGCGGCCGAAGCTCGAATCGACGCGCAGGGCGTATTGCGCGATCTTGTAGCGCGAGAACGACTTCAGTCGGCCGATCGCCCGGCTCGTCGGTGCCGCGTGCTTGGCGAGGATGTAGGCGCGGTTCAGGATGTGCATCGCCCCGACCTCCCGGCCGGGAGCGCGAGGCCCGGGCACACGGTAGTGGAAGATCGCCGCATTGCGCGCGCCGGCCAGCAGGTGCGTCCGAAGGACGCCGAAGGAAGCGTCGACGTCCTCGCCGAGCGCGTAGGCGCCGAGCGTCTCGTCGAAGCCCGACCTCCGGATGAGCGCGCTGCGGTAGGACATCCGGAAGCCGGTCATGTACTCGACCAGCGCGACGTTCTCTTCCCCGAACCACGGAAGCGCCGAGCGCGTCTCGTAGATCTCGTGGGCGTGCACCTTGTAGGGCTCTGTCAGGTACCGGTCCTCGAACGCATTGCGCCATTGCCCGAACAGCCTCTTGAAGACGTCGTAGAAACCCATGCGGTACTCGCTGCGCGCGGTGCGCATGATGTCGTCCGGCGCCGCATCGGCCTCGGCGCTGCAAACGCCGCCGATCGCCTCCTCCTCGTCGAGCTCGTAGACCCGCATCATGCGATCGAGCGCCTCAGGCAGGACAAGCGAGTCGTCGTCGGGAAAGAAGACGACGTCGGACGTGACGCGCGCGAGGCCGGCGTTGCGCTGCAGCGCCAGCCCCGGCCTTGAGCGGATGAACTCGACGGGCACGGTATCGCCGAGGCCGTTGATCACAGAGAGATCGGCCGTCGCATCGTCGCTGGCATCGACGACGATGACCTTTTCAGGCGGCCGGCTCTGGGTGACCAGCAGCGGCAGGCTGAGCTTCAACGCGTGCGGCCGGTTTCGGGTCGCGACGACGGCGTCGTAGGTCAGGTGACGTGGGTGAGACATGCCGTCTCCGTTCCCCAGCCGCCACTTCGGGATTACGCGTCCGTTGTCACAGGCGATGAGCAGGCGGCGCCGCGTGCCGCCGGCGACGGGATTCAAGGGCCGCCGCCAGGTCCGACCTGAAGACGTCACTCCAGCCGGAAGAGCTCCCGGAGAGTATCCGCCCTGCTGCAGCAGGCAGAAACCTAACCAAGTTGCTTAGGTCCTACCCACGTCAAGCCGACTTCCGACGGAGTGCGTCATCTCTAGGATGCGATGAGAACTTCGAAGACAACGCCGGAGCCGGACGTGAAGAAGCTGCTCCTGATCGCCCCGACCTGCGACGGTAACGACGTCGGAGAAGCCTGGGTCGCCTTTCAATGGGCACGGCGGCTGGCCGAGCGCCACGACCTGACGGTGCTGACCTATCACAAGCGCATGGCGGTGCCCGTCGCGGCGCAGCTTCCGGGCGTTCGCGTCATCGAATGGGCGGAGCCGCCGCTGCTCGGGCGCGCGGAGCGCCTGAACAGCCTGATGAAGCCGGGCTACATCCCGTTTTACCTCAGGGCGCGGCGCTGGATACGCGCGGCGATTGCGCGCGGCGAGCGCTTCGACCTTGCGCACCAGCCGGCGCCGGTCGCGATGCGTTACCCCTCGCCGGTGGCCGGCCTCGGCATGCCGTTCATCATCGGGCCGGTCGGCGGCGGCCTCGCCTCGCCTCCGGGCTTTGCCGCCGACGAGGGATCGGCCCCGTGGTACATGAAGCTGCGCGAGATCGACGGCTTCCGCCGGCGCTTCGATCCGCTCCTGCGCCGGACCTACCGGGAGGCAGACTGCGTGCTCGGAATAGCCGACTACGTGCGCGAGCAGCTCGAGGGATTGCCGCTCCGGCGCTTCGAGGTGATGAGCGAGACGGGCCTGGAGAGCCTGCCCCCACCGATCGATCGAAGCGGGCGCACCGGCACGGTCCGGCTGCTCTATGTCGGCCGGCTCGTGCGGACCAAGGGCGCTCGCGACGTCATCGCCGCGCTCGCGGCCCTCGGCGACCTTCCTCTCCGTCTCGACATCGTCGGCGAGGGACCCGAGCGCGATGTCTGCGAGGAGCTTGTCCGCCGGCTTTCGCTTGGCGACCGTGTCGTCCTGCACGGCTGGCGATCCAGGGAAGACGTCGCGGGCTTCTATCGCGAGGCCGACATTTTCGTCTTCCCGAGCTATCGCGAGCCCGGAGGCAACGTTGCCCTGGAGGCAATGGGGCATTCCCTCCCGCTGATCGTCGTCGATCGCGGGGGACCGGGCAGCGCGACGACCGCGGATTGCGCGGTCTAGCTCGCCGCAACGACCCCGGCAGCGCTAGCCGAAGATATCGCGACGGCGATCCGCCTCCTGTCGAAGGAGAAAGACCGTCGGCTGGCCATGGGTCTGGCGGCGCGCAAGCATGTGGAGAACACGGCGCTCTGGTCGGCCAAGCTCGACCGCATCGAGACGATCTACGACGATGTCGTCCGGGCGCACTCGGAAGGGCGCGCCGCGGCATCGCGCGCGGACCCGCTCAGGGCGCCAGCGCTGCCCTGAGAGCTGCACGGTGGCCGGGGCCGAGGGCAAACCGCATCGTCTCGCCGACAATGATGCTCAGCCGGAAGAGCCCCGTCGAAAGCGCCCCGTGGTGACGGCGGAAGTAGCGGATGCGGTTGCGCGTCATCAGCCAGGAGAGGAACGTGTTCTCGTGGTATTCGCCGCCGAAGTGGATGGCGCGGGCGTCGGGCACGTAGCCGACCCGAAAGCCTCGACGGCGGACGCGCTGCATATAGTCGACCTCCTCGCTATAGAGGAAGAAGCTCTCGTCCCATTCTCCGACGGCCGCGCGCGCCCGGGCGGAAATCGCGAGGATCGCGCCGGTCGCCCATTCGACCGGGCCGCCTCCGGCATAGCGCTCGCTGTCGGAGACGATCTCGCCGAGGCCGAAACGTGCGGCGAGCTTCGTACCGACGAGCGCGTCCGAGCAGCCGGTGGAAAGCGAAGGCTCGCGGCGCAGCGAGAGCGCCAGCGTGCCGTCCTCGTTCAGGACCTTAGGCACGACGACGCCGGCCAGCGGATCGGCCATCGCCTCGACCAGCGCCTTCGCGCAGGACGGGAAAAGGCGGATGTCAGGGTTGAGCACGAGAACGTGCCAGTCCGGCGGGAGCGTCCGCGTCGCCGCGTTGATGCCGGCCGCATAGCCGGCGTTGCGGCCCATGCGGATGACGCGCGGCTGCACGGCATGCGCTTCGGCGAGTTCGGCGGAGTTATCGCCGGAGTCGTTGTCGACGACGATGACGCGGGTCGTGCGGACGCCTTCGAGGCCGGATGGCAGCGAATCGAGCAGGCCGGGGAGGACACGGGCGCTGTTGTAGGTGACCACCACCACGCAGAGAGCAGCGTCGGCCACCTCCTCCCCCACGTCCGCGTCGGGCCTGCCGGCCACGATCGTTGCATCCATCCCCGATCCCTCCGCTCATCCTCCGGGAATCCTGCGACAGGGATAGCTTCGCGGCCCCTCGCCCAACAAGACATCCGCTCGACGCTGGTCCCTCCCCAGCGCGGCACCGTCCTTGTCCTTGGCTAACCCTATCGATGTACGGACCGTTCTTTCTATTCGTCCAGACCATGACCGTAAGCCTTTCAGGGCAATGGCATGTTTGGTCGGATTTTCTAGCATCGGTTTAGGGAGGTCAGCGTCGATGTCCGACGTGTTCAATCCGTTCGGACACAGGGGCGGAGTGACGCCGACGCCGGCGACCGCGGTTCCCGACCCGACGACGCGGGTCAGCCTGAAGTGGCTAGCGATTTGGAGAAGCCTTTGTTGACCCGTCCAGAACGACAGAAAGACACTCAGAACGCCAGCCGTCCGGCCCGTCCGCGCCGGCTCGAGATGCTGGCCGCCGAATCCCCGAGCCAGCGCGCGAGGACGGAGGCGCTTATCTCGCTTGCCGAGCGCGGCCTGCCGATGATGCATTCGGGCGGCCGCTTCGCACACACGATGCGGGCGACGGCCGGCGACCAGTCACGCGGAGCCCGGCCGGAAGGCGACAGCCTGCGCTACGCGACGAATGTCGCACTCGGCCTGCACTATGTTCCGGAGTCGCGGCAGCGGGCGATCCTCCGCGGGCAGACGGCGGCCGAGCTCGCGCTTGCCACGGCGCAGCGCGGCGAGGCATCGGACGATGCCGGTGCCGTCGCGCTCGCGGCATGGGCGGCGGCCGAGGCGGCCGGAACCTTCGCCGCGCCGCTGTTCGAGACGCTGACGCAGATCATCCGCTCGCATGAGCCGGTGGAGACGGTGAGCTGCGCCTGGGCGCTGATCGCCGCCCTTGCGGCGCGCGATCTCGGCGATACCGAGGTTCTCGCCGAGGCGGCCGCGCAGCGGCTGCTCGAAGCGCAGAGCCCCTCCGGCCTCTTCCCGCACATGCTGCCCTCCTCGTCCTATGGCAGGCTGCGCGCCCATATCGGCTGCTTCGCCGACCAGGTCTACGCGACGCAGGGGCTTGCGCGGCTCTCCGTCGCGACGGGCCGGCGCGAGGCTCTCGCCGCGGCCGAGGCCTGCGCGGCACGGATCTGCGCCCTTCAGGGGCCGGCCGGCCAGTGGTGGTGGCACTACGACACGCGCGACGGCAGCGTCGTCGAGGGCTATCCGGTCTACAGCGTGCACCAGCATGCCATGGGGCCGATGGCGCTACTCGACGTGCTCGATGCCGGCGGCACGAACCACATCGACGCGATCGCCAGGGGCCTGCGCTGGCTCGACAGCCATCCCGAGGTGACGGGCGAGATCGTCGACGAGGAGCATTGCCTGATCTGGCGCAAGGCGGCCCGCCGGGAGCCCGCGAACAAGTCGGTGCGCGCGCTCTCGGCCTTCACGACGGCGCTGAAGCCCGGGCTGCACCTGCCGCTCATCGACACGCTCTGTCCGCCCGGCCGCATCGACTACGAGTGCCGCCCCTACGAGTTCGGCTGGATGCTCTACGCGTGGCTGTCGGATGGTGCCGTGCAGCGGCTCGCCCACCCGCACGCGGTGGAAAACTGACCATGGGAGGGGCCGCCATGCGCTATCAGAAGCAGTTGCTCTTCGGCCTCTACGTCGATCCTCTGACGATGGACGACGTCGTCGGGCGCTGCCGGACGGCGCTCGTCACGCGCAGCCGGCTTCTGATCGGCGTCCTGAACGCGGCAAAGGTCGTCAAGGCGCGGCAGGATCCGGTACTGAGGGACTCCCTGCTCGAATGCAACCTGCTGCTCGCCGACGGCCAGTCGCTGGTGTGGGCAAGCCGGCTGCTGCGACGGCCGCTGCCGGAGCGCGTCGCCGGCATCGACATCTTCGAGCGCCTCCTGGAGCTCGCCGACACGGAAGGCCGGTCGATCTACCTCCTCGGCGCGCGGGCCGACGTGCTCGAAACCCTGAAGCAGCGGATCGGCGAACGTTTCCCGCGGCTCACCATCGCCGGCGCGCGCGACGGCTACTTCAAGGCGGAGGACTCCGCCGCGATCGCCGCGGACATCCGCGCCTCCGGCGCCGACATGCTCTTTCTCGGCATCACCTCGCCGAAGAAGGAGATCTTTCTCGGCTCCTACGGCGACGGTCTCGGCGTGCCGGTGCTGCACGGCGTCGGCGGCTCCTTCGACATTCTCGCCGGCCAGACGCGCCGCGCGCCGCTCATCTGGCAGCGGACCGGGATGGAGTGGGCGTTCCGCCTCCTCCAGGAGCCGCAGCGTCTCTGGTGGCGGTACCTCGCGACCAATTCGCAATTCGTCGCGCTGACGCTGCGCGAAATCCTGAAACCGTCCCGCGCCTTCCGGTCGACCGGCGCGCCACGAGCCCTGACGGCGGTCCATCGCCTCTAGGCTCCCTGAAGCTGGGGGAATGCATGAACGAAGTCTTCTCGGGCCGCGTCGCCATCGTCGGTCTCGGCTATATCGGCCTGCCGACGGCGGTGGCGCTCGCGACGCGCGGCGTCGAGGTCATCGGCGTCGACATCAATCCCGACATCGTCGCCTCGGTGTCGCGCGGCGAGGTCCCCTTCGTCGAGCCAGAGCTCGCGATCGGCGTCAGCGGCGCCGTCGCCATGGGGCGGCTCAAGGCGACGAGCGAGATGCCGGAGGCGGATGCCTTCATCATCGCCGTGCCGACGCCCTTCAATCCGGACCGCTCCGCCAACCTCTCCTATGTCCGGAAGGCGGCCGAGAGCATCGCGCCGAAGCTGAAAGCCGGCAACATCGTCGTGCTCGAATCGACGTCGCCGCCCGGCACGACCGAGAACGTCGGTCGCTGGATCGGCGCCCTCCGGCCGGATCTCAGGATGCCGCAGGACGGCGAGTTCAGCGCCGACGTCTTTATCGCCCACTGCCCGGAGCGCGTGCTGCCCGGGCGCATCATGATCGAGATCATCACCAACGACCGCGTCGTCGGGGGCCTCACCACGCGGTGCGCCGAACGCGCCGCGACGATCTACCGGGTCTTCGCCCAGGGCGAGATCCTCTTGACCGACGCGGCGAGCGCGGAGATGGCGAAGCTCATCGAGAACGCCTATCGCGACGTCAACATCGCCTTCGCGAACGAGCTCGCGCTGATCTGCGAGGCGCTCCACATCGACGTCTGGGAAGTGATCCGGCTTGCCAACCGGCATCCGCGGGTCAACATCCTGAACCCCGGCCCCGGCGTCGGCGGCCATTGCATCCCGGTCGATCCGTGGTTCATCGTCTCGGCTGTCCCCGAACTGGCGCGGCTGATCCGCACCGCCCGCGAGGTGAACGACCGGCGTCCGCACGACGTCGCCGAGACCATCGCGGCGAAGGCCGCCCGCTTCCGTTCGCCGACGATCGCCTGCCTCGGCCTCACCTTCAAGGCGAACGTCGACGATGTCCGCGAGAGCCCGGCGATCGAGGTCGTCGGCCTGCTCGCGCAGGCGCTGCCGGATGTCGAGATCCTGGTGTCGGACCCGTACGTGTCCTCGATGCCGCCGCTCCTGCGCAACCACAAGAACCTGACGCTCGAAGCTCCCTACCCGGCGGTGGACCGCGCCGATATCGTCGCGCTTCTCGTCGAGCACGAGCCGTTCAAGGCGATCAAGAACACGCGCCTCGGCGGCAAGGTCGTCTACGACACGCGCGGCGCCTGGCGCTGACGAGGCGCCCGCCGGCCCCGCGGCGATCACCGTCGGCTGAAGCCAGCGCGTGTCACCCCCTTCGTTCGAACTGTCACGGGATCGCGAAAGCCTACGGTCGCGTCGTGCTGAAGATCGGCAAGCGACGCGGCCGTTCGACCCGCTACTGCGGCCGGGATGCGCCGGCATGATGGGTCGGCGCCTGTGCGGCCGAAGCGACCGCCGGCGACATCGCCGGAACCGGCAGATCCACCACGAACTCGGGAACGCCGCTGCGGTGGCCGAAAAAGGTCTCGATCGCCGCGACCGCGCGCGCGGCGGCCAGGCCGTCGCCGTAGGGGTTCACCGCATGGGCCATCGCCTGATAGGCGGCGGGCTCGATCAAGAGCCGCGTCGCCTCGCCGACGATCCGGTCCTCGTTGGTGCCGACGAGCTTCACAGTGCCGGCCGCGACCGCCTCGGGCCGTTCCGTCGTCTCGCGCAGCACGAGCACGGGCTTGCCGAGCGACGGCGCCTCCTCCTGCACGCCGCCGCTGTCTGTCAGGACCAGCGTGCAACGCTGCAGCGCATGGACGAAATCGCCATATTCGAGCGGCGCGGTGACGACGACGTTGCCGAGGCTGCTCAAGGGCGGCAGGAGCACGTCGCGGACGACCGGATTGAGATGCGCCGGCAGCAGGAAGAGCATGTCGGGGAAGCGCTTCGCGAGCCGCGCGATGGCGCGGGCCGTGCGGGCCATCGGTTCGCCCCAGGATTCGCGCCGGTGGGCGGTGACGAGGACCGAACGGCGGCCGTCGAGCCTCTTCAGGTCCGGATTGGCGATCGGGAGCTTGCGGGACACGACGTCGAGGAGCGCGTCGATGACGGTGTTTCCCGTGACGACGATGTCGCGTTCGGCGATACCGTCGTGAAGGAGGTTCGCCTTGGCCGCCGAGGTCGGCGCAAGGTGGAGCGCGGCGATCTGCGACGTCAGCCGCCGGTTGGCCTCCTCCGGAAAGGGATTGGCGAGATTGCCCGTGCGCAGGCCGGCCTCGAGGTGCACGAGCGGCACCTTCCGGTAGAAGGCGGCGAGCGAGGCGGCAAAGGACGTGGTGGTGTCGCCCTGCACCACGACGGCGTCCGGCCCCACGGTCTCGATGATCCCGGAGACGCCGTCGAGCACCCTCAGCGTCACATCCTCCAGCCGCTGCCGCTCCGTGATGACGTTGAGGTCGTGGGCCGGCTGGATGCCGAACAGGCCGTTCACCTGGTCGAGCATGGCGCGGTGCTGGCCGGTCACCGCGACGATCGGCATGCAGTGCTCGGAGCGGCCGATCGCCGAGATCAGCGGCGCCATCTTGATGGCTTCCGGCCGGGTTCCATAGACGACGAGGATCTTGCGCATTGCGGGGTCCCTCACATTCCCTCTTGGGCGCCGGCGCCGCTCAGTAGCCGTAGGTCTCCGGCAGGAAGCGGCACTTGTTCAGCACCACGCCGAGCACGTTCGTCTTCTCCGCGAGGCGCTGCTCGCAGACGTCCACCTCGTCGATCGTGCTCTTCTCGGCAGCGGCCACCATCAGCACGCCGTCGAGGTTCGGCAGGAAGGCGAGGACGTCGTCGCTCGCCAGCATCGGCGGCAGGTCGTAGATGCAGATGTCGGGCGCCAGCCGCTGGTGCATCCGCATGAGCGCCTTGGCCGCCTCGGGGCTCTGAAGGAGCTCCGCGGAATACTGGACAGGCGTCGCGTTGGGGCCGATGGCGAGATTCGTCCGGTGCCGGCGGAAGGCCCGCTTGATGTCGCTGTTGCCCCTCAGGAAATCGGCGATCGGCTCGACGTCGGCAAGGCCGAGGCCGCGCGCCACCTGCGGCCGCCTGAGATCGAGGTCGACGAGAACGACGCGGCAATCCTCCTGGTGCTGCAGGCTGAAGGCGAGGTTCAGGGACACCAGCGTCTTGCCGCATCCCGCCGTCGGCGACGTCACGCCGACGGTCGTCCAGCCGTTGCGCCGTACGGTCTGAAGAAGGTTCGTCCTCAGGATGTCGAAGGATGCGTGCGCGGTGTGCGACCGATCGATCGTGACGAGGCGCGACTTGCGGGCGATCTTCGGATCGATGTCCAGTTCCGGGAGCGAGGCCCAGAGTGCCTGGCGTTCGCCCGACAGATGCGCGCGATGCGCCAGGAGGTCGTTGCGCGTCTGGTAACGCGCCTCGTCGGCCGTCGGCGGCAGCGCGTCGGCCGGCTGCAGGCGTGCCTCTTCGGGTGAGATGTGTGTCGTCATGACGCAACCAATCCAATCTCTGCTTCGACTGCTGTCGCAAGCGGCGCGCGGGCGGCGCGCCTCTCAGGGGTTTCCGAGGGACGAAATCCACAGAAGCTGGCCGAGCACCGCCACGATCACCAGGCCGGCTGCATATTTGAGATACGGAAGACGCCCACCGCGATCGAGATCGATGAACGGGATCGTCGCGATCGGCTGGATCTGCAGGGCTTCGACGAGTTCGAGCGGCCGTCGGATGCTCTTGTTGAGCATCTCGAGGAGGACGATGAAGCCGAGACCGAGGCCGAGGCCGGCGGCGACCGACATGGCGATCAGGCGCTTGCGCCGCGGCCAGACCGGGTCATGCGGCGGAACGGCGGGCTCCACGAGCGTGAAGTGCTCGCCCTTGGCATTGACCTCGATCTGCTTTCCCATCGAGGCCTCGGAGTAGCGCTTGACGGCGGCCGAATACTGGTCCTGCACGTTGGAGCGCGTGCGCTGGAGAGCGTTCAGCACCATGGCGTTGTCCGGTGTGGCGGCGATCGACTTCGCGAGCTTCTCGAGGTTCTTGTTGATCGAGCTGCGCTCGCGGGCGATGAAGCCGAGGCGCTCGTCGATGTCGGAGAGCTGGAAGTCGAGTTCCGACGGCGGCTTCTTCATATCGGCCGGGGCGGTCGTGTCGGCCGCGTTGCGCGCGGCGGTCCGGATCGATGCCTCCAGCGCGGTGATGCGGCTGCGCAGGGCTGCGATGTTCGGGCTGTCCGGGGAGAAGAGCACGAGCTGGTCGGAGAGCGTCCGCTTCAGATCCTGCAGGGTCTGCTGGTCGAGCGTCATCGGAGCGCCCTTGGTGATGCTGCCGGTCGCTTCGGCCATCTGCACGAGGTTGTTGCGGCGGTTGCGAAGACCCGCCTCCTCCCACTCGAGCATCTGCAGGCGCTCCTGCAGCGAGCTCTGCTGCAGCCGGCGAAAATCGAGGCTGTCGGGCAAGGCGTCGCGGTGGTCGTTCGTGAAGGAGAGGATCTGGGAATCCATCGACTTCAACTGGTCGCCGAGCCGGGTCACCTCGTTGGAGAAGAACTGCAGCGTGTCGGTCGCGCGGCCGGTGCGGGCGTTGTCGTTCTTATTCAGGATGAGCGCGACGAACTCGTTGACGACGCGCGCCGCGATCTTCGGATCGTGATCGTCGAAGGAGACGCTGAAGGCGGTCGCGCTGCCGTTGCGCCCGTCGCTGACGAGGTCGAAAGTGGTGCGCGCCCGCATGTCGTCGACGACGTCGGCGTCCGAATATTCCGAGCGCCGTTTGCCGTAGACGTCGAGCTTGCTGGCGAGTGCCAGCAGATGCTCGCGGGTGGTGATCTCCTGCTGATAGATCGTCAGCTGCTCGATCGGATTATTCGGGACGGTCGAGGGGGCGAGGTCGGCCGAGATCTTCGGCGCCTCCACCAGGATCTGCGCGGTCGCCCGGTAGACCGGCGGCAGCATGTAGGTCACGACGCATCCGATGACGGAGACGACGACCACGATCGCCAGGAAATACGGCAGCCTGCGCAGCAGGATGGCGTAGTAGAAGCGAATATCTTTCAAGCCCATATCGGTTTCACCGATCCCAGTCCCGTCGAAGAAGCCGGCTCCGATGGCCGGCGCGCCGATTATCAAAGCGGGGCTCCGGGCCCGATAGACGGTCGATAGTGGCTGCTCGCGCCGACTTCGAACCCCCGGATAATCCTTTCGACGCCGATCCTCGCTGGAAGGCGTAGGCCACATGGCGGCCGCGCAGGCCTCCGGCGCGGCCCGCCGGATAAGCGTCGCCATGGCGGGGCACGGGAGGGGCGATGGTCAGTGGCCGGCCGCGCAGAGGGTCTGCAGGACGGGTGTCGGAAGGGGCTGAAGCGCCTCGTTGCAATGCGAGTCCGCAAGCCACAGGGCAAGCCGCATGATCGTCAGCGTCGGATTGGCGCTGCCGGCGCTGGGGAAGACCGAGGCGCTTGCGACGGAGACGTTCGGGATCGCGTGACAGCGCAGATCCGGTCCGACCACCGAAGTCGTCCAATCGGTTCCAAGCCGCGTCGAGCCGGAGGGGTGGGCGCAGGCCTCGGCGCGCTCGATCGTCGGGGATGTCGCCGGTTGCCACTCCAGCGGACAGCGCTCCTCGAGACCGAGGCGTCTCCAGAAGCGGCCGATCTGGACGATGGCGGAACGGAACATACGCTCGTCGGCCTCGCCCGGACCCCATTCGAGCCGGGCCATCGGCACGCCGAAGCGGTCCCGTCTGTCGGAAAGCGACAGGCGGTTCTGCCAGGCGGGCAGCTGTTCGCCGCAGACCATCAGCTTCAGGTCGACGCCTGGCGGCAGGTAGAGCTGCTGGCGCAGGAGACGCCAGCCGACCGACCGCGCGACGACGCCGATGTTGGCGGAAAGCCGCCAGACCTCGCGGATCGCGAAGCGGTCCTGCTGGATGTCGTGAGCGAGTTGCTTGAACGCGCCGAGCGGACTTCCCTCGAGCCGCGGCGCGACATAGGCGAAGGCGCTCGCGACCCCGTCTTCGCGCTGGGCCCGTTCGGAGAGCTCCAGATGCAGGTCGCGCCGGGTCGCGCCGACGAAACGGTAGGCGAAGAGCCTGTTCGTATAGTCGGCATCGCGGCGGCTGATCGAGGCGACGTGCGCCTTGAGGTGGTCCTGGAAGTATCGTCCGAGGGCGGTGCAGCCGCGGAAGACATGGTTGTCGGCGGCGGCATCGAGGAGCAGGAGCAGCCGCGTCGTCTCGATCGTGCCGGCAGCGACGATGAACCGCTCCGCCGTCACCTCCAGCGTGCGGCCGCCGAAGTGGCGCGCAGTGATGCCGGCAAGCCGCCGGTTCTCCCGGTCGACCTTGAAGTCGCAGACGGTTGCGCCGAGCCACACCTCTATATTGGGCGTGCGCCGCATGAAGTCCTTGAGCAGCGAGCCGAGGTTGACCTTGTTGAAGGGCGGGCATTTCGCCCAGCGGATCTTCACGAAGGGGTCGTCCCTTCCGAAGACGCCGTCCACTTCCTGCGCCTGCGAATGGGCGTTCACCTCGCATGATTCCGGGTCGAGCCCGAAGATCGCCTCGATGTCGCGGTTGTAGCCGTCGAGGGCTTCGGGCGGAAAATCCCATCCGCGCTGCGAGAGATACGGCCGATCCCGCATCTCGTGACCGCTGATCGGAATCATGCGGCCGCCCCATCGGGTCGAGGAGCCGCCGAAGGCGCGGTACCGGCCGTCGAGCTCGCGGGCATAGCGGCGAGCCGGATCGTCGATGGCGTTCAGCCCGTGGATTTCGGCGTTGAAGCCTTCGGCCCCGCTCTCGACGACAATAACCTTCCGCCCGCTCTTCGCCACCCGCTGCGCGAAAAGTAGCCCCGCAACTCCTGCACCAATGACGCAGTAGGCTCCGTCGACCTTGCGGCAGTCTTCCAGAGCATCCAGACTGTATATTGGCATGCTCGCATCTTCGGCACCGCCTTATTTCTTGTCCATAGGCGCGGCCACTCACCTTATTGATGAATTGTGCGGCGCGGCTATGCCGTAAGACGATTGCGCACCTGCAAAATCTACCCGTGTCGCGGTTGGTCGGGAGAGAGACACCGGCTCCCGGCGGCCTTCTGCATACAGGAGCGCACCATGGCCCTGCCTCCACGCGTCAGCGTCGTCATCCCGCATCTGAACGACCAGGAGGGCCTGCGCGCCTGCCTCGCCTCTCTCGCCGCGCAGCACGCGGACGGGATCCCCTTCGAGGTCATCGTGGTGGACAATGGCTCGCCCGCGCCGCCACGCGATCTCTGCAAGGCTGCGGGCGTTCGGCTGGAAGTCGAACCGACGCCCGGTCCGGGCCCGGCCCGCAACCGCGGAGCTTCAGTCGCCGCGGCCGATCTCATCGCCTTCATCGACGCCGATTGCACGGCGGATCCGCAGTGGCTCGCGTCGATCGTCCATTTCATGGACCACAACCCGCATGTCGATTTCGTCGGCGGCGACATCCGCATCCGCTGCACCGACGAGAGCCGCATGACGGCCGTGGAGGCCTTCGAAGCCGTGTACAGCTACCGGGCGCGCCACTATGTCGAACGCCTCGGTTTCTCGGCGACCGGCAACATGGCGGTCCGATCCCATGTGTTCCGTGCCGTCGGGCCCTTCGGCGGCATCGCGACCATGGAAGACACCGAGTGGGGCCAGCGCGCCTCCAGCCTCGGATATCAGGTCGCGTTCCTTGAGACGGCGCGGGTGCGGACGCCCTCCTGCAAGTCCTTCGCCGAGCTGATCCGGCGTTGGGATCGCCACATCGCCCACGACTTCGCCGGCACGCGCATCCGCCGCTTCGGCCTCCTGCGCTGGTTTGCGGTGGCGATGCTGATGGCCGGCTCGCCGCTCCGCGAACTCGTCACCGTCGCGAGGACCGACCGGCTATCGGACCCGCGTTCCCGGCTCCTCGCCTTCCTCTGCGTGACGCGGGTGCGCCTCCATCGCGCCTGGACGATGCTGAAGCTCGGCCTCAAGGACACCTCGCGCGCCACCGTCGGCACCTGGAACCGCGAAGGCGCTCACTAGCGATCGCTCCCGCACTCCACATGGACGGCCGGGCGTGCCGGACTGCCGCACGCCCGCGCAATGCGGCCGAATTACGAACCGCGGCCCTACCCTCCCAGACGTATCCCCCGCGCCTATTCGTCTTTCATGGTTAATGCGCGGTTAATCCCATCTAGATCAATGCATCTATAATTGCGTTTCAAGTATCCTCATTCCGTAAATTCTATTCCTGAGGCCAATCAGCCCATTTCTCAGATCGAATAACATCGCTTGCGCTGCAAAAATCGGCGTCGGCATCGCTCCTGTTCTCGCGAATGCCTTCATCTCAATTTCCCGCGGGGAGAAAGCCGATGCTGCTCGAAGCCGATCCGTTGCACGCCGTCCAGGTTTCGGAACCCGTGCTGGCGGACGATGCCGGCAGCGGAAACCGTCCGCTGCGCCTCGGCAGCAAGCGCGCCTTCGACATTGTCGCGACCCTGCTGCTCGCGCCGTTCGCGCTGCTCATGATCGCGGTCCTCGTCCCCCTCATCCGCCTCGACGGCGGAAAGGCCTTCTTCTGCCAGAAGCGGATCGGCCTCAACGGGCGCATCTTCACGATCTGGAAGCTGCGCTCGATGGTGCCGGACGC
Source organism: Pararhizobium sp. (assembly GCA_051960215.1). Classification (GTDB taxonomy): domain Bacteria; phylum Pseudomonadota; class Alphaproteobacteria; order Rhizobiales; family Rhizobiaceae; genus Pararhizobium_B. The sequence goes on from JBQCEN010000143.1 coordinate 20,590, forward strand.
GGAGACGCGGCTCACCGAGCACCTCGCGGAGAATGTGGAGGCGCGTGCGGAATGGGAGCGGACCCAGAAGCTGATGCGCGACCCGCGGATCACCTGGATCGGCCGCTATCTCCGCAAGTTCTCGATCGACGAACTGCCGCAGCTCTGGAACGTGCTTTCCGGCGACATGAGCCTCGTCGGCCCCCGCCCGATGTTCCCGGAGCAGCGGGCAAGCTATCGCGGCCTTGCCTATTTCAGGCTTCTTCCCGGCCTGACGGGCCTCTGGCAGGTCAGCGCCCGCAACCGGTCTTCCTTCGCGGACCGGGCGATCTACGACACGCGCTACGCGGAAACCATGTCGTTTGCGACCGACATGCGCATCCTCCTGCAGACGGTCGTCGTGGTGGTGCGGGGAACCGGCGCCTGAGGCGCCGGTCGCTCACGGCTCGCGGATGCTGGTGTCGAGCCCGCGCAGCAGCGGATAGAGGAAGTAGGAGATCACCCGGCGGCGGCCGACCTTGATCTCCGCCGTCACCGCCATCCCCGGAAGCAGGCGTACGGCCTGCGAGGAATGGCCTTCGAGCCGGCCGCCATTGTCAAGACCGACGCGGGCATGGAAGACGGAAGGCGTCGCGGGCCCCTTCCCCTCGCCCTTCTGGTCGGCCGGGAAAGCGTCGCGGCTGATCGTGCGGATGGTGCCCGAGGCGGTGCCGAACTTCTGGAACGGATAGGGATCGAGCTTGATCCGCACGCTATCGCCGGCGGAGACGCGCCCGACGTCGCGCGCGTTGACGGAGACCTCCGCCTCCAGCGGCACGTTGAGCGGCACGAGCGTGACCACCGGCTCCGCCTCGCGCAGCACCGAGCCGATGGAGCGCGGCGCAAGATCGAGCACCACGGCATCGGAGGGCGCCGTCAGCGCCACATGGGCGCGGCGCAGTTCCATCTTCTTCAAATCCTCGGCGGCGGCGTCGCGCTTGCCGCGGGCATCGACCAGTTCCTCCATCGCCGCCCGTTTGAAGTCCTCGACGAAGGCCTGGCGATCCGCCTTGAGCTTGGCGAGCGCGTGGCCGGCCTCGACCGTCTTGCCGCGCAGTTCCACCAGGCTCGCATCGACGTCGAGCCGCGCGTCCTTCGACGTCAGGTAGTTGAGCAGCGAGCCCGTCTCGTGCCGGTATAGCGTCTCTCGGGCGCCTTCGATCCGGGTCAGCGTGTCGCGGCGCTTGAGCAGGATCGTCTCCTGGTCGTGGCTCGCGGCGATCTCCGAATCCTGGCCGGCGATCTGCTGGTCGAAGTTCTGCAGCTGCGCCATGAAATAGGCGCGGCGCTGCCCGAAGAGGCGCAGTTGGAGCTGCTCGTCCGGCGTCGGGCCGGCCACGATGCTGTAGTCGATGCCGCCGAGCTCGGCCGCCAGCCGCTTCACCTGAGCGTCGAGCGCGGCGAACTTCTCCCGCTGCTGGTCGACGTCGGCTTGTGTGAAGGTCGGGTCGAGCGTCGCGAGCGTTTGGCCGGCATGCACGACATCGCCGACGGCGACGTTGATCGAGCGGACGATCGAGGTCTCGAGCGGCTGCACGACGATCGTCGGCTTCGTGGTGATCAATTTGCCGGGCGCCACGACGACCTCGTCGATCGACGACACGGACGCCCACAGCACGGCGGCCGACATCAGCGCCGTGACGCCGTAGAGCGTGGCGCGGGCGACCCGCGGCGGGACGCGCTCTTCGAGCTCGACCGCATCGGCCTGGAACTCAGAGATGATCGCGGGCGTCGCAGCGATCGACACGAGCTTCGTGCCGCCGGCGCGCACCTGTTTCGGATGGACGGTCATGCGGCCTGCCTCGTCTGCTGGTTCCAGAGGTGCCGATAGGTCATGCATCGCGCCACAAGCTGGTCATGCCGGCCGATGTCGGCGATGCGCCCGCGCTCGACGACGATGATCGCGTCGGCATCGACGAGCGTGGAGAGGCGATGGGAGACGATGACGACCGTGCGCCCCTCGGCGATCCGGCGGAGGTTCTCGCGGACGATCGCCTCGCTGTCGGGATCGAGGGCGCTCGTCGCCTCGTCGAAGATGAGAAGCCGCGGATCGGTGACCAGCGCGCGGGCGATCGCCAGCCGCTGGCGCTGGCCGCCGGAAAGGTTCTCCGCGTTCTCCTCGAGCATGGTGTCGTAGCCGCGCGGCAGCCGCTCGATGAACTCGTCGGCGCCGGCCATGCGCGCGGCTTGCGCGACCGCGTCGAGCGTGGCGTCGGGCTTGGCGGCCGCGATGTTGTCGCGCACGGTGCCGCGGAAGAGGAAATTGTCCTGCAGCACGACGCCGATGCTCTTTCTCAGATGCACGAGGTCGATCTCGCGGCCGTCGAAGCCGTCGAGGCGGACGAGCCCCTGCTGGATGGGATAGAGGCCCTGGATCAGGCGGGTGATCGTCGTCTTGCCCGATCCGCTCCGCCCGACGATGCCGCAGACGCTGCCGGCGGGTATCGTGAAGGAGATGTCGTCGAGCGCCGGTGCAGCGTCCGGCGCATAGCGGAAGGAGACGTTCTCGAACGCGATCTCGCCGCGGATTGGCGGCGTCAGCCCGCCCGCGTGCCCCGAACGCTCCGCCCTCTGGTTCATCACTTCGCCGAGCATGCGCACCGAGAGCGCGACGTCCTGGTATTCGTGCGCCATCGTGACGAACTGGACGAGCGGCCCGGAGACGCGGCCGGCGAGCATGTTGAAGGCGACGAGGGCGCCGATCGTCATGGCGCCGTCGAAGACGTCGAGCGCGCCGAGGCCGATGATCGCGACGCTCATGAGCTTCTCGACGAGCCCCGTCATGGACTGGGCCGCCGTCGAGATCCGCTCCACCCGGTAGCGCATCGAGATCGCCGCGGCGGAGCGATCGTCCCAGGAACGGCGCTGGCGCGGCTCGAGCGCGAGGCTCTTGACCGTGCGCATGCCGTGGACCGTCTCGACGAGCAGCCCCTGGCGCTCCGCCTCCGCCCGGTAGAGCGCCTGCAGCTGGCGGCGGAACGGGCCGATGAGCACGAGGATGACGAGGCCGACGAGCAGCGCGAAGCCGAGGACGACGAGCGTCAGCTTGACGCTGTAGAGGAGCAGGACGGGCAGGAAGACCGCGAGCGACAGCCCGTCGAGCAGCGTCAGGAACAGCCGGCCGGTCAGGAACTCCCGGATTCGTCCCGTCTGCTGCATGTGCTTGACGAGAACGCCCGCCGAGGACTGCTCGAAGAGGCCGATCGGCAGGCTCAGCAGATGGGAGAAGGTGCGCGTCGCGACCCTGATGTCGATCCTGTTCGTCGCGTAGAGCAGCAGATAGCGCCGCAGGAAGGTGAAGGCCGCGTCGAAGACGAGCGCGATCGCAATTCCCGCCGTCAGCACGGTGAGCGTCGCATAGCTCTGGTGGACCAGCACCTTGTCGATGACGAGCTGGAAGAACAGCGGCGTGGCAAGCCCGAGGGCGTAGAGAACGATGGCCGCCACGGCGACGTCGGCGAAGAGCCGGCGCTGGCGCAGGACCTCCGGAACGAACCAGCGGAAGCCGAAGGGCTGGTCGGCGTCGGCCAGCCGGTATTCGCGCTTGAGCAGGATGACGTTGCCGCGCCAGCGGCGCTGGAACTGGTTCTCAGAGATCAGCAGCAGTTCCGGACGTTCGGCAAGCGGATCGAGGACGCGGATGAGCGGGTCCGCGCCGTGGCCGCCCGGCGCATCCGCCACCACCACCCAATTGCCGTTGTCGAGCTCGGCGAGCACGGGATAGGCGTTGCCGAGCCGCACGAGCGAAGGCCAGGCCATCCGCACCATCCGGGCCCGCAGGCCGGCATCCTTCGCCATCTTCAGGAGAAGACGCGTCGTCACCGGCCGTTCGTCGAGCGCGTAGTCGTGCTTCAGCCGTTCGAGCGTGAGGTCGATGCCGTGATGGCGCGCGACCGCCGTCAGGCATTGCAAACCGGTCAGGTGGTTTTCGTTCATGATGCCCCCCCCCCCCCCGGAAGCCGATCCGTCAGTTGAAGTTCGGAGAGGCGTTGGGAATCCGCTCGGCGGAGGCGCGGGTGACGGCGGCGTCCGGTGCTCCGCCCGCTGTTCCCGGCAAGCGGTGGACGGCGCCGGCTTCGACCAGCCCTTCGCGCGCCTTCTGCATCAGGTCGACCGCATTGGCGAAACCTTCGATCGACATGATGATGCGCTGGCGGAAGACCGCCGCCGGCTTGTTCGCCGCATCCTTCTCGGTCGCCGAAAGGCTCACGAGGTCGATGCGGACGACGGAGCCGGTCACCGTGATTTCGCCGATGCCGTCGGCATAGAGTTCATCGGTCATGCAAGCCTCCTGGATTTCCAAATATGAAAGGGACGGGCGGCGCGACGGCGCCGCCGTGACGGATTGAGTGGACGTGGCCAAGGGTCCTCCCTAGGCCGCAAGCTGGGGCTTGAAGACGACATCGACGTAGTAGTTCGTCTTGTTGAAGCTGTTCGTCGGGAACAGGCTGCCGGACCCGTAGGCGTAGACGCCGTTGCCGCTTGTCGGGCTGTCGGCGAGCGCCAGGAGGTCCTGTTTCTGAACCGCCGCTCCGAAGAAGTTGCCGGTGGCGGAGTAGTTGCCGCTCGTGTGGTAGGAGGCGACGTAGGTCGTGTTGGCGTTGATGTTCACCGGCTGCGAGAGGTTCGCCGTCTGCCAGCCGCTCGCCGTCTCGTTCGTGAAGGTCGCGCTTGCGAGCAGGCTGCCGCCGGCGGTCCAGAGATCGCCGACATGGGTGCCGGTGTTGTTGGGGCCCTTGTAGAAGCGGATCGCCGTGATCTGCCCGGCGACGTCGGACTGGAACTTCAGCCCGAGCTCGACCGAATTCGGGTCGTTGACGGCCGCCGTCTGCGGCGTCTGGTCGGCAAACAGGCTTTCGCTCGCCGGCGGCGCGCCGACCGTCAGCGACACCTGAGCCGATGCCGTTCCGCCGCGGCCGTCGGAGATGGCGTAGGTGAAGCCGCCCGTGCCGGTGAACCCGGTCGTCGGGGTGAAGGTGACGGTCTTGTTCGTCGCATCGAAGGTGACGGTGCCGTTCGACGGGGCGTTCGCCCCGGTGACGGTCAGCGCGTCGCCGTTCGGGTCGGTGTCGTTGGCGAGCAGCGCCGAGGCGGCGATCGTCAGCGCCGTGTTCTGCGGCGTCGTGAAGCCGCTGTCGTTGTTCGCCACCGGCGGCTGGTTCGCCG
>JBQCEN010000144.1:0-6675 GCA_051960215.1 Pararhizobium sp.
CCTGCAGTCTGGCCGCTACGACCTGGGACTCTCCGGGATTTCCGACAACAAGACCCGCGAGAAGGTTGTCACCTTCGTCGATTACTTCAGCGCCGGCACCTCGCTGGTCGTGCGAGCCGGCAACCCGAAGCACCTGGAATCGATCTCGGATCTCTGCGGTAATGCGGTGGCGATCGAGACGGGCACGAGCCAGGTCGGCTTTGCCAAGGACCAGTCAGACCGTTGCGTTTCGGATGGGAAGAAGCCGATCGATGTCAAGACCTTTCCGGACGAGACGCAGGTTCAGCTCCAAATCCGCACCGGCCGGGCCGACGCCGGGCTCAACGACTTCCCCGTGGCCGCCTATATTGCGCTTCAGTCGGACGGCAAGCTCGAGGCTGTGCGCGGCGGCGATGAGTTCAGCGCGCCCTATGGGCTTGCGATAGCGAAGGACAAGCCGCAACTGGTCAAGGCGGTCCAGGCGGCGCTGAAGGACGTCATCGCTGACGGCACCTACGCCAAGATCCTGAAGGAATGGAATCTGGAAAATGGCGCCCTCACGACCGCGGCGATCAACGGCGCGGGCAAGTAGCCCATGTCGAAGCGAACAGAAGCCCTCGGAGTAGCGGTGACGGAGCCTGACATCGTGACGGATCGTCCGGTGGTACGGCTCAAGCACCCCGGTCAGTGGTTCGCCACGGTCGTCATCGTTATCCTGGCGATCCTCGGAGGGCATCTGCTCGCGACCAACAAGAACATCGACTGGTCGGTGGTCTGGAACTCGCTTTTTTCAGGGCCTGTCCTGTCGGGGGTGCTCGACACGCTCGTGCTAACCTTCCTGTCGATGGTGATCGCCATCGTGCTGGGCATCGTCCTGGCGGTGATGCGGCTGTCGCGCAACCCCGTGCTGCAATGGACGAGCTGGCTGTTCCTGTGGTTCTTCCGCAGCGTTCCGCCGCTCGTCCAGCTCATCTTCTGGTTCAATCTCGGCCTGCTCATCCCCGCGATCTCGATTGGCATCCCGTTCGGGCCGAACTTCTTCGCGGTCGAGACCAATTCACTGATCAGCGGCTTCACCGCGGCGATCCTCGGCCTCAGCCTGCATTTCGCCGCCTATATGGCTGAAGTCGTGCGCGCTGGTCTGTCCTCGGTCGATCCGGGTCAGCATGAGGCTGCGCAGGCGCTCGGGATGTCGTCGGGGCTGACGCTGCGGCGCATCGCGCTGCCGCAGGCGATGCCCTTCATCGTGCCGCCAACCGGCAACCAGTTCTTGTCGCTGCTTAAGACGACGTCACTGGTTTCCGTCATCGGCGGCGGAGATCTCCTGACCCGCGTCCAGGAAATCTACTCGCACAACTTCAAGGTGGTTGAGCTGCTGATCGTGGCGAGCCTCTGGTATCTGCTTTTGACCTCGCTCGCGACGATCGGTCAATACTATATCGAGCGCCACTTCTCCAAGGGCAAGGCATCGCGCGCCACCCGCAAGCGCAGCTATCCGCTGCGCTTGAGCTCGCCCGCCTCAGCGGGCAAGGAGGTCTAGCCGATGTCGATGGTGAGCCTGAGCGGCGTTCACAAATGGTTTGGTCATATCGAGGTGCTGAAGGGTGTCGATCTCAACGTCGATCAGGGGCAGGTCGTCTGTCTGATCGGTCCGTCGGGCTCGGGCAAAAGCACCTTGCTCAGGACCATCAACGCTCTCGAGAGACCGGAACGAGGCTATATTCGTCTCGATGGCGACCTCCTCGGCTTCCGTGAAAAGGAGGGCCGGCTTTACGAACTCTCCGAGCGCGACATCGCCCGGCAGCGCTCGCAGGTCGGCATGGTCTTCCAGCGCTTCAACCTCTTCCCGCACATGACGGCGCTCGAAAACGTCATCGAGGCGCCGGTCTGGGTCAAGAAGGAGAACCGCGAGAAGGCCAAGCAGGCGGCGATGATCCTGCTCGCCCGCGTCGGCCTGGCGGACAAGGCGGCCTTCTATCCCAGCCAGCTTTCCGGCGGCCAGCAGCAGCGGGTGGCAATCGCCCGCGCGCTGGCGATGCGTCCGAAGCTGATGCTGTTCGACGAGCCGACATCGGCCCTCGACCCGGAATTGGTCGGCGAGGTGCTCGACGTGATGAAGGATCTCGCAAGGGACGGCATGACGATGCTCGTCGTCACCCATGTGATGGGCTTCGCCCGCGAGGTCAGCGACCGCGTGATCTTCATGGACGACGGCAGGATCGTCGAATCCGGCTCGCCGGCCGAGGTGCTCGATGCACCGAAGAACGTCCGTACCCGGAATTTCATGAGCAACATCCTGTAACGAGCCGGGGCGGGAGCTGACAGGCAATCCCGAAGGAGCAAGGTTATGGCATCTCAAGAAGAGGTCGCCCCCATCGTCGTATCCGGGGAAGGCCTGACCATCGCCGACGTGGTGGCGGTCGCCCGGCATGGCACTCCGGTTGTGCTTCCCGACAGCGCTGAGTTCTGGAACCGTGTCCGCGCCAGCTGCCGTCTCAACGGTGAGATCGCCGAGGCCGGCATCCCGATCTACGGCGTGACGACAGGGCTTGGCGAGGCTTCCAACCGGCAGCTCGGCCCGGAAAAGGCGCTGCACCTGCAGCAGTCGCTGGTCGACCATCTCGGCGCCGGCATGGGCGACATCCTGCCGAAGCCGCAGGCGAGGGCGGTCGTGCTGGCGCGGCTGAGCGCGCTTGCCAAGGGCAACTCCGCTGCCCGTCCCGAGCTCCTGCAACTGATCGTCGAACTCCTCAACCGCGACGTCGTTCCGTGCATTCCCGAACAGGGCTCGGTCGGCGCCAGCGGCGATCTCATTCCCTCCTCCTATCTTGCGGCGGTCCTCACCGGCCGGCGGAAGGTCTTCTATAAGGACGCGGTCATCGATGCGGCCGAAGCTTTTGCCGCTGAAGGCCTCGAGCCGCTCGTGCTCCAGCCGAAGGAAGGGCTGGCGCTGGTCAACGGCACCGCCTTCATGACCGGCATCGGCGCGCTGGTCGTCCACGATGCGGAAGAGCTGGCCCGCCTCTCCGACATCTGCACCGCTTTGACGGTCGAGGTGCTCAAGGGCAACAAGGACGCCTTCGCGCCCTTCGTTAGCGAGACGAAGCCGCATCCGGGGCAGATCCGCTCCGCCGCAACGATCCTCGGCCTGCTCGATGGCAGCAGGCTCGCCCGGTCCTATGACGACACCCTGGCGAGCATCGGAACCCTGTCGCAGGGCACGCGGACGCTCACCGTGCGCCTGCAGGACCGCTATTCCGTCCGCTGCGCACCGCAGTTCATCGGTGCGCTCTACGATGCCTGCGCCTGGGCGCGGCGCATCGTCGAGGTGGAGCTCAACTCCAGCAACGACAACCCGCTCTACAGCGCTGCAGAAAGGCGCATCTACAATGGCGGGAATTTTGCCGGCAGCCACATCGCCATGGCGATGGACACGCTGAAGAACGCGCTGGCAAGCACGGCCGACCTGCTCGACCGGCAGCTGGCGCTGATCGTCGACGCGAAGTTCAGCCAGGGTCTGCCGCACAATCTTTCCCCCGACCTGCCGGCCGGCGATGAGAGGGCGGGCACCCAGCACGGCGTCAAGGCCCTTCAACTGGTCGTCTCGGCGCTGACGGCCGAGGCCCGGAACCTCACCAAGCCGCAACTGGCCTTCTCGCGTTCAACCGCCGCCCACAACCAAGACAAGGTCAGCATGGGCGCGACGGCCGCCCGGCGCGCCCGCGAATGCGTTCTGCTCCTGCAGCGGATCGTTGCCGCCCATCTGATGGGGCTTTGCCAGGCAGCCGATCTGCGCGGGGCCGGCGAGCTCGGTGCAGGTACGCGCGCGGCGTATCAGCTGGTCCGCGGGGGCTGCGCCTTCGTCGAACTCGACCGCGAACTCGACACCGACCTGCAAGTGCTCGAAGCGTTAGTGCAATCAGGCGCTCTGACGGCCGCTTTGGACTGACGGGTTTAACGAGTTCCGATTCTTTTCCGGAAGCCGGCGTGGTTTAAAGGCGGCGCATTCGGGAACTGGCAAGGGAGAAGCAGCTCGATGGCCGAGGCTTTCATCTGCGACTATATCCGCACGCCGATCGGCCGCTTTGCCGGTGCGCTTTCCGACGTACGGGCCGACGATCTGGCGGCAATCCCGCTGAGGGCGCTGATGACGCGTAACCCGGCGGTCGACTGGGCGGCGCTCGATGATGTCACCTGGGGCAACACCATCCAGGCCGGCGAGGATAACCGCAATGTCGGGCGCATGGCGCTTTTGCTGGCAGGCCTGCCGGTCACCGTGTCCGGCAACACGATCAACCGGCTCTGCGGCTCTGGCATGGACGCGGTCCTGCAGGCCGCCCGCGCCATCCGCACCGACGATGCCGAACTAATCATCGCCGGCGGCTCGGAAAGCATGTCGCGCGCGCCCTTCGTCATGCCGAAGGCGGAGACGGCGTTTTCCCGCAAGGCCGAGATCTACGACACGACGATCGGCTGGCGTTTCGTCAACCCGCTGATGAAGAAGCTCTACGGCGTCGATTCGATGCCGGAGACCGGGGAGAACGTGGCCGAGGATTACCATGTGGCCCGCGAGGACCAGGACGCCTTTGCATTCCGCTCGCAGCAGAAGGCTGCGGTCGCTCAAGAAAGCGGGCGGCTTGCCAGCGAGATCACGCCGGTGACGATCCCGCAGAGGAAGGGTGAGGCTGTGGTGGTCGATCGCGACGAGCATCCGCGGCAGGCCTCGATGGAAGCACTGGCACGCCTCAAGGCTCCGTTCCGCGACGGAGGCACGGTGACGGCCGGCAACGCCTCCGGCGTCAACGACGGCGCGGCGGGGCTGATCGTCGCTTCCGAGGCGGCGGCGAAGAAGCACGGCCTGACACCCATCGCCCGCGTTCTCGGCGGGGCGGTCGCCGGCGTTCCGCCGCGCATCATGGGCATGGGCCCGGCGCCGGCGTCACGGAAGCTCATGGCGCGGCTCGGCATGACCCAGGAGCGCTTCGACGTGATCGAACTGAACGAGGCCTTCGCAAGCCAGAGCCTTGCCGTTCTGCGCGACCTCGGCATCGCCGCCGACGACCCGCGCGTCAACCGCAACGGAGGCGCCATCGCGCTCGGCCATCCGCTCGGCATGTCAGGCGCCCGCATCACCGGCACGGCAGCGCTGGAACTGATGACGACTGGCTGCCGCTATGCACTCGCGACCATGTGCGTCGGTGTCGGGCAGGGCATCGCCGTCGCGCTGGAGCGGGTTTGACGCGATCATCGGGTTGGCCTCCAAAACCGGCATGTCTGAACAGTGAGTTCGCGATTAGCTGAACTTGTATCCACGGTTCGCAGCACAGCCGAACCTCATCGGAGAACTCGACGTGTCACCGACCGCTATCTTTCGGCTCGCCAAGGCTCCGGAGCCCGCATACGCGGACATCCTTGGCCGCCCAGGGCGGGCGAGAAATTGCGCGTGGCCGACGTCGAGGAGACCGTGCGCAGGCATCGCCAAATCGATTGCGAAGCCAAAAGCGGGTCTTCAATAGGCTTGACGGTCTAAAGAAGGCCGGCCAGTTCTTCGGCGAAGGCGAAATGTACCTGAATGTCCGCAATGGGCGCGCAGAGCCGCCGTCCGTTACTGAGATTCGAACATCGCCTCGGATTAAAAACGGACAAAGGTGCCCAGATTTGTTCTAGTCCAGCGCTCCGACTCGCTACGCCAGATCTCAAGTCGGTGGCACGCCGGAGTTTTCGTCCTTCGCGCCTTCCCATCGTATCGTCGTATCCTGCGGTCGACAAGTACTGAAGGGGGATAGCTATGGCGAACTTACCAGTGCACCAAAAAGCGCGGCATGTGAGCCGAGAGGAACTGTACACGCTGGTCTGGCAGAGGCCGATGAGCCGTCTAGCGGAAGAGTTCGGGATCAGTGGCAATGGACTTGCCAAGATATGCGACAGAATGGACGTGCCATATCCACCACGCGGCTATTGGGCCAAAAAGGAGGTGGGTAAGCCTGTAGTTGTATTCAAGCTACCACCTCGCAGGGACGGCATTCCGCAGGTAACGGATATCTACTCCACGCCCCCCAAGCCAGTGCCGTTGCCAGAAGCCGAGAGGTCCGCGACGGTTGCCGCCGCGAAGGTAGAAGCCATTGCTGTGCCGGATGGCTTGGAGGGCCTTCATCCACGTGTGAAATCGTGGATTGTGGAGCACAAGAAGCAGCAGAGAGAACGCGAACAGGAGAGCAAACGGCGAAGGCACGAAACCTGGTGGACGCCCCGCTTGCTGCCCGATCTGACCGAACGTGACCTACATCGCTTCCGGGTCACGAGCGCGATTTTTACGGGCGTCGAGAAAGCGGGCGGCAAAATTGAGAAGTCGCCGATGACAGGAAGAGTGACCTTCGATATCGCGAACCACGCCGTTGAATGCTCGATCGTAGAGAAGTTAGTGAAGTCGCTTAAGCAGCGTGACGAAACACGGAAGTGGACAGCCTATCCCGACCACCATCAATCCGGCCTGGACTCGTTAGGCTTCCTGCGCGTGTCGATCACAACGTACCTGGATGGCCGGCAACCTCAATGGATCGAAAGCCAGAAGACAAAGATTGGCGAGATGCTACCTGAGATCGTCGGTACCATCATGGCGGCGGGACCAATCCTAGAACAGAAGAAGCGCGAACAAGAGGAATGGCAGAAACGGTATCGCGAGGAAGAGGCGCGGCG
>JBQCEN010000145.1:0-36530 GCA_051960215.1 Pararhizobium sp.
CGCGAGATCCTGATCTTCGCCGCCTGCTATGCCGGTTCGAACGAGGATGGCGAGAAGGCCACGGCCGCGCTGAGGGCGCTGGGGGAACCGATCGCCGACGTGCTCGGGCCGCATCCCTTCGTCGGCTGGCAGTCCGCCTTCGATCCGCTCCTGACGCCCGGTGCGCGCAACTACTGGAAGACCCAGGACTTTCGGGAACTGACCGACGGAGCGATCGAGACCATTATCGAAGCGGTCGGGCGCCTGCCGGGCCCGGAATGCGAGGTCTTCATCGCGCAGGTCGGCGGCGCCATGAGCCGCGTCGAGCCGCAGGCGACGGCCTATCCCGACCGCGGCGCCCATTTCATCATGAACGTCCACACGCGCTGGCGCGAGCCGGCCGAGGACGATGCCTGTATGCAGTGGGCGCGGGATCTCTTCAAGGCGACGACGCCGTTCGCCACCGGCGGCGGCTACGTCAATTTCGTGCCGGCCGACGAGCCGGTGCGGGTTGAGAAGATCTATGGCGCGAACTATCCGCGGCTCGCCGAGATCAAACGCCACTGGGACCCGCAGAACCGCTTCCGGATGAACCAGAACATCCGGCCGATGAACTGAAGGCCCTGGTGGCAGGGGAGGGCGCCGCGCGGCGCCCTCCGGCCTTGCGAAGGCCTATTCGACGACCCGAACGGCGCCGTGGGCGGCACACGTCGCGAACGCGGCATAAACCTACAGCGCCTAGGAGACCTTGCGCGTGCGCTGCTCGGCAGGCTTCCAGCCGATCTTGTCCTGCTCGGCCCGGCGGCGGTCCAGTTCGGCCTCGTCGACCGCGAGGCTGATCAAGCGGTTCGGAATGTCGATCTCGATCCTGTCGCCCTCGCGCACGAGCCCGATCAGGCCGCCCTGCGCCGCCTCCGGCGAGATGTGGCCGATCGACAGGCCCGATGTGCCGCCGGAAAAGCGCCCGTCGGTGATCAGCGCGCAGGCCTTTCCGAGGCCCTTCGACTTCAGGTAGCTCGTCGGATAGAGCATCTCCTGCATGCCCGGGCCGCCCTTCGGGCCTTCATAGCGGATGACGACGATGTCGCCGGCCTTGATCTTGCCGGTCAGGATCGCGCTCGAGGCGGAATCCTGGCTCTCGAAGACGCGCGCCGGACCTGAAAATTTCAGGATGCTCTCGTCGACGCCCGCCGTCTTCACGATGCAGCCGTCGAGCGCCAGGTTGCCCTTCAGCACGGCAAGCCCGCCGTCCTTGGAGAAGGGATGCTCGGCGCTGCGGATGACGCCCTTCTCGCGGTCGAGGTCGAGCTCGTCCCAGCGCCGGTCCTGGCTGAAGGCGACCTGCGTCGGCACGCCGCCGGGCGCGGCGCGATAGAAGTTGCGCACCGTCTCGCTCTTCGACTGCGCGATGTCCCAGTGCGCCAGCGCCTTGCCGATCGTCTCGGTGTGGACCGTCGGCTGGTCGCGGTGGATGAGCCCGGCGCGGTCGAGTTCGCCGAGGATCGCCATGATGCCGCCGGCGCGGTGGACGTCCTCCATGTGCACGTCCGACTTCGTCGGCGCGACCTTGCAGAGGCAGGGCACGCGGCGCGACAGCGCGTCGATGTCGTCCATGGTGAAGTCGATGTCGCCTTCCTTGGCGGCAGCGAGGATGTGCAGCACGGTGTTGGTCGAGCCGCCCATCGCGATGTCGAGCGTCATCGCATTCTCGAACGACTTCTTCGAGGCGATGTTGCGCGGCAGGACGCTCGCGTCGTCCTGCTCGTAATAGCGCCGCGCCAGGTCGACCGCGAGATGGCCGGCCTCGACGAAGAGGCGCTTGCGGTCGGCGTGGGTGGCGAGCGTCGAGCCGTTGCCGGGCAGCGACAGGCCGAGCGCCTCCGTCAGGCAGTTCATCGAGTTCGCCGTGAACATGCCGGAACAGGAGCCGCAGGTCGGGCAGGCCGAGCGCTCCATCACCTGCACGTCCTCGTCGGAGACGCGGTCGTCGCCGGCCGCCACCATCGCATCGATCAGGTCGACGGCCTTGGTCTCGCCGGCGAGCACCACCTTGCCGGCCTCCATCGGCCCGCCGGAAACGAAGACGGCCGGGATGTTCAGCCGCATCGCCGCCATCAGCATGCCGGGCGTGATCTTGTCGCAGTTGGAGATGCAGACCATCGCGTCGGCGCAATGCGCATTGACCATGTATTCGACGCTGTCGGCGATGAGCTCGCGCGAGGGCAGCGAGTAGAGCATGCCGTCATGGCCCATGGCGATGCCGTCGTCGACGGCGATCGTGTTGAACTCCTTGGCGACACCGCCCGCCTTCTCGATCTCGCGCGCGACGAGCTGGCCGAGGTCCTTCAGGTGCACGTGGCCGGGCACGAACTGCGTGAAGGAATTGACCACCGCGATGATCGGCTTGCCGAAGTCTCCGTCCTTCATGCCGGTGGCGCGCCAGAGGCCGCGCGCGCCCGCCATGTTGCGGCCGTGGGTGGTGGTTCGAGAGCGGTAGGTAGGCATGAGCGTCAGGTCCCGTATGGTCGGCCCGCTTTTTCGTGCGGCCGTGCGTGGCCTCTATTTATCCATCCCCGCGTCCGATGACTACCCGAATACGCAAATTGAGCGTCGGGGCGCCATGAGTTGCCCGTGGAGGACGTCGCTCTACTTCGAGACTTGGGGGGGGCTTCCTCATGCCAACGATAGGAGAGAGTGCATGCGCATGATCCTGCTCGCCGTCTTGACCCTCGGTCTTGCAAGCCCGGCCTTCGCCGATAACGATCGGCCCTCGCACGCCGAGAAGAACCACGTGCTCGCCGCCCTTCGCGCGGCGGGCTGCTCGAATCCTTCGAAGATCGAGCGAGACGACGGCGGCTTCAAGGCCAAGCATGCGCACTGCCGGGACGGCGTCTACAAGGTCAAGCTGTCGCGCCGCTACCATATCGTCAAGAAGGAGCGCGACGGCGACGATTGACGGCTGGCCGCCCCGTCCGCGTTGCCAGCGTCCGAATTGATCCGATATATTCGGATGAAGAGGTGCGCCATGACCAAGATTACGATCTCGATGCCCGACGCGATGGGAGAATACGTGGCGGAGCAGATTCAAGAGGGACGTCATCGGGATGTCGATGCGTTCTTCCAGGATCTCGTTCTGAGGGATCGGGAGCGGCATCGTCTGATGGGCTTGCTGCAGGAGGGCGCCGCCTCGGCACCCGGCCCGGTGGCGGATGACAATTATTTCGAGCGGTTGCGCGAGCGGATCGGGCGGCGCCGGTCCGCGTGAGGACGGCAAAGGTCGTTCTGCGTGAGAGGGCGGAGCGCGATATCGACGATGTCCTCGCTTACTACCTGAAAGAAGCCGGCGATGGCGTAGCGCTCTCCTTCGTGGATCACTTGCAGGCCGCTTATCGGCGATTGGCGGCCTATCCGGCAGCGGGCTCGCTTCGCTATGCTTATGAACTTGGATTTGCGGGGCTGCGCTTCGTCCCGCTCAAGCGCTTCCCGTTTCTTGTCTTCTACATCGAGAACGCAGACCAGATCGACGTCTTGCGGGTTCTGCATGCCGAGCGCGACATCCCACCGACTCTGAGGGACTGACCGGTCTCCGCTACACGGATCCTCAAAAATCCGTCGCGACGCCGCCTTCCGCCTTCCGCCGCGCGACGAAGGCATCGAGTTCCTCCGCAATCGCCGTATCGAGCGGCGGGCGCTCGTAGGCGGCGAGCACCTCCTTATAGATGCGGTTGGCGTGGTCGAAGGTCGTCGGCTGACCGGCCTGGCTCCAGCTTTCGAAGTTCCGCCAGTCCGACAGCATCGGCGAATAGAAGGCGGTCTCGTAGCGCGCCAGAGTATGGGCCGTGCCGAAATAGTGGCCGCCGGGTCCGACGTCGCGGATGGCGTCGAGCGCGAGATCGGCCGGGCTCGTGTCGAGCGGCTTCAGGAACTCTGCCACCATCTGCAGCATGTCGACGTCGAGGATGAACTTCTCGAACGAGGCCGTCAGCCCGCCCTCCATCCAGCCGGCCGCATGCATGACCAGGTTTCCGCCGCCTTGCGTCAGAGCCCAGAGCGACATCATGGATTCGTAGGCCGCCTGCGCGTCGAGCGTGTTGGCCGCGCAGGTATTGGACGTGCGGTAGGGCAGGCGGTAGCGGCGCGCGAGCTGGCCGCCGGCGATCACCGCCTTCATGTATTCCGGCGTGCCGAAGGCCGGCGCCCCGGACTTCATGTCGACATTCGAGGTGAAGCCGCCATAGATCACCGGCGCGCCCTTGCGCACGATCTGCGTCAGCGCGATGCCGGCGAGCGCCTCGGCGTTCTGCTGGACCAGCGCCCCGGCAATGCTCACGGGCGCCATGGCGCCGGCAAGAGTGAACGGCGTGATGGCGACCGCCTGGTTCATCGCCGACATCTCGATGACGCCCTGCAGCATCGGCGCGTCGTAGCGCAGCGGCGAAGAGGCGTTGATGACCGTGAAGAGCGACGGCTCCGCCGCCATCTGCTCGCGACTGATGCCGCGGCCGATCCGGGCGATCTCGATGCCGTCGAGGTTGCGCTCGCGCCCGAGGGAATAGGCGTGGAAGACCTTGTCCGTCAGTTTGACGAGGTCGGCGAGGCAGTCGAGATGGCGGATGGAGGCGTGGAGGTCCGTCGGTTCCACCGGATAGCCGCCGGTGAAGTGCACGATGTCGAAGGATTGGGCGAGCTTCAGGAGGTTCCGGTAGTCCTCCTGGTTGCCGGTCCTCCGGCCATGGTCGCGGTCGCTGCAATAGGGAGCGCTCGCGACCGCGCCGAAGGCGAGGACGTTGCCGCCGATCCTGAGGTTCCGCTCCGGGTTGCGCGCATGGAGCGTGAAGGTGCTCGGCGCCGAGGCGATCGCCTCGAGGATCAGGCCGCGGTCGAAGCGGACCCGCAGCGAGCCCTCCTCGACATCGGCGCCCGCTCTTCTCAGGTGCTCGCGTGCCTCGGGCAGCAGGAAGTCGAGGCCGATCTCTTCGAGCACCGTCAGCGACGCCTCGTGGATCGCCTCGAGACCTTCCTCCGAAAGGACGGAGGAATGGGCGAGCGCGTTGACGATCGTACGATAGCGGCCGGAGGGCGCCGGCTTGCGGACCCGAAGGCGATCGCCGCTGCGCCCGCCGGGCCGTCGCCGCCGTTCGGCAGCCCCCGCCGTGTTCTCGATCGATGCCGGTGTGATGTCGTCCATTTCGCTCATGGCGTTCGGCCTCGTGCTGCTTCGTCGAGAGTTGCGCCGCGGCGCGTCCTTTGGCAAGCGGCATCGCTGCCGGCGCGGTGGTTCGCGCGGGGGCCGTTTAGGGAAACCTTATTTTGAAAACCGGCTTCCAAGCCGCGCCCGTTCCGTTATGATCCGGCAACTTTCGGCTTCGCCGAGGGGAAGAGGACAAGACGGGAACGACAGGCCGAGCATATCCGGCCGAGCATAGGGAGACACCTCATCATGTTGCCTCAGATCAAAGCCGCGCTGATTGCCGGCGTCGCTGTCGCCGCGCTGTCGCAGGCGGCTTTCGCGGCCGACGTCAAGATCGGCTTCATCGGCGGTATCACCGGTCCGATCGAGAGCCTCGCGCCGCCGATCATGGATGGCGGCAAGGAAGCGCTGAAGGAGGTCAACGACCAGGGCGGCGTCTGGAAGTCGGGCGACAAGCTGGTGGCCGACGTCCTCGACGACACCTGCGCCGACGCGACCAAGGCGGCGGACGCCGGCGACCGCGCCGTCAATGTCGACAAGGTGGTGGCGATCATGGGTGCACAGTGCTCCGGCGCGACGATCGCGATCGCCAACAATGCCGCGATTCCGGGCGGTGTCGTGATGATCTCGCCGGCCTCCACGTCGCCGGCGCTGACGGACCTCAAGGACAAGGACCTCGTCTTCCGCACCGTCACATCCGACGCCTTCCAGGGCCAGGTGCTGGCCCATCTCGTGAAGTCGAAGGGCGTGAATGCGGTTGCCGTGACCTATGTCAACAACGACTACGGCAAGGGCTTCGCCGATTCCTTCAAGAAGGCCTTCGAGGCCGAGGGCGGCAAGGTGACCGACGTCGAGGCGCATGAGGACGGCAAGGCCGACTACCGCTCCGAGATCGGCAATCTTTCCGCTTCCGGCGCCGAAGCGCTGGTCGTGCTCGCCTATGCCGACGGCTCGGGCCAGACGATCCTGCGACAGGCGCTCGAAGGTGGCGATTTCGACACCTTCTTCGGCGGTGACGGCATGGTCTCGGCCTCGCTGACCAAGAGCGTGCCCGGCATCGAGGGCAAGCTGACGATGACGAAGCCGAGCGCGCCGCAGGTGCCGGGCCTGAAGCTCTACCAGGAGGCCATGAAGAAGGCCGGCCTCAAGGCCGACGGCACCTTCGTCGCCAACGCCTACGACGCAAGCTTCATCCTCGCGATGGCGATCGAGAAGGCCGGCAGCCCGGACCGCGCGAAGATCGCTGCCGCCGTGCGCGATGTCGCGACGGCTCCGGGCGAGGTCATCCTGCCCGGCGAGTGGAAGAAGGCCAAGGAGCTGATCGACGCCGGCAAGGACGTCAATTACGAAGGCGCGACCGGCTCGATCGAGTTCGACAAGAACGGCGATGTCGCCGGCATCTATGACGAGGTCGTGCTCGCCGACGGCGCCGTGAAGGACAACGGTTCGATCAAGATCCAGTAGGCGCTGACGCCTGATCGGAACGAAAGCGCCCGGATCGCCTGACGCGTCCGGGCGCTTTCCATTGCAGGGGAGCCGCCGGAGCCGATTGCGGCGGATCTCGTCGGAGGAAGGTCATGCAGCAGAGTGCGGAGATGAAGCGGCGAAACCGGCTCGTCCTCCTCTGCTCGCTCGGCGTGGTCGGAATCATGATCGCGCTCGTCGCCGTCTCGCCGATCCTCTATCGCGACTTCGTCTCCTATATCGGCTACGGCGCGACCTTGCCGCAGACGGAGCGGACGATGAGCCTGACGCACGAGGGTATCGGCGAGAAGGTGACCGTGCGCTTCGACACGAACGTGGCAAGCGGGCTCGACTGGACGTTCCGGCCGGAGAAGCCGGCGGTGACGGCCGATATCGGCGCGCCGAAACGTGTCTATTTCGATGTCACCAACAACAGCGGCAAGACGATCGTCGTCCAGACCACGTTCAACGTCACGCCGGACTGGGCCGCGCCCTATTTCTTCAAGGTCGAGGATTTCTGCCTGCCGACCGAGAAGCTCAGGCCCGGCGAGAGCGCCCGCATGCCGCTCGTCTTCTATGTCGACCGCCGCCTCGTCGCCGACCGTTTCGCCGGCACGATCCCGGAAGTGACGCTCTCCTACACCTTCTTCCGGCGCCCGGGCCTGTCGGCTGCGGCGATGGCGGCCGTGCCGGACCTTCACGACCAGGCGGCGACGCTCGACCAGAAGATGGCGGCGAACGGCACGGCGATCTTCGTCAACGACGCGCCCACGGACTGAACAGATCGTCGAGGGAAAGGAGTGGGCACCGCGGGAAAGCCCCAGAAAACCGCGGTGCCCTGCGTGGGCGGTGGTGCTGCCGCCCACGTGTTGCTCAAGCGGTGGCCTCAGGCCCTCACTTCCTGGCGCTGGAACGAGACGTAGGCCAGCGTGAAGACCAACACCGTGCCGGCGATCAGCCCGGAGAAGTCGGGCCAGACGAGCAGCAGGCTCTCCGACACCGGCAGCGGCGCGCCGATCAGTGCGCCTTCGAGCTGGCTGCGGAAGAGCAGACCGAGCGAGCGGGTCGCCGGATGCAGGATGCCGGTCAGCATCTCGCCGTAGAGCACGCTCGGCGACAGCCGCGCGATGGCATGCTCGACGTTGATCTGGGTCAGCGCCGTCATCGGGTTCAGCGGGTCGATCGGCACCAGCGCGTTGGCGACGAGCGGCGCGATCATCTGCCAGAAGACCGAGAAGAGAAGCCACAGCGAGAGCGCTGCCAGAGCCGCCGTCGCCGGCGAGCGGAAGACGCTCGAGAACCACAGCGCGATCGTGAGCCACACCGTGCAGTAGGCGAGCGAGACGACGAGGAATGCGATGCCGCGCAGGATCTCCTCGCCGCTCGGCGGCAGGCCGAGCATCAGCAGGCCGAGACCGGTGACGAGCAGCCACAGCGTCACGATGCAGATGCCGAGCACGATCATGCCGCCGAGGAACTTGCCGGCGAGCAGCGCGTCCCGGTAGATCGGCTGCGACAGGATGCGGCTCATCGTGCGCCGCTGGTATTCGCCGTTGACCGCGTCGAAGCCGAGCGCGATCGCGACGAGCGGCAGCAGGAAACCGAGGAAGCCGGCGAAGGAGGGGAGCGGCTGGCGAGCCGTCGTGAACAGCCTGAGGAACAGGAACGGGTCGGAACCGATGGTGTTCTTGATCTGGCCGATCGCTCCGTAGGTCGCGCCAACCGCCGTCAGGAGCACGAGCAGCATGACGAAGTGCATGCGCGCGCTCGTCATGTGGTCGGCGGCCTCCTTGAAGGCGACGGTGGAGACGCCGCGCCAGGGTGAGCCTTCACGCTGCATCCTTCAACTCCTGGTAATAGCGTGCATAGACGTCCTCGAGGCTTGGCCGGTGCATCGCGAGCCGGACGAGTTCGCCGCCCGCGTCGAGGATGCGCCGGGCGACCGCCGGCCGGATGTCGGTGGTGGCCCGCAGCTGCACGACGTCCCGGCTCGTCTCGACGATCTCGCCTGCATCCGCAAGGCCGTCGAGCGCCTGGCGCAGGTCGAGACCGTGCGCTTCCGCCTCGATGACGAAGGCGCCGCCGATGACGTGCGAGCAGAGCGTGTCGACGTCGCCGGTGAGCCCGATCCTGCCCTTGTGGATCAGCGCCACGCGGTCGCAGATCGACTGGACGAGGCTCAGCATGTGCGACGACAACAGGATCGTCCGGTCGTCCTCGCGCAGTTGCCGGATGAGGCCGAGGAGCTCGCTCGTCGACTGCGGGTCGAGCCCGTTCGTCGGCTCGTCGAGGATGGCGACCGGGCAATCCTTGACGAGCACCTCGGCGACGCCGAGCCGCTGGCGCATGCCGTGCGAGAAGCCGGCGACGGAGCGGTCGCCGTCGCGGTCGAGCCGGACGCGCTCCAGCGCGGAGCCGATGCGCCGTTCCGCGTCCGCCCGACCGAGCCCCATGAGACGCGCCGTGTAGCGCAGGTTCTCCCGCGCGGTCATCGTATCGTAGAAGCCGACGGAATCGGGCAGATAGCCCACGGCTTTCTTGACAGCGAGCGGCTGGCGCAGCGGATCGAGCCCGAGCACGCGGACGGAACCGGAGGTCGGTTCGGTGAGGCCGAGCAGCACGAGGATCATCGTCGTCTTGCCGGAGCCGTTCGGCCCGAGCAGGCCGAGCACCTCGCCCGGCTGAACGGAGAGGTCGAGCCCTGCGACCGCCTCGACGTGGCCGTAGCGCTTGATGAGGTTTTTCACCTCGACGACGGGCGTGCTCATCGGCGGCCATACCTCCGCACGCCGACGGCCATCACGAGCAGCGCCACCGCGATCACGCCGACGCCGGTCGCACCCCACAGCGTCGAGGTTTCGACCGTCACACGGAAGTCGGCGCTGTCGGAGGCGCCGTCGCCATTGGCGCGGACCGTCATCATGTAGTCGCCGGCGACCGCCTTGCTCGACGGCGTCAGGTGAATGGAGACCTCCTGCTTGCCCTTCGGCTCGATTGCCGGAATCGTCTTCGGCTCCGTCTCGGCCTTCCAGCCGCTCGGCACGTCGGCCGAGACCGCGACGTCGTGCGCCGTCTTGGTGCCGGTATTGGTGACGGTGAAGGTGAAGTCGCGCTCCTTGCCGGCTGTCGCCGAGCCCGAGAGCATGCCGTTCGGCCCGACGAGGGTCACCTTTGGCTGGCCGGTGATGTCGAGCTGGAGCATGGTCGCGGCGCTCGCCTGGTCGGACTGGGCGGCGACCTGCACCTGATACTTGCCGGCCGAGACGTCCTGCGGCGGCGTCACCTTTGCCTTGATCGTCTTTGATTCACCCGCCTTGAGCGGCAGGCTGGCGATCTGCTGGGACTCATAGCCCTGCGTGAAGGTGACTTGGAAGCCGTCCGGCGCCTGCGCGGAGAGGTTGACCACCGTGTCCTTCAGGCTGTCGTTCTTGAGGTCGGCCTCGAAATCGAAGGAGGTGGAGGTCGTGCCCTGGAGCTCCGGCAGCTTCGGCTCGAGCGTCAGCTTCGCGGCCTTCGGCGCAGTCAGCGTCAGCGAGACCGGCAGCTTCAGCGTCTGGCTGTCGGTCTTGCCGATGACGTTGAAGGCGTAGGTGCTCGCCTTCGCATCCTTCGGCGGCGTCAGCTTCAGCGTGACGTCCTTGCTCTCGTCGGTGCCGACCATCGCGGCGCTGACCTCGGCGCCGCCACCGACGAACTCGGCCTTCCAGCCGTCCGGCAGGCCATCGAGCGACAGGCCGACACGCTCGGGCGGCAGGTTCTTGTTCTGCAGCGTCAGGTCCAGGGAGATCGTGCTGCCGACGTCGGCGCTGCGGCTTGGAAAGCCGGTCGTCAGCCAGAGGCCGCTCAGCTGGTTCGTGATCCCGCTCGCGGCCGTCCCGGTAACCGGGGCTGCATAGAGGGGTGCGCTGAGCAGCAATGACGCGCCCGCGATCACCAATGCGGAGAGCGCCGCTCGTCTTATGGCCATCTGAATCTCCTGCGAAACTGTAAGCATTATCAACAACTTGGTGGCGTACCCAAAGCCATGTGGCCGCCCGCAGGCAAAAAGGTGCTGCAAATATGGCTGAACTTGGGAGGTCGTATTACAATGCCGTAATGTGTCGTGAACAAAGCATGCACCGAGTGCGCGGCCATCCGACGCACGGTTTCCAGGCCGGCCGGGGATCGGCGGAATAACCGCCCGCCCGAGGTGTTCTTGTCGAAGAAAGATGCCGGCCCTCCGGCCGTGCAAGGAGGAGAACCGTCATGCGCCTGGCCACGTCCATGATCTCTGCCGCCCTCGCATTCTATGCGATTGCACCGGTCGCGCGGGCGGCGCCCGAGCTGGCCGATGTCGCCGGCCACTACAGGATCGAGGCGTCCTCGACGATCGCCTTCAGCGTTGCGCAGGTCGGCGGTGGCGGGATCGTCGGCGACTTCCGCTCCTTCTCGGGCTGGTTCGACCTCGATCCCCGGCACGTCGCCGGCTCCAGCGTCGCCTTCAGGCTGAAGCCCGCAAGCGTCGTGGCGGCCCAGCCGCGCATCGAGGACTTCCTGCGCTCCTCGGCCGTCTTCGACGCCGCGAACTACCCGGTCATCACCTTCCGTTCGACGCGCGTCGTCCCGATCGACGGCGAGAGCGCCCGCATCGACGGCATCCTCTCCGCCCGCGGCAAATCGCGCGAGGAGAGCTTCACGGCGACGCTGATGAAGCACCGCGGCTCCAAGGTGACGTTCCACGTCGTCGGCAAGGTGCTGCGCTCGCCCTACGGCATGGATGTCGGCACGCCGATCTATTCGAACGTCGTCCTCTTCGACATGACCCTGCACGGCAGCCGTTCATGAACGAAAGCGGATTAAGTGTCCGTCGCCGGTGTTGTTCCTGTCGCTGCGGCCGGTGCGGCCGCTCAAAACGGCTCAGGAGGAAAAAATGATACGCGCTCTACTCATCGCGGCTGCACTTCCGATGTTCGTCTTCGCCGCCCACGCCGAGGACTACGGCTCCGGTCCGGTGAAGATGATGAAGACGGCCAACGGCCAGGTTCTCACCGACGCGAAAGGCATGACGCTCTACACCTTCGACAAGGACGACAAGGGCGTCTCCAACTGCACCGGCCAGTGTGCCGCCAAGTGGCCGCCGATGAAGGCGAAGAAGAGCGCGACGGCCTCCGGCGAATTCTCGGTCATCAAGCGCAAGGACGGCTCGCGGCAGTGGGCCTATGACGGCAAGCCGCTCTATCGCTGGCAGAACGACAAGAAGCCCGGCGACATGACCGGCGACGGCGTCGGCGGCGTCTGGCACGTGGCAACGGAATAGCCTGTCGCGTCATGTCCCGGTTCCTGGACGAGATCGAGGAATGCGTGCCGGCGCTTCGCCGCTACGCCCGCGCGTTGACGCACGACGCCGACCGCGCCGATGACCTCGTCCAGGACTGCCTCGAGAGGGCGCTGCGCAAGCGTGCGCTCTGGCGCCCGACCGGGCCGCTGAAGGCATGGCTCTTCCGCATGCTGCTGAACATCTACCGCAACGAGCTGAGATACCGGCGCCGCAGCGGCATCGCCGTCGGCCTCGACGGCATCTCGCCGCGCCAGGAGCCGTTCACCGGCTCCGCCGCGCCGGGACGCCTCGCCCTGGCCGAGACGGCGCGGGCCATGCAGACCTTGCCCGAGGACCAGCGGGCCGCTCTCCTGCTCGTCGCGCTCGAGGGCATGAGCTATGCGGAGGCGGCCGATATCCTGGGCATCCCGATCGGCACGCTGATGTCCCGGCTCGGCCGGGCGCGGGCCGAGCTGCGCCGGCTGACGGAGACGGAGCCGCCGAGATTGAGGACGGTGAAATGAAGCATGACGGCGGCATCATCAGCGAGACCGACCTGCTCGCCCATGCCGACGGCGAACTCGACGCCGAGCGGCGGGCCAAGGTGGAGGCGCACCTCGCGGCCACGCCCGAGGACGCGGCGGCGGTTGCCGCCTGGAGGCGCCAGGACGAGGCGCTGTCTGCCCTCTATGGCTCGGTCGCGGCGGAAGCCGTCCCCGCCCGTCTCGACATCCGCCATCTGGAACGCAAGCGCACCATGGGCACACCCAATGGCGGGCGCATGGCGGCCGCCGCCGTGTTCCTGCTTGTTGCCGGTGGTGCAGCCGGCTGGCTCGTCCACGGCGGGTCTGAAGGCGGAGCGGCGGCGGCCGGCGGCGCGCTGGTCGCCGAGGCGCTCGACGCGCATGCGCTCTATGCCGGCGAGGTCGTGCATCCGGTCGAGGTGCGCGGCGACGACCGGGCGCATCTGAAGGCCTGGCTCTCCAAGCGGCTCGACCGGCCGCTCTCGGTGCCCGACCTGAAGGGCGCGGGCTTCGCGCTCGTCGGCGGACGGCTGCTTCCTGCCGGTGCGAGCCCGGCCGCGCAGTTCATGTACGAGGACAAGTCCGGCCGGCGTGTCACGCTCTATGTCGTGCCGGTGAAGGAACAGCCGGAGACCGCCTTCCGCTACACGAAGGACGGCGCGCTCGAAGCCTTTTCCTGGACGGACGAAGACATTGCCTGCGCCGTCGTCGGCGACCTGCCGCGCGACCAGTTGCACGCCCTGGCGATGGACGCCTACCGGCAGCTCGGCTGACGCCGCTTAGATCGCTTTCGCGTTTTCGATGAATCTCGAAAACGATCTAAGCCCTTGTTTGTCGCGTTTCCGGACGGAAAACCGGCTTCCACTTTTCCTGGAAACGCCCTAGCCATAGGTGCCGCGCCTGCGGCTCCGGCAGGATGACGCGCGGGGCAAAAATATGCAACAGCTTGATAGTCAGGACGAGGACGACGACCCGCATCTGCAGCGCGCGGCTGTCGAGGTCGGCCGGCGGCTGCCAGTTGAACCAGGCGTGGCCGTAATGGGCGCCGGTGTGGAAGAGCCAGAGCGCGACGGGCTCCGAGATCGTCCAGACGATATAGACGAAGACCGCCCCGAAGATCGCGCCGCGATTGTTGCCGGCGCCGCCGAGGATCACCATCACCCAGATCAGGAAGGTGTGGTTCAGGTCGAGGAAGGCGGAGGGATCGTAGATCTGCGCGAAATGGATCAGCATCGCGCCGCCGACGCCCATCGGCACGCAGCCGAGGATGAAGATCTGCAGCCGGCGCCTGGTCACGTCCTTGCCCATGGCTTCGGCCGCGTCCTCGTTGTCGCGGATCGCCCGCATCATCCGGCCCCAGGGCGAGTAGTAGGCGCGCTGCAGCGCGATGTAGAAGAGCGCCATGACGACGACGACGACGCACAGGTAAAGGCTGCGCGCGAAGATGAAGTCTCCGTTCGCCGGCGTCGGCACCGGCCAGGGCAGCGGCGAGACGGTCAGCGTGCCGCGCGTCAGCCAGTCGGCGTTCTTGAGGAAGGTCTTGATGATCTGGGCGATGCCGAGGGTCGCGATCGCCAGATAGTCGGCGCGCAGCCCGAGGCAGATCTTGCCGACGCCCCAGGCGATGAGGGCGGCGACGATGCCGGCGCCGATCCAGCCGAAGATGACCGGCAGGCCGAAGCCGCCGATCCAGCCGCTCTTGCTCTCGATCACCGTCGCCATCACCGCCATGTGCGACGACAGGATGATGAAGGAGAGGATGAGCACGACGGCGACGCCGAGCGTCTTCAGCCGCTTTCCGACACCGATCACCTCCGCCTTGTTCGCGACGGCGACGGCCGCGCCGCAAAGGATGAGCTTGAGGATGAAGATGCCGAGGAGGAAAGGCCCTTGCGAGTTCCAGAAGGCGGGGTTCGACGGGAACGAGATCAGCATCGACGAGGCGGCGCCCGCGGCGATGAAGCCCATGACGCCGACGTTGAAGAGGCCGGCATAGCCCCACTGGATCGTCAGCCCGAGGGCGAGGATGGCGTAGCAGCCGGCCTCCGCCATGACGCGCAGCGAATAGACCGAACCCTGCGTCAGGAAGACGGCGAGCACGATGACGGCGAGGCCGCCGAAGGCGGCGAGGTCGCGGGAGCCGATGCCCTTCTTCACCGACGTGCCGGGAACGAGCGTGGTGTGCGCCATCGCTAGAAGACCTTTCCCTTGAAGATGCCGGTCGGGCGGTAGATCAGCACGATGATCAGGATGAGGAACGGCACCATCAGCTTGTATTCGGTCGGCACCAGCTCGAGTTCGGACGGCAGCTTGAACCAGAGGGCGGACTGGAGCGGCCGAAACAGGATCGACCAGTTGAAGACCGCGAGCGACTCGCAGAGGCCGACGAGGAAGCCGCCGGCGATCGCGCCGTAGGGCTGGCCGATGCCGCCGACGATCGTTGCCGCGAAGATCGGCAGCAGGATGTTGAACGAGAGGTCGGGCTTCAGCGTGACGTCCATCGACAGCAGCGTGCCGGCCGCGCAGGCGAGCGCCCCGCCGATGATCCAGGTTGCCCAGACGACGTGGTCGGTGTTGATGCCGGTGATGCGGGCGAGGTCGGGATTGTCCGAGACGGCGCGCATCGCCTTGCCGAGCCGCGAGCGGGTGAGGAAGGCGTGCAGGCCGATCACCGCGACGGCCGTAAAGATGAAGAGGATCAGCTGCGGCTCGGTGATGACGATCGACCGGTGTGCGCCGGGGAAGGGGATGTGGAAGATCGCCTTCGGCCGGTCGATGAACATGTTGCGCGGCGAGACGCCGGCGAAGAGCCGGATCGCGCCCTGCAGCATCAGCGTCACGCCGACCGACGCCATGACGACGACGACGGGCTGCGCGCCCGCCTCGCGCAGCGGCTTATAGAAGAGCTTGTCGAAGCCGATCGCGATCAGCGCCGTCAGGATCATCGCCGGGAACATGGCGACAAAGACGAGGGCGAGCGGCGAATGGAAGCCGGCCGCCTGCATCAGCACGGCAAGCACCAGCGCGATCAGCGCGCCGAGCGTCATCATGTCGCCATGGGCGAAATGGGCGAAGCGCAGGATGCCGAAGACCAGCGTTACGCCGATCGCGCCGAGCGCGTAGATCGCCCCGATGATGAGGCCGGCGACGAGCCCCTTGTCGATGAAGAAGACGAGTGCGTTCACCCGATCAAGCCCCTTGTTGTCTCATGGCGCCCGGCGGCAAGGGCATGCGCAGCGCCTCAGCCACCGAGGAAGCTCCGGGCCACGTCCGGATTGTTGAGGAGGTTGGCGCCGGTGTCGGTATAGGAATTCTGGCCGTTGGCGAGCACGAAGCCCTTGTGGGCGATCGCCAGCGCCTGCTTGGCGTTCTGCTCGACCATGGCCACGGTGACGCCGGTCCTGTTGATGGCGATCACCCGGTCGAAGATCACCGACATGAAGAGCGGCGAAAGGCCTGCCGTCGGCTCGTCGAGCAGGATCAGCTTCGGCTCGATCATCAGCGCCCGGCCGAACGCGACCATCTGGCGCTGGCCGCCGGAGAGCTCGCCCGCCGGCTGCCGGCGCTTGCTTTTGAGGTCCGGGAAGATGTCGTAGACGTGGTCGAGCACGTGGGCATAGCTGTCGCGCCGGACATAGGCGCCCATCTCCAGGTTCTCCTGGACGCTGAGCGAGGCGAAGACGTTCGCCTCCTGCGGCACGAAGGCGATGCGGTGGGCGGCGAGCTTCTCCGACTTGATGCCGGTGATGTCCTCGCCGTCGAAGACGATCGAGCCTTCGGTGACGTTGAGCATGCCGAAGATCGCCTTTAGCGTCGTCGACTTGCCGGCGCCGTTCGGGCCGACGATGACGCCGATCTCGCCTTCGTCGAGCGACAGGTCGACGCCCTTGAGGATTGTCATCTGGCCGTAGCCGGCGTGGAGCCCCGTGATCGACAGCAGGCTCATGCGGGCGCTCCGCTGCCGGCAGGCTGCGCGGCGGAAACGGTCGTCGCGTTGCCGGTCGGCGAGCCGCCGAAATAGGCCTCGATCACCGCCTCGTTCCTCTGGATGTCGGCGATGTGGCCTTCGGTCATGACCTGGCCGGCGGCCATCACGATCACCGGATCGCAGAGCCGCGCGATCAGGTCCATGTCGTGCTCGATCACGAAGAAGGTGTAGCCCATCTCCTGGTTCAGCCGCTCGATGTTGGAGGCAAGGTCGTTGAGGAGCGTCCGGTTGACGCCGGCCGCGATCTCGTCGAGCAGCACGACCTTGGCGTCGACCATCATCGTGCGGCCGAGCTCGAGCAGCTTCTTCTGGCCGCCGGAAAGATTGCCGGCGAGCTCGTTCTTGACATGCGTGATCTTGAGGAAGTCGAGCACTTCCTCCGCCTTGCGCCGGATCGCCGCCTCCTCCCGCGCGACGCGCCCCGGCCGGAACCAGGCCGAGGCGAGGTCTTCGCCGCTCTGCCGGTCCGGCACCATCATCAGGTTCTCGGTCACCGTCATGTGAGAGAACTCGTGCGCGATCTGGAAGGTGCGCAGCAGCCCGCGCTTGAAGAGTTCGTGCGCCGGCAGGCCCGTCACGTCCGCCCCGTCGAGCAGGATCGTGCCAGAGCTCGGGACGAGGTTGCCGGCGACCATGTTGAAGAGCGTCGACTTGCCCGCGCCGTTCGGACCGATGAGCCCGGTAACGGAGCCGGCCTCGACCGACAATGTACAGTCCTTGACGGCATGGAAGCCGCCGAAGCGCTTGGAGACGCTCCTGACCTCGATGATCTTGCCCATGTGTTCCCGGGGATCGTCCTTGGGACGGGTCCCGATCTTCTTGATTGCTTCTTGGGCCTGGTCGGCAATCCGCCAGGCGATTTTTGGGAATGCCTTAGCATCGGCTTTCACGGCTGTGAAGCGCGTGCACACCGGTTTCCGGTGCGCTCGCCGCGATCGGGCGGCCGGTGCGAGATCAGTCGGGCCTGCGACGGCGCGTGTCGCCGCGGAAAATCCGGAGAAAAACGCAGAAGATGGATGAAACAGCGGCAAAAATTGCGAAGACGTCGGAAGGAGCAGGTTTTCCCCGTCTTTCTGGTGAAAGGCATGGCGGCGATTTGCCGTTCAATGAAAAATTTGCGACACGAGGCGTCAAAAGAGGCCTCGAAAACGCGGTTTCGATGTGCTTGAGTAGGGGCAATAACGATAAGGGAACAGCGATGGTGGCAGAGCGCGGCGCCGATGTCAGGTTTGACAAGGTGCAGAAGAGCTATGACGGCGAGACGCTGGTCGTGAAGGAGCTCAACCTCGACATCGAGCGCGGCGAGTTCCTGACGATGCTCGGTCCCTCGGGTTCGGGAAAGACCACGTGCCTGATGATGCTGGCCGGCTTCGAGCCCGCGACAGCCGGAGAGATCTTCCTCAATGGCCGGCCGATCAATGACGTGCCGCCGCACAAGCGCGGCATCGGCATGGTGTTCCAGAACTACGCGCTCTTCCCGCACATGACGGTGGCGGAGAACCTGGCATTTCCGCTGCAGGTGCGCGGCATCGACAAGGCGACGCAGCAGGAGAAGATCAGGCGGGCGCTGGAGATGGTCGAACTGCCGGCCTTCGGAAACCGCCGTCCCTCCCAACTCTCCGGCGGCCAGCAGCAGCGCGTCGCGGTCGCCCGCGCTCTCGTCTTCGAACCTGATCTCGTGCTGATGGACGAGCCGCTCGGCGCGCTCGACAAGCAGCTCCGCGAGCAGATGCAGTACGAGATCAAGCACATCCACGAGAACCTGGGCGTGACCGTCGTCTACGTCACGCACGACCAGACCGAGGCGCTGACGATGTCGGACCGGGTCGCCGTCTTCAACAACGGCACGATCCAGCAGCTCTCGACGCCCGATTCCCTCTATGAATCGCCCCAGAACTCGTTCGTCGCCCAGTTCATCGGCGAGAACAACAAGCTGACCGGCAAGGTCGAATCCGTCAACGGCACGCTGTGCGACGTGCGCCTGGCCGACGGCACGCTCCTCAAGGCCGAGAAGATCAACGTGCGCAGCGTCGGCGACCACACGACGCTGTCGCTGAGGCCGGAGCGCGTCGAGTTCGACATCACCGACGACATGGACAACATCGTGTCGGGCCGCATCGAGGAACTCATCTATCTCGGCGATCACATTCGCGTGCGCATGAGCGTCGCCGGCAATCCGGAGTTCGTCGCCAAGGTGCGCAACCGCGGACAGAAGCGGCAGCTCGCCGAGGGCCAGATGGCGAAGATCGGCTGGGCGGCGCGCGACTGCAAGGCGCTCGACGCGGTCGCCTGATGGCGCGCAGTGGCCTCCGGCCGCAGCGGGAGTTGCCAGCCGGAGGCCTGTCCGGAAGGTTCAACAGAGGGAGAACAAGAATGAAATTGAAACTTGTGCTGGCTGCCGCGGTGGCCGTCGGCGGGCTCACCGCCGCCGCCCATGCCGCATCCGACAGCCTGACGATCGTCTCGTGGGGCGGCGCCTATTCGATGTCGCAGAACGAGGCCTACGACAAGCCGTTCACGAAGAAGACCGGCGTCCAGATCCAGCACGTCGACAAGTCGGCAAGCGGCCTGTCCGGCATCCGCTCGCAGGTCGAGGCGAAGAACGTGAGCTGGAACATCGTCGATCTCCTGCAGTCCGACGCGCAGCGCGCCTGCGACGAAGGCCTCGTGATGCAGATCAAGCCCGATGAGTGGATGAAGCCCGCGCCGGACGGCAAGCCGGCTTCCGAGGACTTCGTCAAGGGCACGATCGGCGACTGCTTCATCCCCGAGATCCTCTATTCCACGGTCTTCGCCTACAACACCAGGGCCTTCCCGAACGGCGGCCCGCAGACCATCAAGGACATCTGGGACCTGAAGAAGTTCCCGGGCAAGCGGGCGCTGCAGAAGATCCCGCAGAAGAACCTCGAATGGGCGCTGATCGCCGACGGCGTGCCGGCCGACCAGGTCTACAAGGTCCTCGCCACGAAGGAAGGCCAGGACCGCGCCTTCAAGAGCCTCGACAAGATCAAGAAGGACGTCATCTGGTGGGACGAAGGCGCCCAGCCGCCGCAGATGCTTGCCGACACGGAAGCGGTGATCGCCACCGCCTTCAACGGCCGCATCTTCGACGCCGCCCAGCAGGAGCACCAGCCCTTCGACATCATGTGGGACAAGCAGATGTTCGAGGTCGACGGCTGGGTGATCCCGGTCGGCCAGCCCGAGGACAAGATGAAGCTCATCAAGGACTACATCAAGTTCTCGACCGACACGCAGCGCCTGGCCGACCAGGCCCAGTACATCTCCTACGGCCCGGCCCGCGAATCCTCCACTCCCCTCGTCGGCAAGTACCACGGCACCGACATCGACATGAAGCAGCAGATGCCGACCCGTCCCGATCGCATGAAGGAGGCGGTGATGTTCAACGCCAACTTCTGGGCCGACTACGGCGATGCTCTGGAGGAGCGCTTCAACACCTGGCTCGCGCAGTAACGGCGCCTGTCGATAATATGCAATATGCGGGCCGGCCGGGGAGGTCGGCCCGTCTTCAAGATCAACAGGAGACGGCTCGTTCCATGGTAGACGTGACGGCAGGTCCTGTCCCTGCGCAAGCCCCCGGGCAACCCTTGACGACGCGCGACGGGCGTTCGCTGAAGGAGGCGCTGAGGAGATCGCAGAGCGTGGCGCGCCGGCGCTCCTTCTACCTCGTCCTGCCGATCCTCCTCTTCCTTCTCGTGACCTTCGCCTTCCCGCTGGTGCAGTTCATCTCCCGCTCCGTCTATAATCCGGAGGTGGCGAACTTCCTGCCGGAGACGTCGAGCGCGATCTCGGGCTGGAGCGGAAACGGCGTCCCCGACGAAGACGTCTTCGCCGCCCTTGCGGCCGACATGCAGACCGCGGTCAAGAACCGGACGATCGGCCGCGTCGCGGCAACGGTCAACCGCGAACTGCCCGGCACGCGCTCCATGTTCATGCGCATGAGCCGCAAGGCGGACGAGCTGAAGGCGCCGTTCAAGGCCGCCTTCCTCGCTGCCGACAAGGACTGGGGCAACCTCGACATGTGGCACCTGATCAAGCGCTCGACGCGCCGAATCACGCCGCTCTACTACCTCCTCGCGACGGACTTCGAGTACAACAGCCACGGCGACGTCGTGCAGAAGCCGGAGGGTTCGCGCATCTACCGGCTGCTCTTCTTCCGCACAGTCTGGATGAGCGCCGTCATCACCGGCTTCACGATCCTGCTCGGCTATCCCGTCGCCTACCTGCTGGCGACGCAGCCGCTGAGAGTCTCGAACCTCCTGATGATCCTCGTGCTCCTGCCGTTCTGGACATCGCTGCTCGTGCGGACCTCGGCATGGATCGTGCTCCTCCAGTCGCACGGCGTCATCAACGACATCCTCGTCTGGCTTCACGTCATCGACGACAAGCACCGGCTGAACATGATCTACAACAAGGTCGGCACGATCATCGCGATGACGCACATCCTGCTGCCCTTCATGATCCTGCCGCTCTATTCGGTGATGAAGACGATCCCGCCGTCCTACATGCGCGCCGCCCGCTCGCTCGGCGCAAACCAGGTGACGGCGTTCCGCAAGGTCTACATGCCGCTGACGATCCCGGGGCTGGCGGCGGGCGTGCTGCTCGTCTTCATCCTGGCGATCGGCTACTACATCACGCCGGCGCTGGTCGGCGGCGACTCCGGCATCTTCATCTCCAACATGATCGCCGACAACATGCAGAGCTCGCTCGCCAACCTGAAGCTCGCCGCAGCGCTCTCGACAATCCTGCTTGCCTTCGTCCTGATCTTCTACTGGGCGTTCAACAAGCTGATCGGCGTCGACCGCCTGAAGTTCGGCTGAGGGGAGGGAACGTCATGGCTCTTCCGGCCTATGCCTCGACCGGCGAACGCGCCTGGTACTACGCGTTCCGCATCATTTGCGCGCTGATCCTCCTGTTCCTGATCTTCCCGATCCTGGTGATCATCCCGCTGTCGTTCAACGCGGAGGCCTATTTCACCTTCACGCCGAAGATGCTGCACCTCGATCCGGCCGGCTACTCGCTGCGCTGGTACCACGAGCTCTTCTCGAGCCGGGAGTGGATGTCGTCGATCCGCAACTCCTTCTTCATCGCCACCTCCTCGACGATCATCGCGACAGCGCTTGGCACGGTCGCGGCCATCGGCCTCAGCCGCCCGCAGATGCCGGCCCGTGCGGCGATCACGGCGCTCCTCATCTCGCCGATGGTCGTGCCGCTGATCGTCACCGGCGCTGCGCTCTTCTCCTTCTATGCGCGGCTCAACCTGACGAGCACCTTCTTCTCGATCATCATGGCGCATGTCGTGCTCGGCACGCCCTTCGTCATCATCACCGTGACGGCCGCGATGTCGGGCTTCGACCAGAGCCTGATCCGCGCGGCGCAGAACCTCGGGGCGAACCAGGTCACGACCTTCTTCAGGGTCATCCTGCCGCTGCTCCTGCCGGGCGTGATCTCCGGCGCGCTCTTCGCCTTCATCACCTCGCTCGACGAGGTCGTGGTGGTGATCTTCCTCGCCGGTCCGGCCCAGACGCCGATGACCGTGCGCATGTTCTCCGGCCTCCGCGAGAACATCAGCCCGACGATCCTGGCGATCGCCTCCATCCTCGTCCTGATCTCGGTGATCCTGCTGACCGGCATGGAACTCATGCGGCGCCGTTCGGAGCGCATGCGCGGCCTGACCCCGGGCTGACAAAGAAGGCGCGCAGGAGCCGCCCCACCGCCGCGGCCATCTCTCGTCGAGAAGCCGGCTTCACAGATCCGTGAGCATGGTTAACGCTTTGTTCAAGCCGCCATGCGAGTCTCGCCGCTCGGGGGCGGAAGGGACGATGGGGCAAGGCGTGACCGACGATCGCAAAGAGGGGACGGACGGCGTGTTCGGCGCCATGGTGGCCGAAATCGAAGCGTGCCCCGATCCCTGCTACGTGAAGAACAGCGAGATGCGCTACGCCGCCGTCAACGCGGCCTATGCGGCGCTTGCCGGGGTGCCGGCGGATGCGCTGCTCGCCACGCGTGACGAACCCGACGAGGCGACCGCCGATCGCGACGAGAAGGAACGGCGCAGCCTCGTCTTCGGCAAGGACCAGACCGCTCTCTTCACCGCGCCGCTGACGGGGGAGCGCTATCGCATCCGTATCCGCCGCGAGCGCGAGGCGAGCGGTGAGACCTTCATCGTCGGCCGGCTCGAACCCTATGCCGGCCTCCATTACGCGCCGGCCACGAAGCCTGTTCCCGCGCTGCCTTGCGCACCGGCCGACGGCCTCGGCGATGTCGCGGACGACATGCTGCGGCTCGCGCTCGACCAGGTCGACGCCGGCATCATCATCTATGGCCCCGACGACCGGCTCGTCTTCGCCAATCAGCGCATGAAGGAGATGTTCCGCGGCCTGATGCCGGAGCTCGTCCCGGGGACGTCGCTGCGCCACGTGCTCGAGACTCTCTACGACAATCGCGCGCTCGCCGGCGTGGCGTCCGCGTCGGCGGACGACCGCGAGGCGTGGGTCAGCGAGCGGCTTCGACTGCACCACAGGGCGTTGCACGAGACGGTGGAGCAGCTGTCGGACGGGCGCTGGATCAAGGCTGTCTCGCGCCGCATCGTCAACGGCTCGATGATCGGCGTCCGCATGGACATCACCGAGATCAGGCAGCAGATCGACGAGGTGCAGCTCTACAAGGCCGTCCTCGACGAGCTGCCGAACTCGACATACGTCAAGGACGAGGATTTCCGGCTGGTCTTCATCAACCGGGCCTATTCGACGCTGACCGGCGTTGCCCCCGAGGAGGTGCTCGGCAAGACCGATGTCGATCTCTTCGGCGACGAAGGCCTGCCGTTCATGGCGCAGGACCAGCGCGTCCTGGAGACGGGGGAGATCTGCGAACAGGAAGAAGCGCTGACGCGCCGCACCGGCGAGAAGCTGACGCTGGTCTCGCGCAAGACGCGGGTCGGCACGGCCGACGGCCGCACCTACATGATCGGCTCCAGCCTCGACATCACCGCTCACAAGCAGCGAGAAGTCGAGCTCTTCAACGCGCGGCGGGAGGCGGAGGCGAGCCGCTCCGATCTCGAGAAGGTGCTGCACGCGCTCGACATGGGCGTCGTCGTCATTGATGAGGACGATCGCATCGAGATGGCCAACGACGCCTATTTCACGATCTGGGGACCGGTACCGGACGCCGACATCAGGGGCCGCCCCGCCCGTTACCTTCTCGATATCCGGCGCGACCAGGGCGTCTACGCCGTCGATGATGCCGGTTGGGAGGAGTATGTGGCTGCCCGCATCTCGGAGATTCGCTCCTGCGAGGTCAAGCCGCGCGAGATGACGCTCTCCGAAGGGCGCACGCTGATCTATTCCGTCCGCACGCTGTCGATGGGCAAGCGGATGATCTGCCACTATGACATCACCGAGCAGAAGGCACGCGAGAAGGAACTCGAGGCGGCCCGGCAGGCGCTCGAGCAGACGAGCAGCATGATGCGCGAGGCGACCTCTGCCATGGCGCAGGGGCTCTGCATCTACGACGACGAGATCCGGCTCACCAACCAGGCGTTCCACGAACTCACCGACGCCGATCGGGACGAGATTGCGCCGGGCATGAGCTGGGAGGCGATGATCCGTCACTTCGCCGAACGCGGCGAATACGGTGACGCGGCGGCGACGCGAGAGATCGTCGGGCGCATCCTCGCCGACGGCCGCAATCGCCGTCCGCACCACATCGAACGGCGCACGAGGAGCGGCCGTTGGCTGCGCATTGATGCGAAGCCCGGCGGCGACGGCTCGATGGTGACGACCTATACGGACATAACCGAGACGAAGCAGCGCGAGGAGGAACTCGAGGAACTGCTGGTCAAGGCGGAGCTCGCCGACCGGGCGAAGTCGGAGTTCCTCGCCAATATGAGCCATGAGATCCGCACGCCGATGAACGGCGTTCTCGGGATGGCCGAGCTTCTGACCCGCACGACGCTCGATACCCGGCAGAAGACCTTCACCGACGTCATCGTGAAGTCCGGCAACGCCTTGCTGACGATCATCAACGACATCCTCGACTTCTCGAAGATCGACGCGGGCCAGCTCGTGCTCGATCCCGCACCGTTCAATCTGGCGGAATCGGTGGAGGACGTCGCCACGCTCGTCTCGTCGCAGATCGCGGAGAAGGACATCGAGCTCATCGTCCGCGCCGCGCCCGACCTGCCGGAACGCGTCATCGGCGATGCCGGCCGCGTGCGCCAGATCATCACGAACCTCCTCGGCAACGCCGTGAAGTTCACCGAGGTCGGCCATGTGCTCGTCGACGTCAGCGCCGAGCGGCGGCCGAACGACGTCGCGGCGCTCGTCATCCGGGTCGAGGATACGGGCATCGGCATCCCCACGGACAAGCTCCAGAGCATCTTCGAGAAGTTCAGCCAGGTCGACGGCTCCTCGACGCGCCGCCATGAAGGCACCGGCCTCGGCCTCGCGATCGCGGCGCGTCTCGTCGCCATGATGGATGGCCGCATCGAGGTTGCGAGCGAGCTGGGCAAAGGCTCCGCCTTCACCGTCAGCATCGACCTGCCGATGGACCGGAGCGCGCCGAAGCCGCGGCCGCTGCCGATCGACGTCACGGGCGCCCGCATCCTCGTCATCGACGACAACGCGGTCAACCGCGACATCCTGATGGAGCAGCTGACCGCCTGGGGCTTCGACGGCTGCGCCGTGGCGAGCGGCATGGAGGGCCTCGAGGTGTTGCGCGTCGCGCGGAGCCTCGACTTCTGCGTCGACGCCGTCATCCTCGACTACCACATGCCGGTGATGAACGGCGCCGATGTCGCGCTCGCGCTGCGAGACGACCCGGAACTCTGCGGCACGCCGGTCATCATGCTGACCTCGATCGACATCAGGGCGGACGAGCAGCGCTTCGCCGCCATGCGGATCCAGGCTCATCTGATGAAGCCGGCGCGCTCCTCGCTCCTGCTCGAGACGATCGTGGCGGTCCTGCAGCAGGCCCAACAGAATTCCGGCCGCGCCATCGACCCGCTCCGGCGCAACGCCGCGGCGGCGGACGCAAGGCCCGCGGCGCCCGTTCCGGCGATCCCGGCCGTCCCCGGCGCCGTACGCGCAGCGGAGGAACAGAGCGCGCTCGACATCCTCGTGGCGGAGGACAACGAGGTGAACCAGATCGTCTTCAGCCAGATCCTCGAAGACCTCGATTTCACCTACAAGATCGTCGACGACGGAGAGCAGGCCGTTGCCGCCTATCGCACGCATCGCCCGCGCATGATCCTCATGGACGTCTCCATGCCGAAGATGAACGGCCACGAGGCGACACGCGCGATCCGCGTGATCGACGCGGAGACCGGGACGCACGTTCCGATCGTCGGCGTCACGGCCCACGCCCTGAAGGGCGACCGCGAGCGCTGCATGGAGGCGGGGATGGACGACTACCTCTCCAAGCCGATCAGCCCCGAGAAGCTCAGCGAGAAGGTGCGTCATTGGCTGGGAGGCGATGCGGCGCGGCTGCTCGCCTGACCCGCGGTCATGCAAACCGCCATTCAGCCCCGACGGAGGGTGAACCCGCCGGCCGCGTCGTGCTACGTTCGCAGATGTCGACTATGAAGCCGTTTCGACCCGCTGCGCGGCGGGCCCGAGCATCAACGAGGAGCAGGCGGGATGCGCGGTGAAACGGACGTCGTGGTCCCGCAGGCGGGCGAGGCGATCGGCTCGGCCGGGACGGGCCGCCTGCCGATCCGGACCGGAGCGCTCGTCGCCGTCGTGGGGCCGAGCGGCGCCGGCAAGGACAGCCTGATCTCCGGCGTGCGCGCAGGTTTCGCGCCACGCGACGACGTTCTCTTTGTGCGCCGCGCGATCACGCGACCGGCGGATGCGGGTGGCGAGGAGCACGAGCCGATGGACCGGGAATCCTTCGAGCACGCTCGCAAGGCCGGCGCCTTTGCCGTCACCTGGGAAGCCCACGGCCTGTGCTACGGGATTCCGGTTTCCGTGGACGCGCATCTCGAGGAAGGCCACGTCGCCGTCCTCAATGGCTCGCGCCAGGCCTTGCCGCTTCTTCGCGCCCGCTACGCCAACTGCGTCGTCGTTGGCGTCACGGCGCGCCATGACTTGCTTGCCGCTCGTCTCGCCTTGCGGGGACGGGAAAGCGAGCAGGAAATCGTCGACCGCCTTGCCCGCCAGGGCTCGGGGTGGGTCGCGCTTCCCGAAGATGCCCTGATCATCGACAACTCCGGGGCCATCGCCGATGGCATCGGCCGGCTTGCCGGCATCATCCGGTCGGCGATCCGCGAGGCCGCCGGGGCAAACGCGCCGTAGGGCGACAAATCCCTCCGTCCGCTCTCGACTTTTCGTCGGGCGATGCTACGGTTCGCGCCTCCCCGAAGATGACCAGGTTTCCCATGAAATCGAACGACTACCCGCGCGACCTGATCGGCTACGGCCGCACGCCGCCGCATCCCCAATGGCCCGGCGAGGCCCGCCTCGCCGTGCAGTTCGTCGTCAACTACGAGGAAGGCGGCGAAAGCTGCGTCCTCGACGGCGATGCGGCATCCGAATCGCTGCTCTCGGAAATCGTCGGCGCGCAGCCCTGGGCGGGGCAGCGCAACCTCAACATGGAATCGATCTACGAATACGGCGCCCGCGCCGGCTTCTGGCGCATCTGGCGGCTCTTCACCGAGCGCGAGATGCCCGTCACCGTTTACGGCGTGGCCCTCGCGCTGGCGCGCAATCCCGAAGCCATCGCGGCCATGAAGGAGGCCGACTGGGAGATTGCGAGCCACGGCCTGCGCTGGCTGGAATACAAGGACGTTTCGGAGGAGGAGGAGCGCCGGCACATCGCCGACTGCGTCCGGCTCCACACGGAAGCGACCGGATCGCGGCCGCTCGGGATCTACCAGGGCAAGCCCTCCGACAACACGCTGAAGCTCGTCATGGAGGAGGGCGGCTTCCTCTACTCCGCCGATTCCTATGCGGACGAACTGCCTTACTGGGTGAAGGGGCCGAAGGGGCCGCATCTGATCGTGCCCTACACGCTCGATGCCAACGACATGCGCTTCGCGACGGCCCAGGGCTTCAACTGCGGCGACCAGTTCTTCACCTACCTCAAGGACAGCTTCGACATGCTCTATGCAGAGGGCGTCGCCGGCAGCCCGAAGATGATGTCCATCGGGCTCCACTGCCGCCTCGTCTGCCGGCCAGGCCGTGCGGTCGCGCTGGCGCGGTTCCTCGATTACGTCCGCGGCCATGACAAGGTCTGGGTCGCGCGCCGGATCGACATCGCCCGCCACTGGCGTGAACACCATAGGCCGGCTGCGGCCGGGAAGGCCGCCTGATGGAACGCCTGAAGCTCGAGCCCCTGACGAAGGAGGCGTTTCGGCCCTACGGCACCGTCGTCGAGGCCGAAGGGGCCGAGACGGTGCTCACGAATGGCGGCACGACGGAGCGCTTTCATGCGCTGGTCACGACGGACGTCGAGACGGAGGGCGGACGCACGATCGTCAGCCTCTTCCGCGGCCGGCCGCGCCCGTTCCCCTATGTGGTGACCATGATGGAGCGCCACCCGCTCGGCAGCCAGGTCTTCTATCCGCTGCAGGATCGCCCCTGGCTTCTCCTCGTGGCGGACGACGAAAGCGGCCGTCCCG
The DNA here is from genome assembly GCA_051960215.1 of Pararhizobium sp. GTDB lineage: Bacteria > Pseudomonadota > Alphaproteobacteria > Rhizobiales > Rhizobiaceae > Pararhizobium_B. The sequence goes on from JBQCEN010000145.1 coordinate 28,078, forward strand.
GTCGACCAAGGGCGTTCCTCGCGAGCGGCAGGCAGGGCGTCCAGTACGCCCGCAACGTCTGGCACCACCCGATGATGGCGCTGTGGGAGGCTGCCGCGTTCATCATCGTCGACCGCGCCGGCCCCGGCGAGAACCTTGAAATCGTCGCGTACGAGGATCGGTACGAGGTCGACGCTCCGACGGAGCCGAGCTGAATTATCAGCGAGGGGCCCCTATTCCCGTGGCTGTGCCACCTCGCTGATACCCTGAAGGCGGATCGGCGCTTTGCCAGGAAACTTCACGACCAGTTCCAGTTCACCGCCCATTGCCTGGACATAATTGCGCAAAGTCGAAAGCAGGAGATCGCTTCGCTTCTCCAGCTTTGCGATGCTGACCTGATTGACGTGCAGCGTCTCCGCCAGAGCCGCCTGCGTCATCTCCCGTGCCCTTCTGAGGTCCTTGAGCGTTGCATATTCTTCGGCAAGTCGCGCGGCCTCAGCTTCGATTTTTGCGCGCCGTTCCGCCGGAAGTCTTGCCAGCTGTTCATCAAGAGTCCTGATCATGATCCTTTTCCCAAGGAACGAAGATGCTGATGGAATCGCGCATCAGCCACCGCGATGAGCTTAGTATAGAACCGCCGCTGATTGGCCCCGGCCTTGTCGCCCGCGGCCAAAAGAACGGCTCGTCGTACTGGATCAAATGCAAAGCACACTCGCCATGTGCCGCCGTCCGAGTCGAAGCGAAGCTCCTTCATTCCTGCGTGGCGGGAACCTTTCAATGTATCGACGAAAGGTCGTCCCAGCCGTGGCCCTTCTTGTTCCAAAAGCAGAGCTCGGGCGAGTATCGCGTCTTGGACGGTCTCTGGCATCGCATCGAACTCCGGCCCGAAATCCGGATGAAATAAGACCGTCCACATTTTTCTATAGCACCAAAGCTATATAGTATGAAAGCTATTCCGGGACCTGAAGGGGGCCCTCGCGGCTGCTGCTTATTCCGCGGTCCATCCGCCGTCGATGGTGACGGAGGCCCCGGTGATCGACTTCGCCGCGTCGCTTGCGAGGAACAGCGCATAGGCTGCGACGTCCTCGATCGCCACGAACTCCTTCGTCGGCTGCGCGTCCAGGATGACCTTCGTCTTGACTTCCTCCTCGGTCATGCCGCGCGCCTTCGCCGTGTCCGGGATCTGCTTCTCGACGAGCGGCGTCAGCACGTAGCCCGGGCAGATGGCATTGACCGTGATGCCCTCTCGCGCGACCTCGAGCGCCACGGTCTTCGTCAGCCCGACGACGCCGTGCTTCGCCGCCACATAGGCCGATTTGAAGGGCGAGGCGACGAGGCCGTGCGCCGATGCGATGTTGATGATCCGCCCGTGCCGGCGCGCCCGCATGCCCGGCAGGGCGGCACGGATCGCGTGGAAGTTCGAGGTGAGGTTGATCGCGATGATCGCATCCCACTTCTCCGCCGGGAATTCGTCGATGCGCGCCACGTGCTGGATGCCGGCATTGTTGACAAGGACGTCGACGCTGCCGAATGCCGTCTCGGCCGACCGGATCATGTCGGCGATCTCTTCCCCCTTGGTCATGTCGGCGCCGTGATAGATGACCTTTCCGGAGCCGAGGCCGTCGAGCTTCGCGCGCGTCGCCTCGACCGCCGCCTCGTCGCCGAAGCCGTTGAGGACGACGTTCAAGCCTTTCCTTGCGAAGGCCGTGGCGATGCCGAGGCCGATGCCGCTGGTCGACCCGGTGACGACGACGGTCTCGGTTGCGGTGCGGTCGCTCATGGCGCGTCTCCTCATCTGTTGTGCAATGCGCCGCACCAGTTAATCCGATCCGCACGATTCGCCAAATCATGTGCCAGCCGCCGAAGGCGGCGCTGATTCGATCAGAAATTCTGTCCGACCGATCAATCCAATCCGATTGTCTTCGTTCTTCGCAGGTGCGATAGACGCGGGGCCATGGATATGTCCGCTGCGAGGTCCGCGCCCTCCCTCACCCGAACCGCCGTCGCCGGTTCCGTGGCGATGGCGACGGCCATGGGCCTCGGTCGCTTCGCCTATACGCCGATCCTGCCCGGCATGATGGAAGGGCTTCACCTTTCCGCCGCGGAAGCCGGCTGGATCGCCTCGGCGAACTATCTCGGCTATCTCTTCGGCGCCGTCGTCGCCGCCTATGGCTGGGCTGCCGGTCACGAGCGCCGCCTCGGCGTCGGCTCGGTGGCCGCAACGGCAGTCCTTCTGCTCGCAATGGCGCTGGTGACGAACGTGCCGGCCTTCGTCGTCATCCGCTTCCTCGCCGGCGTCGCCAGCGCGTTCGTCATGGTCTTCACGACCGGCATCGTGCTCGGCCACGGCGCGGCGGCCGGCAAGGCGCATGTGCAGTCGGCGCATTTCGGCGGCGTCGGTCTCGGCATCGCCGTCTCGTCCGTGATGGTCGGGATCCTCGCCGGCGCGCTGCATGGCGGCTGGCGGAGCGGCTGGATCGGCGGCTTTGTGCTCGCCGCGATCGGGTTCCTGATCGTCCAGAGCCTGCTTCCTTCCGGTCTCGTCAGGAGCGGCGCGGCCCGGCGTGAACCGCCCCTCGTCTGGACGCGCCATCTGGTCGCGACGACGCTCGCCTACGGCATCTTCGGCTTCGGCTACATCGTCACCGCCACCTTCCTGGTTGCGATCGTCCGCGCGCAGCATGGCGGCCACGCCTTCGAGGCGCTGGTCTGGCTCGTCACCGGGCTCGCGGCGCTTCCCTCCGTCGCGCTCTGGGCGCCGGCCGCGCGGCGCTTCGGCCTCGTCGCGACCTTCACCGCGGGCTGCGTTGTCGAGGCGATCGGCGTCGCGGCGAGCGTGCTCATGCCGCTTCCCGCCGGACCGCTGATCGGCGGCCTCCTCCTCGGCAGCACCTTCATCATGGTGACGGCCTACGGCCTGCAGATCGGCCGCGTGCTCGCGCCCGAGAGCCCGCGCCGGGCGCTCGCCTTCATGACCGCCGCCTTCGGCATCGGCCAGATCCTCGGGCCGATCGTCGCCGGATATCTGGCGGAATGGACCGGCAGCTTCACCCTCGGCAGCCTTGCCGCCGCCGCCGGCCTCGTGCTCTCTGCGCTGATCATCCTGACGGTCCGCCGCGCGCTCGCCTGACGCCGCCGTCCTATTGCAAAAAGGTAACTTGCAATTGCGGCCCCGCGCCGTCATGCCAGCGGCGGCGCGCAGTGCGTGGGCTATCTGCTCAAGCGCCGGCGCCGCAAGGCAAGCCTTTCGTCACGATCGAAACGCGGACGAAGGCCAGTTGCCGATTCGAAGAATCCCCGAAATGGTCTAAGGCAGCGCTCGAAGGCCAAACCGGACAGGACGAACGGACGTGTTCAAATCCTTTTTCCCGCAGCCGAAGCTCTTCTTCTCCTCGGCGGCTCTCTGGACGCTGTTCGCCATCGCTCTGTGGTATGGTAGCGCCGAGAGCTGGGGCGCGGCGATCGGACTGCCGCCGCCCCCGGCCGGCACGCCGCCGATCGTCGGCGTCTCCATCTTCTGGTCGCCCGAGTTCCTCTGGTTCTACATCTACTATGCGCTGATCACCTTCGTCTTCGCGGCGTTCTGGTTCTGGTACCGGCCGCACCGCTGGCAGACCTGGTCGATCCTCGGCACGGCGCTGATCATCTTCGTCACCTACTTCAACGTGCAGGTCTCGGTCGCGATCAATGCCTGGTACGGGCCGTTCTACGACCTCATCCAGAAGGCGCTGTCGAAGGCCGGGAGCGTCACGATCGACCAGCTCTTCGGCGGCATGCTGACCTTCGCCGGCATCGCCTTCGTCGCCGTCACGGTCGGCGTGCTGAACTACTTCTTCATCAGCCACTACATCTTCCGCTGGCGCACGGCGATGAACGAGTACTACATGGCGCGCTGGTCGGTGCTGCGCCACATCGAGGGGGCTTCGCAGCGCGTCCAGGAAGATACGATGCGCTTCTCCTCGACGGTCGAGGGGCTGGGCGTCAGCCTCGTCTCGTCGGTGATGACGCTGATCGCCTTCCTTCCCGTCCTGTTCCGGCTTTCGATGGACGTGACGGTGCTGCCCTTCATCGGCCATGTCCCTTACGCGCTCGTGGTGGCGGCACTCGCCTGGTCGATCTTCGGAACGGGCTTCCTCGCGCTCGTCGGCATCAAGTTACCGGGCCTCGAATTCAAGAACCAGCGCGTCGAGGCGGCCTATCGCAAGGAACTGGTCTATGGCGAGGACGATCCCTCGCGCGCCAACCCGCCGACGGTGATGGAGCTCTTCGGCAACGTCCGCGACAACTACTTCACGCTCTATTTCCACTACATGTACTTCAACGTGGCGCGCATCTTCTATCTTCAGGCCGACAACATCTTCGGCCTGTTCATCCTCGCCCCGTCGATCGTCGCGGGCAAGCTGACGCTCGGGCTGATGACGCAGATCCTGAACGTCTTCGACCAGGTGCGCGGCTCGTTCCAGTACCTCGTCAATTCCTGGTCGACGATCGTCGAACTGCTCTCGATCTACAAGCGCCTGCGCGCCTTCGAGGCGACCCTCGACGACAAGCCGCTGCCGGAGATCGACCAGGCCTACCTGCTCGACCGCAGCGGCCAGCGCGTTCGCGAGGAGGCGATGAGCGGCCGGTAGTCCGAGCCCCTTCAAACCCCGCGCGAGAGCCGCTAGGAGCGCTTCCAGGAAAAGCAGGAAACCGGTTGTCCGTTCGGAAAGGCGTAAAAACAAAACACAGATCGTTTTCGCGATTCAACGAAACACCGAAACGATCTAAGGTCCGCCCGCCGCGGTTAATCGGGACGAAGCGGCGAAGGGGGAACTCATGGCCATCCTGATCATCGGACTGATCATCTTCCTCGGCATCCATTCGACGCGCATCTTCACGCCGGGGATGCGCGACCGCTTCATCGCCGAGCGCGGGACCGGTGCCTGGCGTGGCCTCTATTCCGTCTTCGCGATCATCGGCTTCGTGCTGATCGTCTGGGGCTACCACGTCGCCCATCAGACGGCGCCTGTCCTCTACGTCACGAACTTCGCGCTCGTGCATGTGACGGCGACGTTGATGCTGATCGCCTTCATCGTGCTGGCGACGTTCCACATGCCGGCCGGCTGGATCAAGACGAAGCTGAAGCACCCGATGCTGGTCGCGATCAAGGTCTGGGCCGTCGCCCATCTGCTCGTCAACGGCGACGTCGCCTCGATCGTCCTCTTCGGCAGCTTCCTCGTCTGGGCGATCGTCGACCGGATCTCGGAGAAGCGGCGTTTCCGCGCCGGCCTGACGAAGAACCCGACCTTCGTCTCCTACAAGTACGACGCGATCGCCGTCGTCGCCGGCGTCGTCCTCTACGGCCTCTTCGTCTGGCGGCTCCACTACTGGCTGATCGGCGTCCAGCCCATCGCCTGATCGAACCGCGCGCGGCAAATGCCCGCTTTTGCTGCCGGCGGCCCTTACATCGGCGGCAAAATCCGCTAGAAGGCCGCAGACTTCATTTCCACGGGACGGGCGGCCGGTCGCCCGGGTGACGCATGGCACATGACGAAAGCTTCTTCCGCGAGGTCAGCGAGGATCTCCGCGCCGAACGGTTCAAGGCGCTGTGGGAGCGCTTCGGCGCCTACGTGATCGCGCTCGTCGTGCTCATCGTCCTCGGCACCGTGGCGAAGGTGGGCTACGACTACTGGAGCGCCAACAAGGCCGCCGCGTCGGGCGACGCCTATCTCGCCGCGCTGCAGCTTGCCGAGGCGAACAAGCCGGACGCAGCGCTGAAGGCGCTGAAAGACGTCGAAGCCTCCGCTCATGGCGACTACCCGGCGCTGGCGACGCTGCGGGCCGCCTCGATCAAGGCGGAGAAGGGCGACACCAAGGGCGCCATAGCGGATCTCCAGAAGATCGGGGCCGATGGGGGTGTGCCGCCGGCAATCCGCGACGCCGCGCGCATCCGCGCCGCCTACCTCCTCGTCGACCACGGGAGCTACCAACAGGTCGAGGACGCGGTGAAGGGCCTGAACGACGCTGACAACCCCTTCCGCAGTTCCGCGCGCGAAGCGCTCGGCCTTTCCGCCTGGAAGCCGGGCGACACCAAGACGGCGCGGAAGTGGTTCGAGCTGATCGCCGGCGACAACGCCGCACCGGCAGGCGCGGCGCGCACCGCGAACCTGATGCTTGATCTCCTGAAGGCCGGCGGCAAGCCGGCCTGAGAGGCATCCGGGGCCTGAAGAGTTGCGCAGGCGGCGTGCCCTCCTTTCGTCTCGGCGGCACGCCATCTTCACTCCGTCCGGGCCTTCGCGCCCCAGGGACCAAGGTCATGAGCTTCACCGTCGCCATCGTCGGGCGCCCGAATGTCGGCAAGTCGACGCTGTTCAACCGGCTCGTCGGCCGCAAGCTCGCGCTCGTCGACGATACCCCGGGCGTGACCCGCGACCGGCGGCCGGGCGAGGCGCGCCTCGTCGACCTCGAATTCCGCATCATCGACACGGCCGGCCTTGAGGAGAGCGGGCCGGAGACGCTCGAGGGCCGGATGCGCCAGCAGACGGAAGCCGCGATCGACGAGGCGGACCTGTCGCTGTTCCTCATCGACGCCAAGAGCGGCCTGACACCGCTCGATGCGACGCTCGCCGGGCTTCTGCGCAAGCGCGGCAAGCCGGTCGTCCTCGTCGCCAACAAGGCCGAGGCGCGGGGCGCCGAGGCCGGCCTTTACGACGCCTACACCCTCGGCCTCGGCGAGCCGGTGCCGGTCTCCGCCGAGCATGGCGAAGGCATGCTCGACCTGCGCGACGCAATCGTCGCGGTGCTCGGCGAGGAGCGTGCCTTTCCTCCGGCGATCGACGAGGCGGAGACGGACGTCGACGTTTCGGATGCGCCCGCCGCCGAAGGCGACGGCGACGAGGAGGGAGAGCCCGCTTATGATGCGACCAAGCCGATGCGGGTCGCGATCGTCGGACGCCCGAACGCGGGCAAGTCGACGTTGATCAACCGTCTTCTCGGCGAGGAGCGGCTCCTGACCGGGCCCGAAGCCGGCATCACCCGCGATTCGATCTCCGTCGAGCTCGACTGGAACGGTCGCCGGATCAAGATGTTCGACACCGCCGGCCTGCGCCGCAAGGCGCGCGTCCAGGAGAAGCTCGAGAAGCTTTCGGTCGCCGATGCGCTGCGCGCGATTCGCTTCGCCGAGGTCGTGGTCGTCGTTCTCGATGCCACGATCCCCTTCGAGAAGCAGGACCTGCAGATCGCCGACCTCGTCATCCGCGAGGGCAGGGCGCCGGTCATCGCCTTCAACAAATGGGACGCGATCGAGGATCGTCAGGCGGCGCTTGCCGCGCTGCGCGAGATGACGGAGCGGCTCTTGCCGCAGGTCCGCGGCATCCGCGCCGTGCCGATGGCCGGCATCACCGGCGAGGGGCTCGACCGTCTGATGCGGGCCATCGAGGAGACACATCGGGTCTGGAACCGCCGCATCTCGACGGCCCGCCTCAATCGCTGGCTCGAGGCTGCGCAGGCGCAGCACCCGCCGCCGGCGGTCGCCGGCCGCCGCCTCAAGCTGAAATACATGACGCAGGTGAAGGCGCGCCCGCCGGGCTTCGTCGTCTCCTGCACGCGTCCCGAAGCGCTGCCGGCCTCCTACACGCGCTATCTCGTCAACGGCTTGCGGACGGATTTCGACCTTCCGGGTGTGCCGATCCGGATCACCTACCGCAAGGGCGAGAATCCCTACGCGCCGCGCAAGAAGCGCAGGATCCATTGATCTGCAGGCTTCTGCGGGCGTGCAAGCCGGCCGCGTTAACCAGCCATCAAGGTTAATTCGACATTTTTGATTCCGGGTTTGAGTGACAAGTTCCGGAGTCGGGGTCGTGAAGAATCACCGTGTCAGACGTCGGACGCGTGCCGTCCGATCGGGGGATCGGCGTGCGCCAGCCCTGCTTGCGATCGCCTTCGTCGTCGCCTTCCCGACCGTCACTGCCTATTCCGACATCACCAGCCTGCTGACCGGCGGGGAGGGCGGCGCGCCGCGCTGGAGCGCGCACCTGACCGCAGCACCGGCCGGATCCGTCGAGACTGCGAACATGGCCTTCGCCGATCCGATCCTCACCGGCTCGACCAAGAACGCCGCCGGCATCGATCTTCCATCAGGCGGCCGTGTCGCCTTCGACGGCAAGATCGGCACGCCGGACGCGACGCCCGACGAGGCGCGGGTGACGCGCGGGTAGAAGAGCGGCCGGGTGGTGGCCGTCACGCCGGTCAAGCCGCCGAGCGCCTTCTCCGCCGGCTCGCTCATTGGCCGGCATGTCTCGCTGCTCATGCCGGTCGTCGGACCGAAGCGCGAGATGGCCTTCGCCAAGCCGCGGATCGGCGGCAAGGAGATCGAGATTGCCACCGCCTTCTATCGGCCGGTCGCGCCTGCGGCGAGTGGGACTTCGACGGCGTTTGCCTCGCTTCTCAACGACAACCAGCCGGATATCCTCGCCGTCGCCTATGGCGAGGTG
>JBQCEN010000146.1:0-4899 GCA_051960215.1 Pararhizobium sp.
GCGCCCCGGCCGCCCCGCCGAAGAAGAAGGCGACTGGAAAGAGCGACCAGACCGCCGAGGCGGCCGAAGACGACAAGAAGGCCGGCGCCGACGTCGTCCCCCGCGATTCCTTCCGCAAGCAGAACTGACCCCCCCAGGGCCGCCGAGCTCGTCAATCTCCGGCAGGCCCGCAAGAGGAAGCTGCGCGCCGAGCGCCAGCGCGAGGCGGAGATCAACCGCTTCGAGCACGGCCGCAGCCGCGAGGAGAAGGCGCTCGCAGCACGGCTCAACCGCAAGGCGGCCGAGGATCTCGAGGCGCGGCGCCTCGAAGGGGCGCGGCGCGCCGACGGTCCCCAGGGGATCGGACCTGGACCGGGGCCGAACGGCCAGCCCGACCCGGAGCCGACGTCCGGCCATTGAGTGTGGCCGCATCTCTGGCATGATGATCGGCTGAATGTTCGCGCCGGACGAGCCGATGATCCGAAAGCACTCCATGACCATCCGCGGCCATCGCACCAGCGTTTCGGTGGAGGATGCATTCTGGCAGGTGCTGAAGGAGATCGCCGAGCGCAAGGCGATGCCGCTCGCCGCGCTCGTCGCCGAGATCGACGGCCTGCGCAAGCCGGACGACAACCTCTCCTCCGCGATCCGGATCCACGTGCTCAAGTGGGCGCTCGACGCACGCGGCGTCGCCGAACGCCACCACCGGTGACGCCGACGCCGCACAGGCCGCGGGACATCACGCTCAGTCAGTTGCCGAAGTTCGGCGCGGTGACGCCGGGAAGATCCTTGAAGTCGAGGCTCCGTGAAGAGCCGCCGCCCGGCGCGGCTTGCGGAGGCGGCGACGATCCCGCCCCGTCCGTCGCCGGAGGCCCGGACGGTCCAGCCCCCTGCCCCGCCGGCGGCGCCGGCTGGACCGGCGCCGGATCGACGGCGGCGTCGGGCGGCGTCGCGGCGGGCGCGGTCTGATCCGCCTTCCGCTGCGCTTCTTCCGCCTTGCGCTCGGCCTCGGCCTCGGCCCGCCGCCGCGCCTCCTCGGCGGCCTGTTGCGCGGCTTGGGCTTCGGCCTTCCGCCGCGCCTCCTCCTCCGCCTGGCGCTGGGCCTCCTCGGCCGCCTTCTGCCTCGCCTCGGCCGCAGCGGCGGCCTTCTCGGCCTCCCATGCGGCCTTCGCAGCCGCCCGCCGCCGCTGCTCCTCCAGGTCCATCGCCTGCTGCCGCCGGCGCTGCAGTGCCTCGGCGTCGAGGAGTTCGATCTCACGGCGCAGCCGCTGCTTCTCCAGCACGCCCGCCTGCAGAAGCTCGACGCGCCGCCGCTGGATTTCATAGGCGCGCAGCGACAGATAGTTGCTGAGGTCGCCGACGGTGATGCTGCGATGCGGATGGCCGGCCGGTCCGGTGAAATGAAGTCCGATCGCCGGGGACCCGCCGGTAACCGCCTCCTCTCCCGCATCGTATGCCAGCGTGAATCCGGCATTGACCGTCAACGGCGCAAGGTCCACCTGCGCGTCGCCGACGACCTTCGCATTGGCATCGGCAAGCGCGATGTTGGCGGCCGTCAGCTTGCCTGCGGCAATGGTGAAGGCCTGGGAGAGGGAGCCCGGACGGAAGGCCCCGCCGCTGATCGCCTTCTCGGCCACGCGCTTCACCGGCCCTTCGGCGATGTCGAAGCCGTCCTTGTCCGCCGCCTTGAGGATTTGCGGAAAGCCGCCCGTATTGAAGCCGGAGATCGTCAGGTCCTTGATCGAAAGCGCGCCGGAACCGGTCATCGCATTGGCGACGGCGAGCGCGCTCTTGCCCGAACCCTCCGCCGTCGTCGAGAAATCGAAGGTGCCCGCGGCCGGAATGGCGGTGCCGGCCAGCGCATCGCGAAGGCTCGCGCCCGACAGGTCGACCTGCGCGGCGACGATGCCGGACCCGTTCGCATTGCCGATGCGCAGCGAGCCGGAAAGCTGGCCACCCAGCCATTTCGCCTTGACGCCATCGAGCGCCAACTGGCCGTTCTGCAGCGTCATGTGGCCCGACAGGTCATGCGCGGCGGCATGCGTGCCGAGCCCCGCCGTCGCCGCCGTCACGGCGACGTCGAAGCCGACGCCGAAGTTCTGTGCCGGCGCGAAATCGTCGGTGCTCCATTTGCCGGTGTCGGCATCGCGGATGCCCGGCCCGAGGATGAGCCGCGCGAACCAGCCGGCATCGATCTCGTCGAGCGACAGGGAGCCGCTGACGACGGGCTGCTTGACGCGCGACACGGAAAGATCGCCATGGAACACGTTGCCGCCGAGCGCACCGCCAAGGTCCTTGAGCGTGATCTTCTCCGGCGTCAGCGTCGCGGCGCCGTGCGCGTCGGCGACGAGGCTCGCCGGCATCTCGGGCAGGCCGATGCCGTTCATGATGAGATAGGGCGTCAGGTCCTGCGACTTGAGCGCCAGGTCGAGCTTGCCGGTCGGCGCCCCCTCACCGGCAAAAGCGAGCCGGCCGTCGGCGGAAAAGTCGGAATCGCCGGTCGAAAGGTCGAAGCCGACCTGCCCGCCCTCGGCCGGATTGCCCGCGAAGGGGGTCGAAAGCAGCGCCGGGCCCGGCGCATCGATCGGCAGCGGCTGCAGCCCCATCTGTCCGAGGAGGGTGTTGACGGATTCGTTCTGCGCCGTCACCTCGAGCGTCATCGGCGAGGCCGAAAGCGGCGCCAGCGCGTCCTCGCGCTTGAGCTGGACCGTGAGCGCGCTGCCGCCCGTGGTGCCGGTCGCAGTCGCCGTGAGCGCCCGGCCGGTTGCGCCGCCGCCGAGCGCGGCGACGACGTCGAGCCGCGTGTCGGAGAAGAGGCCCGCATTGGCTTCGAGGACGCCGAAGACGGCATTGCCGCCGATCAGCGAATGCGCCAGCCGGAACGCCGCCCCGGGCGCCTTGGCCGCGATGGAGCCGCGAAGCGTGCCGGTCGGGGCCGTGCGGGCCTGGGCGACGCGGCCGGAGAGCGAAAGGTGCGCGCCGGCGACGTCGGCGACGTCGAGCTTGCGGATGTCGAGGTCGCCATCGCGATAGGTGAGATCGGCATCGACGCCATGCGCGTCGGCGCCGAAGGCGGAAAGCCGTTTCGCCTTCAACCGGGCGCTCACGTCATCGTCGGCGAGGCTGACGACGCTCTTCTCGTCGATGAAGATGCCGACCAGCGCCCGCACCGTGTCGAGATCGATCGTGTCGCCGCTGAGGTTGACGGCGACCTTGCCGCGGCCGGCGGCCGGCGCCGAGCGCTCGAAGCTGCCATGGGCCGTCGCCGGCCCGACCGCCAGCTCGAGGTCGTCGAAGCGCTGCAGCGTGTCGCTGAGGCGCACGTTTGCCGAGAAGCCCGCCTCGTCGAGCAGCCTGATCCGCGGATCGACCTTGCCGCGCAGCCATTCGGAGAGGCCGGAGGGCTGGTTGGAGGCGACGACCAGGTTGCCGGTGAAGCCGAACTTGTCGCCGAGTTCCAGCGCACCCTTGGCCTCGACCTTCGTCCGTCCCGGAAACTGCGCCTGGAAACGGTCGATCTTCCAGCCGTCGCCGGCCGGCTCCGCCTCGATCGCCACGTTGCTGACGGTCGTGTCTCCGGCGACGACGGCGGGCAGTTCGATGCTCGCCCGGCCCTTCATCGGCGGGATCGGGATGAGGTCGCCGATCCGCCGCAGGATCGCCAGCCGCTCCGAGGGCGTGAGCTTCTTCGGCTTCGCCTTCTTGCCGGCGCTGCCGGGCGGCGCCGCGCCGCCGGTGTCGAGGCTGTCGATGTCGATCTGCTGGCCCTTGGCGACGAGCATGAACTGCGGCGACGACCCGGTATCGACCGTCGCCTCTCCCGTCGCGACGTACGGATCCGTCGTCGAGCCGACCTCGAGCCGGTACTGGTCGATCCTGAGGCGGGTGTTGTCGAGCGCGAAGTTGCCGGTCGCGCGCGCGATCGCCGGCTGGCGCTTCGTCTTGACGTCGACGTGGTGCTCCTGGCCGGCGATGGCAGCGAGGTCGAGGATCTGCAGCGTGAAGGTGCCAGAATAGCGCGGCTTCTGGTCGACGAAGCGCGCATCCCCCTCCATCTCGATCGACACGGGCTCCCGATCCGGCAGGAGCCGCGTGCGCACCCTGAGCCGCCCGTCCTTCTGAAGCTCGCCGGTGTTGAACGAGAAGGCGCCCGTCTTGCCGTTCAGCGCCGCTGTCCCCTCGATGTTCCACGGCCCCGTGAGCGCCTGGGCCGAAATTGCTGCATTGATGTTCTCGACCTGGCCGGAGCGTCCGTTCTGCTCGTCGACGAGGTTGAGCGTGCCCTTCCTGACCTCGACCTTCTCGAGCACGATCGACGAGCGGCTGAGGTCGTTGGCATTGCGCAGCGCCCAGTCGAGACGGCCGTCCTTCGAGAGCCGCACCGTCGCCGTCGGCCGGTCGAGGCGCATGTCGAAGATCAGGATCTCGCCGCGCAGGAACGGCGCCAGTTCCGCATCCATCGAGAACCGCGCGACCGACATCATCGGCGCGCCGGTCTTGGCGTTGACCACCCGCACGTTGTTGAAGGTGACGGAGGGGAACGGCAGGAGGCGCGCCTCGGCGCTGCCGAGCACCTCGACCTTCTGCCCGAGAATGCGGCTCGCCTCGCGTTCGAAGTCCTGGCGGTAGCTCGTCCAGTTGATGAAATACGGGCCGATAAGTGCCGCAAACAGCAACAGAACGACGACGCCGCCGACAAACACAAACAGACGGGTCAGCTTCTATGTCCTCCGAATCTGCCGAATGCGCACTTTTTGTAACATTATTGGCGACAAGTTGACATGCTGCGGAGGGAACCCTTTCATCCTTCGAATGCGAAGATCTTTCCCGGATTCATGATGTTGAGCGGGTCGAGCGCCTGCTTGATCTGCCGCATCAGGGCGACACCGGCGCCGAGTTCGCCCTCGAGGAAGACCTGCT
>JBQCEN010000147.1:0-13142 GCA_051960215.1 Pararhizobium sp.
CGGCCCGACCGCCGCCCGCGACCTGGCGGACCTGCCCCCCTTGCCGGGGGGGGGGGGGGGGCCCCCCCCCCCCCCCCCCCCCCCCCCCGCCCCCCCCCCCGCGCCCCCCCCCCCCCCCCCCCCGCCGCCCCCCCCCCCCCCCCCCCCCCCCCACCACGCCGCATATTTCCACCGCGGCCGCGCGCGACCGCAATGCTCGCCCGCAAAGCGCACCGGCCCCGCGCCTTCCATCTCGCATCGCCGCGCGTGACCACTTACATAAGTCTCACATGTTGCGGCTATGGTTCTGTTGGCTTCTGGGGCATGATGAAGGGGTCCCGCGGCCGGAACACGAGGATCATGAGGGAGGAGTGCTTGTCCGGTACAGGAACCCGAGACGCGGACGGCAAGGCGTTCGATCCGGCTGAGCTCGAGCCTTACATGGTGAAGGACCCCGAAGCCTTCGCGCTCAACCTCGCCCGCATGCTGGAGGAACTCGGCAAAGCGGCTGCCGCCTGGATCGCCCCACGCGAGCGCGGCGAGAAGCTCGACACGGTCGCCGAGCCGGTCAGCGACATGGTCAAGACCTTTGGCCGGCTCACCGAATACTGGCTCGCCGACCCGCGCCGGGCGCTCGATGCGCAGACGCACCTGCTCACCGGCTATTTCGACATCTGGTCGCGTTCGATCCAGAAGCTTGCGGGCGACGGACGCGATGGACCGCCCTCGCCCCATGAGGGCGACCGGCGCTTCGCCGACGAGGACTGGCGGCGCAACGCCTTCTTCGACCTCCTGCGGCAGGTCTATTTCGTCACCTCCGACTGGGCCGAGGCGCTCGTCGCCGACGCCGAAGGGCTCGACGAGCGCACGCGCCACAAGGCGAGCTTCTACGTCAAGCAGATCGCGAGCGCTCTCTCGCCGTCGAACTTCGTGCTGACCAACCCGGAGCTCTATCGCGAGACCATCGCCGCCAACGGCGAGAACCTCGTCAAGGGCATGCGCATGCTCGCCGAGGACATCGCCGCCGGGCATGGCGAGCTCAAGCTGCGCCAGTCCGACGAGGCGAGCTTCAAGGTCGGCGAGAACCTCGCCGTCACGCCAGGCAAGGTGATCGCGGAGAACGAGCTCTGCCAGATCATCCAGTACGCCGCGACGACGGAGAAGGTGCTGAAGCGGCCGCTCCTCATCTGTCCGCCCTGGATCAACAAGTTCTACGTCCTCGACCTCAACCCGCAGAAGTCCTTCATCCGCTGGGCGATCGGCGAAGGCCATACGGTCTTCGTCATCTCCTGGGTCAATCCGGACGAACGCCACGCGGAAAAGGACTGGGCAGCCTATATCCGGGAAGGCATTGCCTTCGCGCTCGACACGATCGAGACGGCGACCGGCGAGCGCGAGGTCAATGCCGTTGGCTACTGCGTCGGCGGCACGCTGCTTTCCGCCGCCCTTGCGCTCTTCGCGCAGGAGGGCGAGGAGCGCATCCGCTCCGCGACGCTGTTCGCCACGCAGGTGGATTTCACCCACGCCGGCGACCTCAAGGTCTTCGTCGACGAGGACCAGGTGGCAAGCCTCGAGAAGGGCATGGCGCGCTGCGGCTATCTCGAAGGCTCGAAGATGGCGACGGCCTTCAACATGCTGCGGGCTTCGGAACTGATCTGGCCCTACGTCGTCAACAACTATGTCAAGGGCAAGGGCCCGCTGCCCTTCGACCTGCTCTACTGGAATTCAGACGCGACGCGCATGGCGGCCGCCAACCACTCGTTCTACCTGCGCAACTGCTACCTCGACAACAAGCTCTCGACCGGAAAGATGGAGATCGACGGCAAGCGGCTGTCGCTCAAGGACGTGCGTATCCCGATCTATAACCTCGCCACCCGCGAGGACCACATCGCGCCGTCGAAATCCGCCTTCATCGGCAGCCAGTTCTTCGGGGGGGACGTCACCTTCGTGCTCTCGGGCTCGGGCCATATCGCCGGCGTCGTCAATCCGCCCGACAGGAAGAAGTACCAGTACTGGACGGGCGGCCCGGCCGTCGGCAGCCTCGACGACTGGATGGCTTCGGCCGAAGAGCATCTCGGGTCGTGGTGGCCGCACTGGCAGCAATGGATCGCGACGCTGGACGACCGGCGCGTGAAGGCGCGCAAGCCGGGCGGGCGAAAGCTGAGGCCGATCGAGGACGCGCCGGGGTCCTACGTCCGCGTGAGGGTGTAGTGGCGGTCCGGCTTGCGCCATGCCGGGCAAGCTCCTATCGCTCGCGCCATGCTCTTTCCCGAACCCCTCGTGCCGGCCACGCTCGTCCGACGCTACAAGCGCTTCCTCTTCGATGCGATCCTCGCCGACGGCACGGAGATCACCGGCTCCTGCCCCAATACCGGCTCGATGCTCGGCCTGACGGCGCCGGGGTCGCGCATCTGGATGACACGCCACGTCGGGACCAGCCGCAAATATGCCCACGCGCTGGAGCTCGTGGAGGCCGACGGCACGCTCGTCGGCATCAACACGGGGCGGCCGAACCGGTTGGTGGAGGAGGCGATCGGCCACGGCGTGATCGCCGATCTCGGCGCCTTTCCGATCCTCAGGCGCGAGCAGAGATACGGTGCCGCCTCGCGCATCGACATTCTGCTCGACGACCCGCACCGCGGCCGGGCCTATGTCGAGGTGAAGAACGTCCACCTGATGCGCCGGCCGGGGCTGGCGGAGTTCCCGGACAGCGTGACGGCGCGCGGCGCGCGTCACCTCGACGAGCTTGGCGACATGGTCGCGGCCGGGCACCGCGCGGTGATGGTCTACCTGATCCAGCGCGGCGACTGCTCCCGGCTGAGGCTCTGCCGCGACATGGATCGGGCCTATGCGGCCGCCTTCGACCGCGCGATGGAACGCGGGGTTGAAGCCTATGCGCTGAGATGCCAGATTTCGGCGGAGGAGATCCGGCCCGCCAGTCTGGTTCCGATCGAAGAACCGGGGATACGGCCGCTTCAGGCCGCCCAGACCTACGAGAGTATCGAACGATGGTGAACTACGTCGACGCGGCGCTCGCGCCCCTCAAGAACACCGGCCAGATCCGGCTCTACGGCGAAGCCGACTGCGAGGGCATGCGCAAGGCCTGCCAGCTGACGGCGCGCTGCCTCGACGAACTTGCCTCGCGCGTCAGGCCGGGCGTGACGACGGACGAGCTCGATCGCTTCATCTTCGCCTTCGGCGCCGACCACGGCGCAATGCCGGCGACGCTCAACTATCGCGGCTATACGAAATCCTCCTGCACCTCGATCAATCACGTCGTCTGCCACGGCATCCCGAACGACAAGCCGCTGCGCGAGGGCGACGTCGTCAACATCGACGTGACCTACGTGCTCGACGGCTGGCATGGCGATTCGAGCCGCATGTATCCCGTCGGCGCCATCCGGCGCTCGGCGGAGCGGCTTCTCGAAGTCACCTACGAATCGCTGATGCGCGGCATCGGCGCAGTCCGTCCCGGCGCACGCACCGGCGCCATCGGCGAGGCGATCCAGATCTATGCGGAGGGCGAGCGCTGCTCGGTCGTGCGCGACTTCTGCGGCCACGGCGTCGGCCGTCTCTTCCACGACGCGCCGAACATCCTGCATTACGGCCGCGCCAACGAAGGGCCGGAACTGCGCGAGGGCATGATCTTCACGATCGAGCCGATGATCAATCTCGGCCGTCCGCACGTGAAGGTACTGTCCGACGGCTGGACCGCCGTCACCCGCGACCGTTCGCTTTCGGCTCAATACGAGCATACGGTCGGCGTGACGAAGGAAGGGTGCGAAATCTTCACGCTGTCGCCGGCCGGACTCGACAAGCCGGGCCTGCCCGCCTGATAAGAGCTTTGGGGATCAACCGGCATTGCGGACCAGTCGGCGGTGGGCGACAGCGACAACGACGAGCGTGAGGAATTCCGTGCGGCGCCGGCGGACGAACGCGGCTACTTCGCCGAACGGCCGCAGAGACGAAGCCGGCCCGGGCCAATCGAGGTTGCGGCGCCGAACGCTGACGAGGCGGCGCACTATCACGGCCATCGCGAGCGGCTGAGGCAGCGCTTCCGCGACGGCGGCGACAAGGCACTTGCCGACTACGAACTGCTCGAACTCCTGCTCTTCCGCCTGATCCCGCGGCGCGACACCAAGCCGATCGCCAAGGCGCTGATCGCGCGCTTCGGCTCGCTCGCCGAGATCGTCGGGGCGCCGCTCCACCTGCTGACGGAAATCAAGGGCATCGGCGAGAGCGTCGCCACCGACCTGAAGCTCGTCGGAGCCGTCGCGCACCGGATGCTCCGCAGCGAACTCAAGAACCGCCCGGTGCTCGGGTCCTGGGCGTCCGTCATCGACTACTGCCGTGCGGCGATGGCCTTCGAGACGCGCGAGCAGTTCCGCATCCTCTTCCTCGACAAGAAGAACGTGCTGATCGCCGACGAGGTGCAGCAGACGGGAACAATCGATCACACGCCGGTCTAGCCGCGCGAGGTCGTCAAGCGGGCGCTCGAACTGTCGGCGACGGCGCTGATCCTGGTTCACAACCACCCGTCCGGCGATCCGACGCCGTCGCGCGCCGACATCGACATGACGCACACGATCATCAATACGGCGAAGCCGCTCTCGATCACAGTCCACGACCACATCATCATCGGCAAGAACGGCCATGCGAGCCTGAAGGGCCTTCGCCTGATCTGACAGGCTGGTCTACGGGACGACCGTCGTGAACAGATAGACGGCGAAGATGACCAGGTGGACGATGCCCTGAAGAACCGTCGTGCGTCCCGTGCCGAGGGACAGCGTCGCGACGATCAGCGACAAGCCCAGCAGCACCATCCCCTTCAGCTCGAGCCCGAGCACCAGCGTCCAGCCGGTCGCGACGGCGATCAGCGCCACCGCCGGGATCGTCAGGCCGATCGAGGCCAGCGCCGAGCCGAGCGCCAGGTTGAGGCTGGTCTGCAGCCTGTTGCGGCGTGCCGCTTTCAGAGCGGCCAGGCTTTCCGGCAGCAGCACGATCGCGGCGATGATGATGCCGACGGTCGCCTCCGGCGCACCGGCTGCGGCGACAGCCGCCTCGATCGTCGGCGACAGCGCCTTGGCGAGAAGCACCACCGCGCCGAGACAGGCAATCAGCAGCAGCGCCGCGCCCCCGGCAGCAGCCCCGGGCGGCGGTGCCACATGACCTTCACCATGATCGGTCGAGCCGGGCGGTGGCAAGAAATAGTCGCGATGCCGGATCGTCTGGACGAGCACGAAAGCCCCGTAGAGCACCAGCGAGGCGATCGCGATCAGCACGAGTTGGCTCGCCGAATAGACCGGCCCGGCAATCGTCGTCGTCGTGTTCGGCAGGATCAGAATGATGACCGACATGGCGGCGAGAGTCGCCAATGCGGCGTTGACGCCGAGATGCCCGAACGCCTGTTCCCCGTGCTTCGAGCCGCCCGCCAGCAGGCAGAGGCCGACCATGCCGTTGAGAATGATCATGATCGCCGCGAAGATCGTGTCGCGCGCCAATGCGGCTGCCGCAGCGCCGCCCGAAAGCATGAGCGAGACGATCAGCGCCACCTCGATGACCGTCACCGACAACGCCAGGACGAGCGTGCCGAACGGTTCGCCCACCTTGTGGGCGACGACCTCGGCGTGATGCACGGCAGCCAGCACGCACGCGACGAGGCCGATACCGAGCAGGAAAGCGAAGGCAGCCGGCGGATGCGCCGCCTTCGTCACGAGCAGGAGCAGCCAACCGGCTGTCGGACTGAGCCACGTCCAGACCGGCAGGTGCTTGCGAAGCATGTTCCACCCAATTTCGAGGCGCGGAAGATCGCTCACCTATAGGACGAGATGCCGGGCGGGTCCATTGCGCCGCCGACATCCCCGCCGGCTTCAGATGCCGGCGTACCAGTCGTAGCCGTAGTCCTCCCAGTAGCCGCCGTGGCCGCCGCGGATCGTCCCGAAGCCGTCGACCAGTTCGATGGAGCGGATATATTTTGCCATCTTGTAGCCGAGCTGCCGCTCGACGCGTACGCGCAGCGGCGCGCCGTTCGAGACGGGCAGCGTCTTGTCGTTCAGGCCGTAGGCGAGGATCGTCTGCGGGTGCCGGGCGGCAAGCAGGTCGATCGTCTCGTAATAGAGCTCCGGCCCCGCGAGCGTCTCGCCCATGGAATCGTAGCAGCGGAAGAGGACGTAGCGCGCCTGCGGCTTGACGCCGACCTCGTCGAGGATGCGCGACAGCGGCACGCCCGTCCACTTGGCGACGCAGCTCCAACCCTCGACGCAGTCGTGCCGGGTGATCTGCGTGCGCGCCGGCATGGCGCGCAGCTCATCGAGGCTGTAGCTCAGCGGCTTCTCGACAAGCCCTTTCACCTCGAGCCGGTAGGCGGCGAAATTCCCCTGCTTCAGCGCGAGGTAGTCCTCGCCCTGCGGATCGGTCGAGCCGTTCGGACGCTGCGGCTCACGGATCTCGCTCGCCGAATATTCGCGCGCCAACGCCTGGGAACCGCCGAACCAGCTCTGGACGCGATAGGTGACGGCGTTGGCCTTTTCCAGCACGTCGCGGACCGTGTCGTCCGAGCCAAGGACGCCGTCGAAGGCGTCGCAGCCGCTCAGCGTCACGAGGGAGGCGCCGGCGGCGGCCCCGCGGAGGAAGCCGCGGCGATCAAGCTTCAACCCGCCCATCTCAGGACTCCTTTCCGCCTTCGCCGGCATCGGCGCGATACCAGCCGGTGATGATCGAGCGCAGCTCGTTGAAGGGTCCGGCGAGGAGCACCATGACGATGTGGACGACGAAGAAGAGCACGACCAGGCTCATGCAGATGAAGTGGATCGTGCGCGCCGTCTGCCGGCCGCCGAAGACGTCGAGCAGCCACGGGCAGAAGGCGTCGACGCCCGGCGACATGGTGAGACCCGTCAGGATGATCAGCGGCAGGACGATGATCAGCATGCCGCCGTAGCTCAGCTTCTGCAGGACGTTGTAGGAGCCGCCGTGGTCGAAGCGCAGCCGCAGATGGTCGATCACATCGCGCGGCAGCTTCCGGATGTCGCGCGGCCTGGGGAGGATATCGCGGCGGAAGTGGCCGTTCGCGAAGCTTGCGACGAACCAGACGATCATCGTTCCGACGAGCACCCAGGCGAAGAAGAAATGCACGACGCGCCCTGTCGCGAGATCGTAGTAGGAGGGGATGGTCGCCCATGCCGGGAACGCCCGGACCTGGGGATCGTCCGCCGAGCCGCTGACGCCGAGGGCGCCCGTCGTCTCGAAACGGTGGCCGAAGACGTCGGTGACGCCGACGACGGCGCCGTTGCCGGTACGCTCGGCATGGATGTCGAGGATCGAATTGTCGAAGCCGCCGCCGAAGCCGGATTGCTGGCCGATATAGAGGCTCGGATGGGCGTTGAAGATGTTGAGGCCACTCAAGAGCAGGAAGAAGATGCAGATCGCCCAGAGCCAGTGCGTCACGCGCGTCCAGGCCGACTGGCGATAGATCAGCCGCCCCCGCGTCGCTTCCCCTGCCCCGGCTCTCGCCTCGACATCCGTCGCCATTTTCCGAACCTCCGACCGCGCCGACAGAGCCGCGGCATCTGATTTCACTGCGATTATACGGACCGTCCGGACCACCGGCACGTCAAATCGCCGTGTGGCCGGGCGGGCCGTTCATCACGCAGAGGTCATCGATCCGCTCCGTCTTATGAGCGCGCGCGGTACCAGGCGCGGAAGTCGCGATGCCCGAGCGGGCGGCTCATCAGGTAGCCCTGACCTTCGTCGCAGCCCCAGCCGGCAAGCTTCTCGAAGGTCGCTTCGGTCTCGATGCCCTCGCCGACGACGCGATAGCCGAGGTCGTGGCCAAGCCCGATGATCGAGCGGATCAGCGTCGCGTTCCGCGGCTGCCGGTCGAGCGGGCGGATGAAGCCCTGGTCGATCTTGAGGACGCTCGCAGGCAGCGAGGCCAGATAGCTCATGTTGCTGTACCCGCTGCCGAAATCGTCGATCGCGAGCGTGATCCCGGCGGCGCGGAGCGCTTCCATCTGCGCCGTCATCTGCGGGCCGTGCGCGAGCGTTCCCTCGGTGAACTCGAGCTCGATGTTCTCCGGCTCGACGTCCATTTCCCGGGTCACGGCGAGGATGAAGTCGAGGAAGTCGGGCTCCGCGATGTTCTTCGGCGAGACGTTGATCGAAATCCGGGTGACGATGCCCTCGCGCGTCCATCCCGCCACCCTGCCCACCGCCTCGCGCACGACCCAGCGCGTCAGTGGACGGATGAGCGCGCTGGTCTCGGCAAGCGGCACGAACTCGGACGGCGAGACCAGGCCGAAGGCCGGATGGTGCCAGCGCACCAGCGCCTCGACCCCGGCGAGCCGACGGCTCTGCATGTCGATGCGCGGCTGATAATTGAGGAACAGACCTTCGCCGCAGGCGATCGCCCCCTTGAGGTCGGACAGCATGCGGAAGCCGCGGACGTGGTCCTGGTCGGTGCGGCGGTTGTACCAGGACCAGCCGGAAGGGGTGGCGCGGCTGTCCTGGGCGGCGGCGAGGCTTTCCCGCAGCACTTCAGCCGCGCCCTCCTTGCCCTGCTTCAGCCGCACGAGGCCGACGCCGACCTTCGTGTCGATCGGAATGCCTTCGACCGAGAGCGGCTCGTCGAAGGCGCGGGCGAGCGTTGCGGCGAGGCGCTCGGCCTCGTCGCCGGCGGCATCGTCGAAGACGAAGGCGAAGCTCAGCACGCTGACGTGATAGATGTCGGTCCCGCCGCCGAGCACCGAGCGCAGGCGCGCTGCGCCGGCGCGCACGAAGTCCTCCGAATAAGCGTGGCCGACGGCGCGGAGGATCTCGTTGAAGTGCCGGGCCTCGGCGAGCGTCAGCAGCATCACGATGCGTTCGGCCGGCGCCATACTCTCGGCGGCCAGCCGTCCCGCGTCGTCGATGAACTGGGCGCGGTTCGGAAGCAGCGTCACGTGGTCGACGCGCCCGAGAAGCGACAGGATGCGCTCTGCGGATTCGGCAGCAAGGTCGAGCGAGCGCGCCAGGCCTGAGGTCCCGGCAAGGGGCTCCGCCAACCCGGCCCGGATCGCCCCGATCGCGGCCTTTTCCTGCGACGACGCTGCCGACATGCAGCTCCCTTTCGCCCATCTTCTCGAGCAGGGATATCATTCTCTCATAAAGCAAGGCTTAAACGATGCGTAATTTCGGCATCCGATTCGACCGGCCTGCGTAAAGCGGACATGCCTGCAGCAAGCAGGCCGGCGCCGATCGCGGTCTCTGGGGGGCGGAACGATGATGATTTCTCGGCGCAGACTGGCGCTTTTCACCGGTCTGGCAATGGCAGGAGCCTTGCTTTCGGGCTGCTCGTCGCTCGACGTCTTCAGCGCCTTGGTGCCCTATGACCCGGGCGTGGAGCAGGTCGCTACCTCCGTCGCCTACGGGCCGGACCGCCGGCAGACGCTCGACATCTACCGCCCGCGCGGCGCGAGCGGCGCGCTGCCGGTGGTCTTCTTCATCTACGGCGGCTCCTGGAACAGCGGCACGAAGGAGGACTATGCCTTCGTCGGCCATGCCTTCGCCGCCAAGGGCTACGTCACCGTCATCGCCGACTATCGGCTGGTGCCGAATGTGCGCTATCCGGCCTTCGTCGAGGATGATGCGCGGGCGCTGGCCTGGACCTATCGCAACATCGCGCGCTACGGCGGCGATCCTTCGCGCCTCTTCGTCGCCGCCCATTCAGCGGGGGCATACAACGCCCTGATGCTCGCGGCCGACCCGCGCTTCCTCGAGGACCAGGGGCTTTCGACGCATATCATCCGCGCCGTCGCCGGCCTCTCCGGCCCCTACGACTTCCTGCCGCTCGACGTCGACGCAACGCGCGAGGCCTTCAAGGGCGTCCACGACCTTGAGGACACGCAGCCCATCAACCACGTCCACAAGGGCATGCCGCCGGTCTTCCTCGCCTACGGCACCGCGGACAAGCTGGTGAAGCCGGCGAACACCACGACGCTGGCGAAGGATCTCGCCGCCGCCGGCGTGCCGCACGAGGTTCGGGCCTACGAGGGCGTCGGCCACGCCGGCACGCTTGTCGCCCTCAGCAGGCCGTTCCGCTCCCGTACGCCGGTTCTGAAGGACATACTCGCCTTCTTCCACGCCCACGGCGGCGCCTGACATGGGTTGGGCTTGTCCCGACCATCTGCAAGTGCCTGTGTCGAGGAGGCGGAGCAGATCCCAGGGACGAGCCCTGGGATGACGTCGGAGAATGTGGCGCGCAGCGTGCATCCCGCGATCGCCTCCTCCCGTCATGGTCGGGCTTGTCCCGACCATCTGCAGGCGCCTCGTCGGGTGAGGCGCATCAGGTCCTCGGGACGAGCCTTGGGATGACGAGCCTTGGAATGATGTCAGAGGGTGTCGACGCGCGTCGAGGATGGCGCAGAGCGCAAAAAGCTGCCGCGAGGGACTCGCGGCAGCTTGGAAGCATGAAGAGCTTACTCGGCGTCGCCGGCCTGGGCCTCTTCCTTCTTGGCGGCCTTCTTCTTCGGCGCGGCCTTCTTCTTGGCGGCCGGCTTCTCTTCGGCCGCAGCGGCCTTCGTCTCGTCCTCGTCGTCGGCCATCAGCTCTTCCTTGCTGACGGTCTTGTCGGTGACGGAGATTTCGGTCAGCAGATGGTCGATGGTCTTTTCCTCGAAGATCGGCGCGCGCAGCGAGGCGACCGCCCCCGGCGTCTTCTGGAAGTATTCGTAGATCTGCTGCTCCTGGCCCGGGAACTGGCGCACCTGCTCGTAGAGCGAGCGCTGCATCTCCTCCTCGCTCACCTCGACGCCGGCCTTCTCGCCGATCTCGGAGAGCACGAGGCCAAGACGCACGCGGCGCTCGGCAAGCTTGCGATAGTCCTCGCGGGCGGCGTCCTCGGTCGTGTCCTCGTCCGCGAAGGTCTTGCCGGCCTGCTCGAGATCGGTGTTGACCTGCCGCCAGATGTTCTCGAACTCCGCGTCGACGAGCTTCTGCGGGGTGTCGAACTTGTACATCTCGTCGAGCTGGTCGAGGATCTGGCGCTTCAGCTTCTGGCGCGTCATCTGGCCGTACTGGCTCTCGATCTGGCCGCGGACGATCTCGCGCAGCTTGTCGAGCGATTCCACGCCGAGTTTGCTCGCCAGTTCATCATTGATCTCGACGTCCTTCGCCCCAGCGACGTCCTTCACCTTGACGTCGAAGGTCGCTTCCTTGCCGGCCAGCGTAGCCTCGCCGTATTCGGCCGGGAAGGTGACGGTGATCGTCTTCTCGTCGCCCGCCTTGACGCCGACGAGCTGGTCCTCGAAGCCGGGGATGAAGGTGTTGGAGCCAAGTACGAGGTTTGCGTCCTCGGCCTTGCCGCCGGCGAATTCCGTGCCGTCCACCTTGCCGACGAAATCGATCGTCAGGCGGTCGCCGTTCTCCGCAGCCCCGTCCTTCGTCTCGTACGACTTCGCGTTTTCGGCGATGCGCTTGATCTGTTCCTGGACATCCGCCTCCGGAATGTCGACCACCTCGCGCGTGACCGAGATGCTGCTCGCATCCTTGAGCTCGATCGGCGGGATGATCTCGTAGGCCAGCGAAAACTCGAAGTCGGCCTTGGCGTCGAGGATGCTGTTCGCCTCCGCCTCGTCCTCCGTCATCGTGATCTCGGGCTGGGTCGCCGCCTTCTCGCCGCGCTCCGACAGGATCTCCGTCGGCTTGTCGCGGAGGATCTCGTTGACCAGCTCGGCCATGATCGACTTGCCGTACATCTTCTTCAGATGCGCGACCGGCACCTTGCCGGGACGGAAGCCGTTGATGCGAACCCGATCCTTCGCGTCGGCCAGGCGCTCGTTCATCCGGACTTCCATGTCCTTGGCCGGGATGACGACCTTGATCTCGCGCTTCAAGCCCTCGGACAGGGTTTCTGTGACCTGCATTTTTAAACCTTCGCTTCTTCTCGGTGGCGCTCAACCGACCGGTTTGGTTTCGATGAGCACTGCGCCGGGATCAATTTCCGGGAGTGGCTTCGCCAGATTCTCCGCGTTCAGGACTTCGCCGGATCTGGTGCGGGTGGAGGGATTTGAACCCCCACGCCTAGGGCGCTTGGACCTAAACCAAGTGCGTCTACCAATTCCGCCACACCCGCTCAGAATCCGTACGGCTAAGGGTCCGCGCAAAGGCGATCCTGAGCGCGGCGTCTCTATAACACCCGTTCTCGCCCGTTCAAAGGGAAAATGAGGCGCCCTTTCGCCGGCTTTGCGGGGCTCCGTCGCGACCGGATGAAGCCTGCCGTTGCGCCGCCGCAACGGCCGATCGAAATCGCATTGCGTGGCATGCATGGCTCGCATGAACATATTGCAGTGCACAAGACGCGCCACCGGGTCTACTTATGTCTCGTCCGCCACGACGCGGACACGAGTTCGAGAACACGGGATACATGAACATGCTGAAGAGCTTCGTTTCATGGAGAAAGTACCGGGAGACCTACAATGCCCTGGGGCGCCTTTCCGAGCGCGACCTGGCCGACATTGGACTTTCCCGCAAGGATATCCGCGCCGTCGCCCGCCGGGGCACTCTGACGGCTTGACGAATTCGGAGCGGCAAACTCCTCCTCCCATTGCCGCTTCGATACAGGCCGGCGGTCCTCCTCCTCCCAAACCGCCTGCCGTGAAAATGGCGCTCGCTGGACCTCCTCCCCCAGCGAGCGCTATTTTTTTGCCCGCCGCCAAGGCGCGCCACTCGACCGCCACAGTCAAGCTCCCGGAATCGTTAACCTCGTCGTGCACCTGATGCATGCCCAGCATGCGCGCTTTGCAGTGCACAATCGGCAGCGCGATCACTATCTGGAGCGCATCATCAACAGCATCAAGAACAGCCGACCGGCGAGGCGTCGACGGTCAGGGGCTTTTGAGCATTCCAGTGAGACAGACGATGAGCTTCCGCAGAGCCTATACGGAGTGGCGCCGTTACCGCCAGACGGTCAACGAACTGGCCCGCATGTCGGACCACGAACTGCGCGACATCGGCGTGCTGCGCGGCGACATCCCCTTCGTCGCCCGCCGCCGCGCCCTCTGACGCGCGTCCTCGAAATTCTGCCGTGGCGCCTTCCCGACCAGACGGGCCGGCCCGCGCTGTGCGGCTGGGGGTCGAGCAGGGGAGCAATTCGCTCGCGGCTCGAGAAAGTATCGATCGAGGCGGAAGAA
>JBQCEN010000148.1:0-4475 GCA_051960215.1 Pararhizobium sp.
CGCGAGGAAGAGGCGCGGCGCTACGAGGCAAGGCGTCTCAAGGAAATTGACGACAAACGCTGGAATAAGCTCTGCGAATTTGCGGCGAACTGGGAACAGCGCGATAGGCTTCTTGTGTTTCTAGCCGAAGTGGAGAAGCGCGCCTTCGACGAAGGCGATATCATCGTCGGCGACAGCGCCTTGAGCGATTGGATCGCATGGGCAAAAGAACGTGTCGAGGCGCTCGATCCTCTTCGTCGGGGCCCGGCGGGGATGTTCGATACGATTTCGAAAGTTTCGCAATGGTCATGAGCGATGGGCGCATCACCTATGCGAGCGCCAGGCACCCCAATTTACAGCACACTGTCGCGGAAGCGCTGTTTGCACAGACCGGCACGTTTTGAATCGTTCACGGGGGGAAATGGCGCACCCATCAGGATTCGAACCTGAGGCCTCTACCTTCGGAGAGTTTCGGTCGCGGTTTTTCGCGGCTTTACCAGAAAATTCCTGATCACACTATCGCGTTGATTTAGCATAATTTTCAGCCGATCCGACTTTTCGCGTCAACTCTGGCGTCTTCCCCGCTTTCCTATTTCGTGGTGAGTATTTGGTGAGTTGTTTCCCGAAGGCAGAGATTTGAGGCGTGCCGGAGCTCACGAAATCCATAGTCGAGGCGGCCGCGCCGAGGGACAAGCAATATAGCGTCTGGTGCAGCGAGCTGCCCGGCTTCGGCGTCTATATCCAGCCGACAGGCAACCGCACCTATTTCGTGGATTACCGCAACGCGGATGGCATCCGGCGGCGCATGACGATCGGCCGGCACGGCAAGATCACCACGGAAGAGGCTCGCAAGCTGGCGATCGGCACGCTGGGCAGCACGGTGCGCGGCGAAGACCCGGCCGCAGAGCGCACCACGCGGCGGAAGTCGCTCACCGTCGCCGAGCTGTGTGACAACTACCTGAAGGCTGCCGAAAAGGGGCTGATCATCGGCAAGTCCGGCCGACCGAAGAAAGCTTCGTCGCTGGGCACGGATTACGGGCGCGTCGAGCGTCACATCAAGCCGTTGCTGGGGCGCAAGCTGGTGATCGACCTTCAGCAATCGGATATCGCCCGCTTCATCCGAGACGTGTCGGCCGGCAAGACGGCGGCAGACGTGAAGACCGGGAAGCGCGGCCGTGCCATCGTGGAAGGTGGCGCTGGTGCAGCGGCGCGCACCGCTGGCTTGCTCGGCGGCATCCTGTCCTATGCGGTATCGGAAGGGGTGCTGCAATTCAATCCGGCGCGCGGCGTCAAGCGCCCAGCCGACAACAGGCGCGAGCGCCGGCTCGATGCAAAGGAATATCGGGCGCTGGGCAAGGCCTTGGCGGCTGCTGAAGAGGAAATGGAGCTGCCGCAAGCCGTCGCCGGCACCTGGCTGATCGCGCTCACCGGCTGCCGCTACGGCGAGGTGCAGGCGCTGAAGTGGTCGGAAGTGGACTTCGAAGGGGAATCGCTCCGGCTCGGCGACACCAAGACCGGCGCTTCCGTCCGGCCGTTAGCGAAGCGAGCGATCGAGGTGCTGAACAAGATCGAGCGCGTGGAAGGCAACCCCTATGTGCTACCGGCGGCACGGAAGACGAAGGGCATTACGGCTCGCTGGCGGCGGCGGTGGAGCGGATCGTCGCGAAGGCGAAGCTGGCCGGCGTCACGTCGCACACCTTGCGGCATTCCTTCGCCAGCGTCGGCGACGACCTGGGCTTCACCGAAAACACCATCGGCGCGGTGATCGGCCATGCCGGCCATTCGATCACGTCCCGCTATATCCACAAGCTCGACAGTGTGCTGATCGCGGCGGCGAACAAGATCGCGAACGAAGTCCACCGGCAGATGACCGGCACCGAGGCGAAGGTGGTGGAGCTCCCGAGCCGGAAGCGGAAGGCGTGATCCGCGCACGCGACGACGTTTTGCCGGTGCTACAGGTGATACAGGTGCTACAGCGTTGAAATCCTATGGGGAAATTTTGTAGCACCACGAAAATCGGCAGGTGCTACAGGTGCTACAAAAGGGCCACACCGATTGAACCGCCGATTCCGGCCCGCCATATATCAAGTGACAAGTCAAGGGTTTTGTGAGATAGCCTCGCACATGAAGGCAAATATGCTGCGGTTCCAATTCAATGAGAAGAAGGGTGTCGAGGCGCTGACTTACGTCGCGTCAGAGTGGCCCGGCTTGACCGCGTTCTTCGCGGCCAAGGTGCTCTTCTTTGCCGAGAAGCAGCACTTAAATCGCTACTCTCGGCCGATCGTCGGCGACACGTTTATCGCCATGCCGAACGGCCCGGTGCCCTCGACGCTTTACGATTTCATCAAGGGACGGCTCGACCAGGCCGGCGATCCCGATGCCATCATGGCCGCGCTTCTTATCGAGCGCGACCCTTATCCGCGTGTCGCTGCCCAGCGCGCGCCGGACCTAGATGCGCTATCGCCGAGCGACTTGGAGTGCCTGGACGAAGCCATTGCTTTTTGCCGTGGGCGCGGCTTCGGCGCCCTGTCCAGCCTCACGCATCAAGAGCGTGCTTGGCTGGAAGCACCTGCCAACGGCCCGATGGACTACGAGCACATGATCGACGGCGAGGGGGACGAGCGGGAAGCCATCGTCGCCGAGGCCAGAGAGTTTGCGGCCTACGGTGTTCTGTGATCACCGGCCACGTCTACGTCATCTACACCGCTCTTGCGCGTCCGCCGAAGGACAAGCTTACGGTCTGCATTTGCGCGACTGAAAATCTGTTCTTCTGGATAAACACCAATCCCCAGCGGCACGGCGTGGGGCAGCTCGCCCTTGTCGCTGCGGATCATGGGGCGTTGGCGCACGACTGCTTTCTGGATTGCTCGCGCGTCACCACGTTTTCGCAGCACGAGTTGGACGACGCCCAGCATCGCGGAACCATTTCGGCCGCGCTGGCCCAGCGCATCGTGGAGTTCCTTGAGAACGATCCGCCAAAGACCTTGCCGCCGCGCTTTCTGAAGCTGGCGATCGACAATCTCGCGCCGCTGTTCCGATAGCCCTACACTGGCGCTAGCCAAGCCGTCAGACCGGAATTTGGACCGCTGGGAATAGCAAACGCAGCATCTATGCTGACGAAATCCGCACTACGCAGCGCAGCCAACAAATCGGTCGCTGAAACCTGCGTCCCAATCTTTGCTTCAGATTCCGGGCGAGGATTGCTCACGGCCTTTCCGCGATAAATGGTGAGCGTCTCCCGCCCTTCGTCGGCGGCGCGCCTGCAAACGCCACGAAGGTAAAAGCGATTGAACTCACCTTCCGCCAACATAAGAGCGCTGGACGGGATGTTGATCGCTCTCATCCTAGTGACGCCATTTCGAGTGTAGGACTCTTCATGGCGGAAGTGACCTAGGCGGATCAGTTCACCGCTAAGCCAATCATCATGTTGATGTTCAAGAGCGTGATTGAAAAGATTTACCCAGGCGGCAAGCCCGGCCGGCGTCAAGCGAGGACTCTGATAGTGGCCGCCCAACGCACTTTCTTGAAGCATCCAAGAACGCGTAACGCCGTCGAGACTTCTGTATTCCAAGCCCATGATTCCCTCCCTTATTGGAGGCAATCATGCGGCGGCGCTAACCTCGAGTCGAGAGGCGTCTAATTGCTCGGCAGAAGCGAATATTCGTCCGGCGTCGG
The DNA here is from genome assembly GCA_051960215.1 of Pararhizobium sp. GTDB lineage: Bacteria > Pseudomonadota > Alphaproteobacteria > Rhizobiales > Rhizobiaceae > Pararhizobium_B. The sequence goes on from JBQCEN010000148.1 coordinate 3,655, forward strand.
CGCGCGCTCTTCCACGATCAGGGCAATATAGTCTTCGTTGTCCCTGGGATTGAACATCCGCCCGACCACGGTCCAAATCTCGCGGTTCTCAGGCTCGCGCCGATCGCGGCCCTGAAGGACACCGGGATTGAGGATGCGGTCGCCTACTGCCGGCAGCACGCCGCCAAAGTTGGACAGCTCGCAATCGTGCTGGCCGTCCTCGACCTTGCCGTCGGCGCTGCGGAAGTAGATGCGTATCGTCACGTCCTTCATCATCAGCCCCTATCGTAACCGAGGTAGGCCGCGAGGCTCTGCATCGCCTCGTAGATTTCGCGGCCGGTCTTTTCGTCCACGATCACCGACTTGCCTTCAATGTTGAAGTACATGAGGCTTTCGCCGTCATAGTAGGATGACCGGCCGAACTCGATTTCGATGCTGGCCTTCTTGTCTTCCTTGTCGCGGATGGTCTTCTCAAAGAACATCGTCGTCGCCATAGCTCACTTCCCTTTGCAATCGAACACCTGGATTGCGCATGCGATCAAAACTTGAACTCGATCGGCTGAAGCTCGCCAGGCTGGATTAGAACTCTACCTTCGGGATCGAACTCTTGGCGATCCGCTTTCTCGGCAGCGTATAGGAGTATGCGCTCTTTATCGCGGTCAAACACTTCCATTAGACTGAGGTTCGCCAACGCGATTGTGGCGAGTGCGTCGTAGGCAATGAATCCGACTTGGCGCTTGTCTTTATAGTCGAAAGCGAAGGCGACCCAGTTTCTGTGAGGCACGTCATCGCGACGGAAAAGGCGCGGCATTGCCAACTTGAGCCGAACTCCTGCACCGCCG
>JBQCEN010000149.1:0-24185 GCA_051960215.1 Pararhizobium sp.
CGCAGGCGGCGCAGTTCGCGCTGGCGCACCCGGAGGAGGTGGCGCTGGGCACGGCGGCAAGCATTGCGGCGGCCGCTGGCATACAGCCCTCGACGCTGGTCCGGCTCGCCCGCCACTTCGGCTATGACGGCTTCTCCGACTTCCAGAGCGTCTTCCGGGAACGGCTGAAGAGCCGCGCCTCGACCTATGAGGAGCGGCTGAAGCGCATCGAGACCGGAACCGTCGGGGATTCCTACGAGAGCGCCCTCCTGAATGGCTTCATGACGGCGGCGCGCCAGTCGATCGACATGCTCGCCGGCACGCTCAACGAAGGGGAATTCACGCGCTCGGTCAGGGTCTTGGCAGAGGCGGAGACGATCTATCTCCTGGCGCGTCGACGCGCCTATCCGATCACCGCCCACATGGCCTATGCCTTCGGCAAGCTCAAGGTCCGCAGCGTCTCGATCGACACGGTGAACGGCATCGACGCCGAGATCGTCGACCTCGCGACGCCGAAGGACGCGGCGATCGCCTGCAGCTTCTCGCCTTACGCGCCGGCGACCGTCGACCTCGCCCGCGCCCTGAGCGCCAAGGGCGTGCCGCTCGTCGCGCTCACCGACACCGCGCTGTCGCCGCTCGCCGCCTGCGCGACGCACTGGCTGGAAGTCTCGGAGAGCGACTTCGCCGGCTTTCGGTCGCTGTCGGCCAGCATGGCGCTCGCGATGGCGCTGCCGGTCGCCGTCGCCGAGCGGCGGCGCTACCGGATCGGCGGTTGAGCAAGCCGTTTCGCCTTGACTTAAAAATGGAATATATGTTTCATTTAGTCGCGGGAGCCGACGGCTCTCGGGAGGACACCATGCGCGATTCCGCGTCCCGGACGCTCGACGTCATTACGATCGGCCGCTCCTCGGTCGACCTCTACGGCCAGCAGATCGGCGGCCGGCTCGAGGACATGGCGTCCTTCGCGAAATACATCGGCGGCTCCCCGACCAACATCGCGACAGGCGCGGCCCGCCTCGGCCTGCGCTCTGCCGTCATCACGCGGGTCGGCGACGAGCATATGGGCCGCTTCATCCGCGAGCAACTGGTCCGCGAGGGCGTCGACACACGCGGCGTCGTGACCGACCCGGAGCGCCTGACGGCGCTCGTCCTCCTCGGCATCCGGGACGAGACGCAGTTCCCGTTGATCTTCTACCGCGAGAACTGCGCCGACATGGCGCTCTCCCCCGACGACATCGATCCGGCCTTCATCGCGGAAGCCCGCGCTGTCTGCGCGACGGGCACGCACCTCTCCAATCCGCGGACGGAAGCGGCCGTCGTCAAGGCGCTGACGCTGGCGCGCGCGTGCGGCGCACGGACGGCCCTCGACATCGACTACCGGCCGAACCTCTGGGGGCTTGCCGGCCATGGCGCCGGCGAGAGCCGCTTCATCGAATCGAAAGAGGTGACGGCCAAGCTGCAATCGACGCTCGGTCTCTTCGACCTGATCGTCGGCACGGAGGAGGAGTTCCACATCGCCGGCGGCTCGACCGATACGCTCGAAGCGCTGAGGGCGGTGCGGGCCGTGACGGCGGCGACCCTCGTCTGCAAGCGCGGGCCGATGGGCGCCGTGGCCTTTCCCGGCGCCGTTCCGGACACGCTCGACGCCGGTGAGAGCGGCCCCGGCTTCCCGATCGAGGTGTTCAACGTGCTCGGGGCCGGCGACGGCTTCATGGCCGGCCTCCTCAGGGGATGGCTGCGCGACACGGACTGGCCGACCGCGCTCACCTATGCCAACGCCTGCGGCGCCTTCGCCGTCTCCCGCCACGGCTGCACGCCGGCCTATCCCTCCTGGGAGGAGCTCGAATTCTTCCTGAAGCGCGGCGTGAAGACGCCGGCGCTGCGCAAGGATGCGGAGCTCGAGCAGGTGCACTGGGCGACCAACCGCACCGGCGACCGGTCGACGATGCGCGTCTTCGCCTTCGACCACCGCATGCAGCTCGAGGCGATCGCCGGGGAGGCCGGCGTCGACGCCGCGCGCATCGGTGCCTTCAAGTCGCTCTGCCTCGACGCCGCCCTCGCCGTCGCCAGGGGCCGGAGCGGCTACGGTATCCTCTGCGACGGCCGGCTCGGCCGCGATGCGCTCTACCGCGCGGCGGGTACCGGCCTTTGGATCGGCCGGCCGGCCGAGCTTCCCGGATCACGGCCGCTGATGCTCGAAAAGGAGATCGGCGAGGACTGCGGCGGCCTGGTCGAGTGGCCGGCGGAGCACGTCGTCAAGGTGCTCTGCTTCTATCATCCCGACGACGACCAGGCGATGAAGCGGGCGCAGGAGGAGACGGTCCGCCGCCTTTTCACCGCGGCCCGGCGCCACCGGCTCGAGATGCTTCTCGAGATCATCCCGTCGAAGGTCGGCCCTGTCGATGCCGGAACGGCGGCGGCCGTTATCGGCCGGTTCTACGACATCGGCGTCTTTCCCGACTGGTGGAAGCTCGAGCCGATGAAGAGCGATTGCGCCTGGGCGAATGCCTGCGAAGCGATCGAACGGCATGACGCCCACACCCGCGGCGTCGTCGTGCTCGGTCTCGATGCGCCGCAGGCCGAGCTCGAGGAGAGCCTCGCCTCGGCCGCCCGCCATCGCCTCGTCAAGGGCTTCGCGGTCGGCCGCACGATCTTCGCCGAGGCGGCGCATCGCTGGCTTGCGGGCGCAATCTCCGACGAGGACGCCGTCCGCGCCATGGCCGGCAGGTATCAGGCGCTCTGCGACGTCTGGGACCGGGCGCGGTCGTGACGGCGCTTGAGGAGCATTGCAGCTCTCGCTCCGTCACCCTTGTGTTTTCACAGGGCTCCATTCCTCTCCGCTCGCCTCTCGGGAAAGCCGTCGATGGCGCACCTGGGGCGGACGACGGAATGGAATGGATTCCTGTGACAAGCACAGGAATGACGGGCTGATAGGGGAGTGTCGTGATTAGGACTAGATGTACGGTGACGGGAGGGCTGCGATGAAGACGGTGAGGCTGACGGCGGCGCAGGCGCTGGTGCGCTATCTGGCGAACCAGTTCAACGAGGACGGGGAACGCTTCCTCGCCGGCTGCTGGGCGATCTTCGGCCACGGCAACGTCGCCGGCATCGGAGAGGCGCTCTACGGCGCCCGCGAGACCTTACCCACGTGGCGCGGCCATAACGAACAGGCGATGGCCCATGCCGCGATCGCCTATGCCAAGCAGCTCGGCCGGCGCCGCGCGATGGCGGTCACCTCCTCGATCGGCCCAGGCGCGACCAACATGGTGACGGCAGCGGCGCTCGCCCACGTCAACCGGCTGCCGGTGCTGCTGATCCCCGGCGACGTCTTTGCCGGCCGCGGCCCGGACCCGGTCCTCCAGCAGGTCGAGGATTTCAACGACGGCACGGTCTCGGCCAACGACTGCTTCCGCCCGGTGAGCCGCTATTTCGACCGGATCACCCGGCCTGAACAGTTGCTGACGGCGCTGCCGCGGGCGTTGCGCACGATGACAGATCCCGCCGATTGCGGCCCCGTCACGCTCGCCTTCTGCCAGGACGTGCAGGCGGAGGCGCATGACTACCCCGAGAGCTTCTTCGAAAGGCGGACATGGCGGCAGCGGCGGCCGTCACCGGACGAGGCGGAGCTTGCCGCCGTCGTCGCGGCGATCCGTCAGGCGCGCGATCCGCTCGTGATCGCCGGCGGCGGCGTCCACTATTCCGGCGCTTGCGAGGCGCTCCGCAGCTTCGCCGAGACGCTGAACCTGCCGGTCGCCGAGACGCAGGCCGGCAAGTCGGCGCTGCCGTGGGACCATCCGCTGAACCTCGGGCCGATCGGCGTCACCGGCTCGTCGAGCGCCAACGCCGTCGCCGAACGGGCCGATCTCGTCATCGGCGTCGGCACGCGGTTCCAGGACTTCACGACCGGATCATGGGCGCTCTTCGCCAACCCCGAGCGCCGCCTCGTCTCGCTGAACGTCCAGCCCTACGACAGCGCCAAGCACGACGCCTTGCCGCTTGTCGCGGACGCGCGGGTCGGGCTCGAACAACTGGCGAAGGCGCTCCGCGGCCACCGCCTGAAGGGGCCGAACGCGCGCATCAAGGCCCGCTGGTTCGAGGACGCCGACGCGGTGACCGCGCCGCCCGACGGCGACAGCAATGCGTTGCCGACGGACATGCAGGTGATCGGCGCGGTGCAGCGGGCCGCGCGCGAGGACACGGTGGTCATGTGCGCGGCGGGCACGATGCCGGGCGAGCTGCACAAGCTCTGGAAGGCCGGCCGGCCGATGTCGTACCACATGGAATACGGCTATTCCTGCATGGGTTACGAGATCGCCGGCGGCCTCGGCATCAAGATGGCGGAGCCGTCGCGCAACGTGATCGTCATGGTCGGCGACGGCTCGTACATGATGATGAACTCGGAGCTTGCCACCGCCGCGATGATGGGAATCAAGATCACCGTCGTCGTCACCGACAATCGCGGCTTCGGCTGCATCAACCGCTTGCAGAAGGGGACGGGTGGGGCGGAGTTCAACAACCTTCTCGACCACGCCGCGCACGAGACGCCCTCTCACATCGATTTCGTCGCCCACGCGGCGTCGATGGGGGCCAAGGCGGAGAAGGCATCGACGATCGCCGCCCTAGAAGCTGCGCTTCACCGGGCGCGCGAGGCGGCGGGGCCGACCGTCATCGTCATCGATACAGACCCCTATCCTTCGACGGACGCCGGCGGCCACTGGTGGGACGTCGCCGTGCCCGCCGTTTCGGACCGGCGTGAGGTCCGTTCCGCCCGCAAGGGCTACGAGAAGCAGCGGCAGAAGCAACGCGCAGACTGAGAGCGTTCCGAGGAAATGCGGCCACCGGCTTTCCTCGGAACGCGGCAGAAACATCCAGGAAGAGAGACTTCATGATCCGCTACGGCACCAATCCCATCGCCTGGTCCAACGACGACGACCGGTCGATCGGCGCCCACATCCCGCTTGAGCAGTGTCTGAATGAGGCCGCCGAGATCGGCTTCGACGGCATCGAGAAGGGCCACAAGATGCCGAACGACGGCGCCGAGCTGAAGCGCGTGCTCGCCGCCCACGGCCTCGTCTTCGTCTCCGGCTGGTATTCGACGAACCTGCTCGTCCAGGACGTCGCGGCGGAGAAGAAGGCGATCGAGGCGCATCTCGACATGCTGAAGGCGAACGGCTGTTCGGTCTGCATCGTCTGCGAGACGTCGAACGCCATCCACGGCAACGACGCGGTGCCGCTCGCCGAGAAGCCGGTGCTCGACGCGCAGCGCTGGGATGGTTTCGGCGCGGCGATCGAGGAACTGGCGGCGTTCACGAAGAGCCAGGGCCTCGACCTCGTCTATCACCACCACATGGGCACGATCGTCCAGACGCGCGAGGAGATCGGCCGGCTCATGGAGACGACCGGGCCGGCGACGAAGCTCCTGCTCGACACCGGCCACGCGCTCTTCGGCGGCTCCGATCCGGCCGAGCTTGCCAGCGCCTACATGGACCGCGTGCGCCACATCCACTGCAAGAACGTGCGGCCTGCCGTCCGCCGCGAGGTCGAGACGGAGCGCTTGAGCTTCCTTGAGGGCGTGCGCCGCGGCGTCTTCACGGTGCCGGGCGATCCCGACGGCGAGGTCGATTTCCTGCCGGTTCTGACCGTCGCCGCCGCGCGCGGCTACGACGGCTGGCTGGTGATCGAGGCGGAGCAGGACCCGACCGTGCGCCAGCCGCTCGTCTACCAGTCGATGGGGCTCAAGGCTCTGAAGACCATGGCGCGGGAGGCCGGACTGGACGCTTGAACCAAGGAGGGATGACGGTCGCGATCAGGCGGGCGTCACCTCCCTCCCGCCAGAACCTCCTCCACCCGCACGGTCCGGCCTTCCGCGACGGAGCGCAGGGCCGCTTCGGCGAGCGCCAGCGCCATGAGGCCGTCGCGGCCGCTCGGGCTGGGCCGGGCGCCCGTGCCGACGGCGGCGATGAAGGCGGCGATCTCGGCGGCATAGGCCTCGGTGTAGCGGGTCATGAAGAAGTCATGGAGGGGAGGGCGCGTATAGCCGGCGCCGGTCGCCACCTCGATCGCGACCGGCCGCTGGTTCTCCACCGCCACCGATCCGGCCGATCCGTGCACCTCGACGCGCTGGTCGTAGCCGTAGGTGGCGCGGCGCGAATTGGAGATCGTGCAGTGCTTGCCGGAGGCCGTCGTCAGGATGACGGAGACGCTGTCGTAGTCGCCGAGCGCCTCGATTGCCGGATCAGTCAAAACGCTGGCGCTGGCGCTGACGGCGACGGGCTCCTCGCCGAGCATGAACCGCGCCATGTCGAAGTCGTGGATGGTCATGTCGCGGAAGATGCCGCCGGACGATCGGATATAGGCGGCCGGCGGCGCGCCGGGATCGCGCGAGACGATCTGCACCATCTCGACCGTGCCGATCCGCCCCGCGTCGATCGCCTCGCGCACGGCGCGGAAGTGCGGGTCGAAACGGCGGTTGAAGCCGACCATCAGCGGCGCCCCGGCCTCCTCGACGACCTTGAGGCATGCCGCGACGCGGTTCAGCGACAGATCGATCGGCTTCTCGCAGAAGATCGCCTTGCCGGCCCGCGCGAAGCGCTCGATGAGGTCGGCGTGCGCGTCGGTCGGCGTGCAGATGACGACGGCGTCGATGTCGTCCGCCCTCTCGATGTCCGCGATGGAACGGACCGCCGCGCCATATTTCGCCGCGATGTCCTCGGCCGCTGCCGCCACCGCGTCGGCGACGGCGACCAGCCGCGCCTGCGGGGTGGCGGTGATCGCCTTGGCATGGACCTTGCCGATGCGGCCGGCGCCGAGGAGGGCAAATCTCACGGTCATTCCTGATCGTCCTTTTAAGGAGTTTGATGAAAGGGATTGGGAAGGAGAAGGTGCGGACCAACGACGACCGCGCCGGATGACGGGCTAGCGCCGAGGCACGGAACCCGGCCGGACCTCCAGCGCGCCGTCAGATATAGCTGGCATTCTCGTGGACGCCGCTCTTCACGCCGGTAATCAGCGAGACGACCTCGTTGCCGTCGGTCTTGTCGCGCTCGACCATGCCGACGATCTGGCCGCGGCGGAAGACCCATATCTTGTCGACGAGGTTGAAGACCTGCCGCAGGTTGTGGCTGATGAGGATGAGCGGGATACCACGGCGCTTCAGGCCGCGGATGGTGTTCTCGACCTGCGTCGTCTCCTGCACGCCGAGCGCGGCCGTCGGCTCGTCCATGATGATGAGCTTGGAGGCGAAGCTCGCTGCCCGGCTGATCGCGACGCACTGGCGTTGGCCGCCCGACATGTTCCTGAGCGTGCTCGTCGGGTCCGGGATCTTGACGCCGGTGCGCTCCAGCGCCTCGTTCGAGCGCTCCAGCATCTTGCGCTGGTTGAGGATGCTGAAGGGCCCGAGCCTGAAATAGACCTCCTCGCGGCCGAGGAAGATGTTCGACGGCACGTCGAGATCGTCGGCGAGCGCCAGGTTCTGGAACACCGCCTCGATGCCGACGTCGCGTGCGTCGATGGGGCTCGAGAAATCGACCGGCTCGTCCTCGAAGAAGATCTGTCCGGCGGTCGGCCGCTCGACGCCGGTGATCTGGCGCACGAAGGTCGACTTGCCGGCGCCGTTGTCGCCGACGATCGCCACGTGCTCGCCTTCGAGGAGCTCGAAGTCGGCGTTCTCGAGCGCCCGCACGCCGCCATAGTGCTTCGTCAGCTTCTCGGTGCGCATCACGGATTTCGGCGTTCCCATCATCGTCCTCCTCACGCGGCCTTGTCGGCACGCAGCGAACGGAACCGCTGGCGCTGCACGTCGGCGACGACCGCCGCGACGATGATCGCGCCCTTGATCATTTCCTGGTAGTAGGCGTCGAGCCTGAGGAAGGTGAAGCCGGAGATGATGACGCCGAAGATCGCCGCGCCGATCACCGTCCCGACGATCGATCCGCGTCCGCCCGAAAGCGAGACGCCGCCGATCACCGCCATGGCGATGGCGTCGAGTTCGTACATCAGCCCCATGCCGGATTGCGCCGTCAGGCCGCGCGCCGCGATCACCATGCCGGCCAGGCCGGCGAGGAGGCCGGCGATCGCATAGACGAGGAGCAGGTGGCGCTCGACCTTGATGCCGGACATCCGCGCCGCCTGCTCATTGGAGCCGATGGCGTAGGTGTGCTTGCCGTAGACCGTGTAGCGCAGCGCCAGGTGGAAGAGGATCGCCACGATGATGAAGATGAAGACCGGCGTCATGCCCTGGCCGATCGACGCGAAGCTATCGGTCGGGAAGGAGACCGGCATGCCGCGCGTGTACCACTTGGCGACGCCGCGGGCCGTCACCATCATGCCGAGAGTCGCGATGAAGGGCGGAATGCGCGTATAGGCGATGAACAGGCCGTTGATCAGCCCCGCGACGAGGCCGACGCCGAGGCCGACCGCCAGCGGCACGATCACCGGCAGGTCGGTGAGCCCCGGATAGACCGCGCGTGGATAGGTGCTTACCTGCGCGAGGCTCATCGCGATCATTGCCGAGGCGCCGACCAGCGAACCCGACGAGAGGTCGATGCCGCCGGTGATGATCACCTGGGTGACGCCGATCGCGATGATGCCGACCACCGAGACCTGCAGGATCATGATCGACAGGCGCTCGCTGTTGAAGAGGAAGCTCTGGTGCTGGAAGATCCAGCCGAGGATCTCGAAGACGAGCGCGATGCCGATGAGGCCCATCAGGGCGTTGAGCTCGTGCGGGCGATGCTTCCGCCGTCGCTTTGCGGCCGCTTCGACGGGGACGGCTGCTGCATGATCGGCCATGTCTTCCTCCAGCGGCTCGGCGTCCGCGCCCCTGCGGCGGCATGCGCCGTCAGGCTGCGGACGCGTCGCAATGGCGAGGAGGCGGCGATCCGCCTCCCCGTATCGGTCGCCGTCAGTTCTTGCTGACGAACTTCTCCATGGTCTGCGGCGTGACGAGCTGGAACGGAATGTAGATCGAGCGGTCGACCTTCCCGCCCTTGGCGAGCTTCAGCGCCGCGTCGACGGCGCCCTTGCCCTGTCCCGCCGCATCCTGGAAGACGGTGACGGCGAGATTGCCGGCCTTCATCTCCGCCAGGCCGTCCTGCGTCGCGTCGACACCGCCGACCGGCGTGTCCTTCGGGTTCTTGCCCGCCGCCTTCAGCGCCTGGATCGCGCCGATCGCCATTTCGTCGTTGTTCGAGACGACCGCGTCGAACTTCGTGCCGCTCGACAGCCAGTTGGTCATCAGGTCCTGGCCCTGTGTGCGCTGCCAGTTGGCGGTCTGTTCCTGCACGATCTTCATGAAGCTGCAGTCCGGCGTGGCGATGACGTCGTGCACGTCCTTCGTGCGCTGGCGCGCCGCCTGGTTGGAAAGCTCGCCCATGATGACGACGATGTTGGCGCCGCTGCCCTTGCCATTCGCCTTGAGGATCCGGCAGATCTCCTTGGCTTCCAGCGTGCCGGATTCCTTTTCGTCGGAACCGACGAAGGCCTGGTTGTCCGGCAGACTGTCGAGGTTGACCGGCTGCCGGTTGACGTAGACGAGCGGGATGTTGGCGTTCTTCGCCGCCTGGCTCATCGCCTGCGTGGCGTCGGTGTCGACCGGGTTCACGATGATCGCGTCGACGCCCGAGGCGATGAAGTTCTGGATCTGGTTGAGCTGCTTGCCGACGTCGTTCTGCGCGTCCTCGACCTGGAGCTGAACGTTGTCGAGGCCCTTGGCGTAGGTGCCCATGCCGTTGCGCAGGACCGTCAGGAAGTTGTCGTCGAAGAGCGCCATGCTGACGCCGATCTTTTCGGCATGGGCGGCGCTCGTCATCAGCGCAGCGAAGGCCACGCCCATCAAAAGCTTCTTCATCGTCTGCTCCTCCTCAGTGCGGAGTGTCCGGTGTCACCCCGATCTTCCTCCGGATGGCCGTTCTCGCGGCTTCGCCGATGTTCACGCCGCTCCGCGCTCCGGAGCTCCTCCACCCCGAAATGGAATGCAAGCGACACGCAACATCAATAATGAAATATATATTCCAGTTTTCTCAAAACCGTCAAGCTTGTTCCGCCGCTGGCGCGGGCGTCTCTCGGGCGGTTTCCGAACGGATGAAACGCATGCTCGCATCCAGCGCCGCGCCGATGTCATCGAGCCCATGGACAGATGCCGCGAAGGGCTCGAAGGAGACCGGGCCGCGGTAGCCGCCGCCGGTCAGAGCCTTGATCTGCGCGATGTTTCCGAGGCGGTCGTGCCGGTCGATCAGCACCCGGTGCGCATCCCGCATGTCGCCGGCCGCCAGCGCCGGATCGACGATACCGGAGATGTGGACGAGGCCGGTGAGCGCAGGGAAGAGGTCGCGTTCCGCCGCGAGGTGATGATGGAACGTATCGTGCACCAGGCGGAACGTCTCGCCGCCGCCGATGGCCTCGATGGCATCCACGGCCTCCGCCTTCGACCGAAGCGAGGAGGTTTCGAAGCCGAGCGGCTCGACGAGCCCGACGACGCCGGCATCCTGAAGCAGGGGTGCGAGCGCCTCGAGCGCGCGGCGGAGGTTCTCCTGCCGTTGCCCGTCGGCGCGGCCGCTGCCGTCGTTCGTCGGCACCAGCACGAGGGCAGCGGCGCCGCAGGCGGCGGCATAGGCCACCAGTGCCTCCGCCTCACGGGCGCGCGCCTCGTTCCAGTCGTTGAAGCGTTGCAGGGCATTGATCGAGAGGATCGAGACGCCGGCCCGTTCGGCCGCCGCGCGCACGGCCGCCGGCGCGGTGCCGTCGAGGATTGCCTGGCCTTCGATATCGTTGCGGATCTCGACGGCAGGCGCTCCGATGCCGGCCGCCAACGCGAAGAAACGATCGAGCGGCAGCGACGGCGCGCACATATGGTTGAGCGCGAAGGTGAGACCCGTTGCCATCGATTGCCTCCCGGAATGGCGTTCGAAGGAGCATGAGCGGGTGTCGCGCCCCGGTCAATTCGAATGTAAGGGGGAAGGGCTCATCCCTGCGGGAATCCTCGTCTCGCCCGAAAGCGCTCCGCTGCCGCCGCTCGTGATGAGCGTCTCAGCTCCCGACAGCGGACGAGGAGAGCGGCGGAAAAAACATCGTCGCCATTGCGAACCGCGCCGCGTTGCGACAGGCTCCATGCCGCACGCGAGAGGAGGACGCCGGCATGGCCGGAGGAAAGCGAGACTACAGCCTGCTCGGCCGCGACGGACGTGCCGCGCAAGGTCATGAAGGACTTGATGAAGCGCTCCGACGGCCCGGCGATCCGCGACACGGCGATCTGGCTCGGCGCCATCGTCCTCTTCGCCGCCGGTGCGGTCTGGTTCTGGCCGACGGTCTGGTGCATCCCCTTCTTCTTCTGCTACGGTGTGCTCTACGGCTCCTCGACGGACTCGCGCTGGCACGAATGCGGCCACGGCACGGCATTCCGGACGCAGTGGATGAACGACGCCGTCTACCAGCTCGCCTGCTTCATGATCATGCGCAACCCGGTGACCTGGCGCTGGAGCCACACGCGGCATCACACCGACACGATCATCGTCGGCCGCGACGCCGAGATCTCCGTCATGCGGCCCCCGGACCTCGTCCGCATCGGCCTCAACGTCTTCGGCATCGTCGATGCCTGGCAGGCGATGAAGGCGATGGTGATGAACGCCTTCGGCGTCATCAGCGCGGAGGAGAAGAGCTTCATCCCGGTGAGCGAGCAGCCGAAGGCGGTGTTCGTCGCCCGTATCTGGCTCGCGATCTACCTGACGACGCTCGCGCTTGCGGTCGTGCTCGGGTCCATCCTGCCGCTGATGCTCATCGGCCTGCCGCGGCTCTACGGCGCATGGCACATGGTCATGTGTGGTCTGCTGCAGCACGGCGGTCTTGCCGACAACGTCACGGATCATCGGCTGAACAGCCGCACCGTCTATATGAATCCCGTCAGCCGCTTCATCTACTGGAACATGAATTACCATATCGAGCATCACATGTTCCCGATGGTGCCCTATCACGCGCTGCCGAGGCTGCACGCGCTGATCAAGGGCGACCTGCCGGCGCCGAACACGTCGATCCTCGACGCCTATCGCGAGATGTGGCCGGCGATCCGGCGGCAACTGCGCTACGAGGACTATTTCCTGAAGCGCGAACTGCCGCCGACGGCGAAGCCCTACCAGCCCGGCTGTCACGAGCCCGACCCGCCGATGATCGCGGCCGAATAGTGTTTTGCCAGACCGGGAAGGAGAACCCATGGCCGAATGGATCGAGGCATGCGCGGTCGACGACGTCGAAGTGGAGGACCTGATCCGCTTCGATCACGGCGGGCGGACCTTCGCGATCTATCGCAGCCCCGACAATGCCTTCTTCGCGACCGACGGGCTCTGCACCCATGAGCATGTGCATCTCGCGGACGGGCTCGTCATGGACCACATCATCGAGTGCCCCAAGCATAACGGCCGCTTCGACTATCGTACCGGCGCGGCGAAGGGTGCGCCCGCCTGCGTCGACCTCAGGACCTATCCGGTGAAGGTCGAGGGCGACACGGTCTTCATCGCTATCGGCTGAACAAATGGCCGCCTCGCCCGATCGCGATGCGATCCTCATCGTCGGGGCAGGCGAGTGCGGCGTGCGCGCGGCCTTCGCCCTTCGTGAAGCGGGCTTCGAGGGATCGGTTCGGTTGATCGGCGAGGAACGCCACCTGCCCTACGAGCGGCCGCCGCTGTCGAAGACGCATCCTGTCGCGCCGAAGATCATTGCTGAGGAAGCGGCTTACGTCAAAGCGGCGATCGAACTCGTCCGCGGCCGCCGCGTCACAGCCATCGAGCGCGCCGGTAAGGCGGTCATGCTCGATGATGACACGCGCCTCGCATACCGGATGCTGCTGCTTGCGACTGGCGCGCGCCCGCGGCTCTTTCCCGGCATGGAAGCGGCCTTGACGCTGCGCACCGTGGACGACGCCGTCGGAATCCTCGGCTCGCTCCGCGCCGGGATGCGGCTGACCGTCGTCGGCGGCGGCTTCATCGGCCTCGAACTTGCCGCCGTGGCGCGGCGGATCGGCGCCGACGTGACGGTGCTCGAGGCGGCGGATCGCCTGATGGCGCGCGTCGTGCCGGCCGAGGTCGCGGCGGTCGCCGAGGCACGCCACCGCGCCGAAGGCGTCCGCGTGGAGCTGAATGCGGCGGTGCGGGCGCTCGAGGTCGGAACGGTGGTGCTCGCGGACGACCGTCGCATCGGCGGCGACCTCGTCGTCGCCGGCGTCGGCTCGCTGCCGAATACGGCGCTTGCGGAAGCCGCCGGCCTTCGCGTCGAAAACGGCATCGTCGTCGACAAGACCTTCCGCACGTCCGACCCCAACATCTTCGCCGCCGGCGACTGCGCGGCCTTCCCCTATCGCGGCCGGCATGTCCGGCTGGAAAGCTGGCGCGCGGCGCAGGACCACGGCAGCCACGTCGCCGGCGCCATGCTCGGCCAGGCCGGCCCCTACGGCCGGATGCCGTGGTTCTGGTCGGACCAGTATGATCTCTGCCTGCAGGTCGCCGGCCTTCCGGAGCCGGGCGGCCGGACGGCCCGCCGCGACCTCGGTTCCGGCGCCTTCGTCGTCTTCCAGATCGCAGACGACGGCAGCCTCGTCTGCGCAAGCGGCATCGGCTGCGGCAATGCCGTCGCCAGGGACATCCGCCTCGCCGAGATGATGATGGAGCGCGGCATCAGGCTCGATCCCGCGCTTCTTGCCGATCCCTCCGTCAACCTGAAGGCGCTGTTGAAGGGATCGGCCTGACCCTCACGCCTTCGAGACGCCGCTGGCGCGGGCGACGAAGTCGACGAGGTGCGGCACGTAGTCTTCCGGTCCGCTGCCGCCGGCGGCGACCGAGGCGGCAAAGATGTTCTTCGCCGCGCTCGCCATGGTCGTCGGCACCGTCGCGTCGTTCGCCATGCTCTCGACGTAGCGCATGTCCTTGAGCCCGTTCGTCAGGGTGAACTTGTGCGCCTCGCGATTGCCTTCGAGCGCATAGCCCATGAAGGTCTGGTAGAAGCCGCAGTCCATGCGTCCGCCGCGGATCACGCTGTCGAACTGCTTCGCCGAGATGCCGACCTTCTCCGCAAGCGCCAGCGCCTCCGCATAGATCGCCGCGTAGCCGAGCGAGAGGAAGTTGTTGAGGAGCTTCATCCGGTGGCCGTCGCCGACGCGGCCGATATGGACGATCTTGCGCGCCCAGGTCTCGATCACCGGCCGGATGCGGGCGAAGACGGCGTCGTCCGCGCCGACCATGCAGTCGAGCGCGCCCTCCCATGCCTCCTTCGGCGTGCGGCTGAGCGGCGCATCGGCGAAGGCGACGCCCTGGGCGGCAAGTTCTTCGGCAAGCCGCGCCGTCACGGTCGGGTCGCTGGTCGAGCAGTCGACGACGACGCTGCCTTCGGCGAGCCCCGGCTTCATCGCGGCGACGACGGCCGCCACTTCCGGCGCGGCGGTCAGGCAGAGGAAGACGATCGTCGATTTCCGCGCGAGGTCCTCCAGGCTCTCCGCTTCCACGGCGCCGCGGCCGACGAGGTCCTCGACGGGCTTGCGGTTGCGATGCGCGATCACCGCGAGCGGATAACCCTTCTCGATGATGTTCTTCGCCATGCCGTGGCCCATCAGGCCGACGCCGACGAAGCCGATCTTTTCCTCTGCGCTGCTCATATGCTTGCTCCTTGGGTCTTCGGTTGACCGCCGGCCGGCGGTCATCCGTGCGCCGGGCTATCCGCGATCGGCGTCGCCTTCAAGTGCGGATGGCGGCTGATCGTCGAGCCGATCGCCGCATTCCCGACGATCGGCGCGGTTGACGCGATCCCCGGGGACGTGGCGTAAAGACGTCGAGCGGGAGACTCCGGCGGCTTCGGCGCCGGGGCTCCGGGATGTTCTCGGAAGGAGACAGGGATGACGAAACGGATTGTTTTTACCGGCGGAACGGGCAAGGCGGGTCGTCATGCGGTGCCGCATCTTCTGAAGAAGGGCTACAGGATCCTCAACGTCGACCGGCAGCCGCTCGATCTGCCGGGGGTGAACACGCTGATCGCCGACGTCACCGACAGCGGCCAGGTCTTCAACGCGCTGACGACCCACTTCGGCTTCGGCGGTTTCGACGACGGCGCGCCGCCGGCCGCGCCGGATGCCGTCGTCCACTTCGCGGCAATCCCGCGGGTCCTGATCGAGCCGGACAACGAGACCTTCCGCCAGAACGTCACGAGCACCTACAACGTCATCGAGGCGGCGATGAAGCTCGGCGTCCGCAAGGTGGTCATCGCATCGTCGGAGACGACCTACGGCGTCTGTTTCGCCGAGGGCGACAAGGACTTCCACGCCTTCCCGCTGGAAGAGGACTACGACATCGATCCGATGGACAGCTACGGGCTCTCGAAGGTCTGCAACGAGAAGACGGCGCGCGCCTTCGCGATGCGCTACGGCGCCGATATCTACGCGCTAAGGATCGGCAACGTCATCGAGCCGCACGAATACGACATGTTCCCGGGCTTCATCGCCGACCCGATGTCGCGCAAGCGCAACGCCTGGAGCTACATCGACGCCCGCGACCTCGGCGAGATCGTGCACCTCTGCCTGGAGAAGGACGGCCTCGGCTTCCAGGTCTTCAACGCCGTCAACGACACGATCACCGCCGACATGCCGACGGAGGCGTTCCTGAAGCGCCATTGTCCGGACACGCCGATCACGCGGCCGCTCGGGGAATACGAGGCGCCGCTCTCGAACCGGAAGGCGCGCGAGGTGCTCGGCTTCAAGGAAGCGCACGACTGGCGCAACTACGTCAAGATCTGACCCCGGAGACAGTGGCGGCGTCGGCGTCGGGACAGCAGCCAATTTTCATGCGCCGGCGGCGTCGTTCTCAGGGAACAGAAGGGCGCCGCCGCGTGTTGATCGGGGTGGCCGATCCGCTAGGATGGGCTGTCTCTGAACGAAAACGCGGGTGCTTGATTTTGGCGGGAGATTCTGCTCCTCGATCCGGCCAATCCGGACATGGCATGCGCCACGAGATGCGCGCCCGCATGGAATTCATCCGGCGCCAGCGGGCGCTCGCGCGCATGGGTGTCCGGGCGAGCGGCTTCGTCAGCCTCGAGCACTACAAGACCGGCCTGCGTCCGCCGCGCTACGCCCTGATCGCGCCCGCCAACGACAATCCCCGGCCGCCGCTTCGCTTCCGGATCAACCCCTCCGTCCTCATCAGCATCATCGCCATTGCCCTCGTCGCCTGCGTCCTGATCTGGGCCTGACGCAGGCCGGCAGAGGCTGACGCACGCGGCGTCGGATTTCCGCGTCTGCGCCATGGACGCCCGCCGCCGCATGGCTATGGTGGCGGCCGGAATCGCGCGCAGTGGCGAAGGGGAGATCATATGACGAAGACCGAGCCGGTCGGCATCGACAAGGGCCTGACGAACTACGGCGACCGCGACTTCGCCCGCTTCCTCCGCCGCTCCTTCGCCCGCTCCATGGGCTATTCGCGCGAAATGCTCGACCGGCCGATCGTCGGCATCGTCTCCTCGGGCAGCGACCTCAACAACTGCCACCGGACGATGCCGGAACTGGTCGCCGCGGTGAAGCGCGGCGTCCTTGCGGCCGGCGGCCTGCCGATGGAGGTGCCGACGATCTCGCTCGGCGAGGTCTACCTGTCGCCGACGAGCATGGTCTACCGCAACCTGATGGCGATGGACGTCGAGGAGATGATCCGCGCCCAGCCGCTCGACGCGGTGGTGACGATCGGCGGCTGCGACAAGACCGTGCCCGCCCAGCTGATGGGCGCGGCCTCCGCCGGCCGGCCCGCGATCCAGCTCGTCACCGGGCCGATGATGACGGGCCGCTACAAGGGCGAGCGCCTCGGCGCCTGCACCGACTGCCGCCGCTACTGGGCGCGCTACCGCGCCGGCGAGGTGGACGCGGCCGAGATCGCCGCGGTCGAGGGCGAGCTCGCGGTCACGGCCGGCACCTGCGCAGTGATGGGCACGGCGAGCACCATGGCGCTGATCGCCGAGGCGCTCGGCATGGTGCTTCCGGGGACCGCCGCCATCCCCGCCGTCCATGCGCACCGGCTCGTCGCGGCCGAAGCGACGGGAGCCATGGCCTGCGATCTCGCGGCTCGCAAGCGATTGCCCTCCGACATCATCACGGAGCGTTCCGTCGAGAACGCCCTGCGTGTGCTGCTTGCCGTCAGCGGCTCGACGAACGCCCTCGTCCACCTGACGGCGATCGCCGGGCGGCTCGGCATCGCCATCGACCGTAACCGCTTCAATGCGCTGAGCGCGGAGACGCCGGTGCTCGTCGACCTGAAGCCGGTCGGCCAGGGCTACATGGAAGACCTTCATGCGGCCGGCGGCCTCGGCGCGATCCTGCGCGAGCTGAAACCGCTGCTCGACCTCGACTGCGTCGGCGTCGACGGCCGCGCGCTCGGGGAACGCCTGGAGGAGCCGGCGCCCTGGTGCGACCGGGCGGTCGTCCGCGAGAGGGCCGATCCGGTCTCGCCCGTCGGCGGTCTCGTCGCGCTCGAAGGCAGCCTCGCCCCGGCCGGCGCCGTCATCAAGCGGGCCGCCGCCGATCCGGCGCTCTTCGAGGTCGAGGGCAGGGCGGTCGTCTTCGATGGCCTGGAAGACCTCGCCGCCCGCATCGACGATCCGGACCTCGACGTCGAGGCCGATGATATCCTCGTCCTGAAGGGCGCCGGACCGGTCGGCGCAGGCATGCCGGAGGCAGGCTACATCCCGATCCCGCGCAAGCTCGCGGCGAATGGGGTCAAGGACATGCTGCGCATTTCCGACGCCCGCATGAGCGGCACGGCCTATGGCACCATCGTCCTTCACATTGCGCCGGAAGCCGCCGTCGGCGGGCCGCTGGCGTTCGTCGAGAACGGCGACCGCATCGGCTTGAGCGTCTCGCAAGGCCGGCTCGACCTCCTCGTAACGGAGGAGGAGCTTGCCCGACGCCGGCGGGAATGGCGCCCGCAGGCCGTGCCGAAGCGCGGCTATCGCCACCTCTTCGCGACACGCGTGCTGCAGGCCGACGAGGGCTGCGACTTCGACTTCCTCAAGGGCGGGGAAGACTGAAAGCAGCGCTTATCGACGTTCCTTCCACGCCGGCCGCGGCGGCCTTGCTCGCCGCGCCGAAACGGCGTTTTGTGATCCCGGGATCGCTGCGCCGGAAACGCGCGGTCGATGGTTCTGCCAGGGAGGAAGGAGAGCGTGCGGCTGCTCCTCGTCGAGGACAATCCGGACCTGTCTGCGTGGCTCGCGAAGAGCCTGCGCCAGTCATCCTATGTGGTCGACGTGGTGCACGATGGCGAGGATGCCAACCACGCGATCGACGTCGCGGCCTACGACCTCGTCATCCTCGATCTCGCCTTGCCGCGGCGCGACGGCCTCGAAGTTCTGAAGATCCTGCGCCGCAAGGGGAATGCCGTGCCGGTAATCGTCCTGACGGCGAATGCCAGCCTCGACGGCCGCGTGACCGGCCTCGACGCCGGCGCCGACGACTACCTCGCCAAGCCGTTCGAACTGTCTGAGCTCGAGGCGCGCATCCGGGTGCAGCTCCGCCGGGCGACGCAGCACGCCGAGCCCGTCATCGACTGCGGCGACCTCTCGCTCGACACCAATACGCGCCTCTTCAGCCTGCGCGGAGAAGCGCTGGCACTGACGCCGCGCGAGCACGCCGTGCTCGAACAGCTCCTCTGGAAGGCCGGCACGACGATCAGCAAGGCGGCGATGGCCTCCGCGGTCTTCGGCTTCGACGACGAGGCCGACGACAACGCGATCGAGATCTACGTCCACCGGCTCCGGAAGAAGCTCAAGGACTCCAATGTCGGTATCGTCACGCTGCGGGGCCTCGGATACCTGCTCCGCGCGGAGCCGTGATCGATGCGCTGGCCGCGGAGCCTTCGGCTTCAGCTCCTGACCTGGCTGGTCGTGCCGCTCGCCGTCGCCGCCAGCATCAATGTCTGGACGACGCTCTCGACCGCGGAAAGCGTCGCCGGTCTCGTGACGGGGCAGAAGCTGATTTCCTCGGCACGCGCGATCGCCGAGGCGACGGTCGTCGAGGACGGCAGCACCGACGCCGTGATCCCGCCGGTCGCGCTCGAGATGTTCTCCACCGGCTATCAGGACAGCGTCTTCTACCGTGTCGAGACCGACGCGGGCCGCCTGCTCGCCGGCTATCCGGATCTGCCGCCGCCGGAGAAGGCACTCGGAGGCTTCGAGCCGATCCTCTACCGCGGCGTCTATCGGGACCGGCCGGTGATGCTCGTGGCACTCCGCCATCCGGTCGCCGGCAGCCCCGGCGGCGTGATCCACGTCTTCGTCGGCGTGACCCTTGCGGCGCATGAAAGCATGCTCCGGCGCCTCTGGCTCGGCGGCTTCAGCCAGCAGGTGATCCTGATCGTGCTCGCCGGCACCTTTGCCGTCGTCGGCCTCTCGCGCGGGCTGCGGCCGCTGCTTGCGCTGCGCGACGCGGTGCTCCGCCGCGAGACGGGAAACCTCGAGCCGCTAGGGCCGCATCCCGTCCAGAGCGAGTTGCAGCCGCTCGTCGCCGCGCTCGACGAATATATGGGCCGGGTGCGCGGCCAGATGGCGGCGCAACGCCGTTTCGTCGCCAACGCCGCGCACCAGTTCCGCACCCCGATCGCGCTGCTCAATACGCAGGCGACCTACGCGCTGCGCTCCAGGGATGCGGACGAGCGCGACGAGGCGATCCGGGCGGCGCGGAAGACGGCGTTGAGGCTCTCGCACCTCGCGAGCCAGCTCCTCAATCTCGCCCGCGCCGAGCCGGCAGGCCGCCGGCCGCGTCACGACGACGTCGATCTTGCGGCGGCGGCCCGGCAGGTTCTCGAAAGCCTCGCGCCGAAGGCGGTGGAGCGGCGGATCGACCTGGGGCTCGAGGCGCCTGAACCCGTCCATGTCGGCGGTGACGGCGCCATGCTCAAGGAGATGATCGCCAACCTCGTCGACAACGCGCTGACCTATCCGCCGCCGGGCAGCATCGTCACCGTCCATGTCCGGAGGGAAGCGGAAAGGGCAGTGGTCGCCGTCATCGACAACGGGCCGGGCGTGCCGGCCAAGGAGCGCGGCCTGGTCTTCGAGCGCTTCTATCGCGGCGAGGGACGCAGCGAGGAGGGAAGCGGCATCGGCCTTGCGATCGTCCGCGAGGTCGCCGCCGGCGCCGGCGGCGAAGTCCTGCTTAAGGAAACGCCCGGCGGCGGGCTGACGATCGAGGTCAGGCTGCCGGCCGGGCGCGAAGCAAGGGAAACGGAGCGGCCTGCCGGCCGCTCGTCCTCTCAACCCGCCTGATCGCTCAGCGCCTGCGGGCGCCACTTCACCAGCCGGTTCTCGATCAGCGTGATGATGTATTCGATGACGAGGGCGAGGACCGCGAGGATCACCATCGCGGCGAAGACGCCGTTGGCGTTGAAGGTGCCCTGCGCCGTCGAGATCATCAGGCCGACGCCCTTGCGCGAGCCGAGGAACTCGCCGACGACGGCGCCGACGAGGGCGAAGCCGAAGGACACGTGCATGCTCGCGAGGATCCAGCTCATCGCCGAGGGGATGATGACGGTGCGCGTGATCTGCGTCGGCGACGCGCCGAGGATCTGCGCGTTGGCGATCATCGCCCGGTCCGCCTCGCGCACGCCCTGGAAGGCGTTGGCGAAGACGACGAAGAAGACCATGACGACGGCGAGCGCCACCTTCGACGCCATGCCGAGGCCGAGCGCGATGATGAACACCGAGCCGAGCACGACGCGCGGCACCGAGTTCGCGATCTTGATGTAGATCGAGAAGACGTCGGCGAGCAGCCTGTTGCGCCCGAGGATGATGCCGCAGATGACGCCGCCGACGGCGCCGATCAGGAAGCCGAGGAGCGTCTCCTCGAGCGTCACGGCGATCTGCTCCCAGAGCGGGCCCTGCGATGTGCCTTGCGTCGCCCAGGTGACGATCTGGTCCCAGATGCCGGAGGGGCTCGCGAAGAAGAAGGGATCGATCAGCCCGGTCCGCGCACCGATCTCCCAGCCGCCGAGGAAGACGACGAGGATCGCGATGCGAAGCCCGATGACGAGTGCCCGGCGCCGGCGCATCTGGGCGCGGAACGAGCTTTCGGTGCGCTCCAGCGCGGCTGCGGTCCTTGCCGACGGGGCCGACGTGATTTCGATGGATGACATTTGGTCTCCTCCGGAATGGGGGCGATGCGCGGGGGCTTCAGCCCTCGAGCGCGCGCCTCTGGCCGATCTGGACTTCCTCGCGGAGATCGTTCCAGATTACCCGCGCGATCTCGACGAAGCGGTCTTCGTAGCGGATTTCCTCCATCACCCGCGGGCGTGGAAGGTCGATGTGGTAGACGCTCTTGACGGTGGCTGGGCCGGCCGTCAGCACGTAGACCTTGTCGGCAAGCGCGATCGCCTCCTCGAGGTCGTGCGTGACGAAGACGACCGAGGCGCCCGATTCCTGCCAGAGCGACAGGAGCTCGCCCTGCATCAGGGTCCGCGTCTGCACGTCGAGCGCGCTGAACGGCTCGTCCATCAGCAGGATCTTCGGCTCGTTGATGAAGGTCTGGGCGAGCGCCACGCGCTTGCGCATGCCGCCGGAAAGCTGGTGCGGGTAATGCCCTTCGAACTTCGCGAGGCCGACGCGGGCGATCCAGTCGCGCGCCTTGGCGTAGGCCGCCTTCTTGCCCGCGCCGCGATAGAGCGGTCCGGCCGCGACGTTGTCGAGGACGCTGCGCCAGGGGAAGAGGGCGTCCGCCTGGAAGACGAAGCCGATGTCGCGGTTGATGCCTTCGACGGGCTTGCCCATGATGCTGACGGTGCCGGCGCTTGGCCGCGCCAGGCCGGTGACGAGGTTGAGGGTCGTCGACTTGCCGCAGCCCGTCGGGCCGACGACGCAGGCGAACTCGCCGCGTTCAACCGTCATTGTGAAGTCGCGGAGCGCCGTCAGCATCTTGCCGTCCGGCGAGACGAAGCGGCGGGTGACGTTGTCGAGTGCGATCGCCGGGGACACTGCCGCGGTCGTCGGGCGCGCGTCGGTGGCCGATGCCATGTCGAGCATGCAATGCCTCCCTTGTTTCGAGGGTCTAAGCCGTTTTGACGGCAAGGGCGGCCTCGGCCGCCAGCAGGGAGCGCCGCCTGCGGCGCTCCCTGAGCCGTAGCTCTACTTTTCCGACTTCGCGGCCGCGTCGACGAAGGCGGTCGTGTAGGTCTTGGAGAGGTCGATGTCCTTGGCGGCGACGGATTTGTTGAAGGTCTTCAGCACCTTCAGCACCGTCTCCGGTCCGCCCTTCGGCATGCGGCCGTCCGGCGTGAACTGCGCCTTGCCGTCGGTGAGGCCCTTCACATAGACTTCCTTGTTGCCGGCGTAGTAGTCCTTCGGCATCTTGTCGGCGATCTGCTCGGCGCTGTGCGAGGCCATCCAGTGCAGGGTCTTGACGAAGGCGTCGGCGAGCTTCTGCGCCTCGTCCTTGTGCGAATCGAGCCAGGCCGACTGCACGTAGAAGGAAGCAGCCGGATAGGTGCCGCCGAGGGCCTCGGCCGTCTTCTCGGGCGTGCGCATGTCGACGAGGATCTTGGCGTCGCCGCTCGTCAGCATGGTGGTGATCGTCGGCTCGGTCGTCATGCCGGCCTGGATCGCGTCCTGCTTGATCGCCGCGATGAAGGTGTTGCCGGCGCCGACGGGCAGCAGCGTGATGTCGTCCGCCTTCAGCCCGTTGCGCGTCGCGAGGTAGCGGGTGAGGAAGTCCGTCGAGGAGCCGAGACCGGTGACGCCGAGCGTCTTGCCCTTGAAGTCGGCCGGCGACTTGATCTTGTCGGCATATTTCGAGGAGACCATCTCGACTTCGCCGGGCGCCTGGCTGAACTGCACGATCGACTCGATGAACTTGCCCTTCGACTGCAGGTCGATCGTATGATCGTAGAAGCCAACCACGCCCTGGACGCCGCCTGCGAGCAGTTCGTTCTCGGCGTCGACGCCGGCGCGCGAATTGAGAAGCTCGACGTCGAGGCCCTCGTCCTTGAAGTAGCCGAGCTGCTGCGTCAGCATAGCCGGCAGATAGATCTGCTTCTCCATGCCGCCGACGATGATCGTGATCTTGTCGGCCGCCGCGGCGAGCGACATCGTCCCGCCGAGCATGGCGAGGGCGGATGCCGCGATGGCGAGATGTTTCCAGGTCTTTTTCATGTGTCTGATCTCCCTCGGCGGTCCTGAACCGCCGTCTCCGGATGCGCGTCCTCCGACGCGGGCGCAGGCGAGCTGAGCTGCCGCAGGGAAGACCCTAGCGAAGCCAAGCTTTCAGTCCGCTTTCAGGCGAGAGAAAGGGAGGGAGAATGTCGGGCGCGGCCTTCCGCGCCCGGCGCTGGCCCGTCAGGAGCCGGTGATGCTCGCCTGCCGGCGCCGCTCCAGCGCATGCACGGCGAGGGCGCCGAAGCGGTAGAGCCCGTGGACGAACTTGCCGTAGGGCAGCGTCAGGAAGAGCGAGAGCACGAGGCCGAGATGGACCGCGAGCGTCACGCCGAGGAGCGGCGTGCCGCGCACGAGCATCAGGATCAGGCCCGAGAGGCCTGTCAGGAACAGCATGAGGATGAAGGCGACGTCCATGCCGCGCCGGCTCTCGTCGAGAAGCGCCGGGTCGCGCACGCGCTTCGCCTGCATCAGCCCCGCCGTGCCGACGACGAGGGCGAGGCCGCCCGGGATGCCGAGGAGCTTCGGAAGCTGGTACCAGGCGTAGGGCGCCGGCCAGCCGAGGACGTAGTGGTAGAGCGTGCCGGCGCAGGTCGCGGCGAAGCAGAGGAGGAAGCCGTAGAAGGTGAGGTGGTGGAAGAGGCGCCGCCGGTCCGTCGGCTGGTCGTCGGCATTGAAGCAGCCCTCGCCGCCGCCGTCGAGGTAGCGCAGCGTCGCCGCGTCGTGGACCGCCTGCAGAACCGGCCGCCTGCCGAGCCGCTCGATCTTGCGCCCGCCGATGTCGGCCCAGAAGGCGCGATACCCCGCCGTCAGGGCGACGATCGCATAGAGCGCGGCGAGCCCGAAGAGGATCGCCATCGCGTTGTGCGGCATCAGCGCGTAGAAGCTCGGCGCCGGCCCGACCAGGCCTGCCGGGTCGTGCCAGGCGACGAAGCCGAGGATGAAGGCGGCGACGGAGACGGCGGCGATCAGCGCGATCGCCAGGCCGTTGCGCCGGAAGAGCGGCTGGAGCGCGGCGGGCCAGGCGTAGGCGGCGTAGCTGTCGGCGCGCACCTTCGCCAGCG
>JBQCEN010000150.1:0-40484 GCA_051960215.1 Pararhizobium sp.
TTATTGGTGCCTGGCGCCGAAGGGGGGAGCGGGGCGGGCCCTCCCCCGTAATTTGTAACTTGACCGCACACCACTGCGCCCGGCGGGGCGGACGCACCCCCTCTCCGTGTGGGGTGGCCCCCCCCCCGCCTCTCCCACATCGACATGGGGGCGAGGAAAGGCGCGGAGTCTACCGCTTCCCGCCGCGCCTCAGGTGCTCGTCGAGGCGGGGCATGATCTCGACGAAGTTGCAGGGGCGGTGACGGTAGTCCAACTGGCTCGCCAGGATGCCGTCCCAGGCGTCCTTGCAGGCGCCGGGCGAGCCGGGCAGGACGAAGACGAAGGTCGCGTTGAGGACGCCGCCGGTCGCGCGGCTCTGGATCGTCGAGGTGCCGATCTTGTCGTAGGAGATGCGGTGGAACACCGCCGAGAAGCCGTCCATCCGCTTCTCGAAGAGCGGCTCCAGGGCCTCTGGCGTCACGTCTCGGCCGGTGAAGCCCGTGCCGCCGGTGGTGATGACGACATCGATTTCGGGATCCTTCGTCCAGGCCTCGACTCTCTCGCGGATCGCCGCGATCTCGTCGCGCACGATGGCGCGTCCGGCGAGGCGATGGCCGGCGGCTTCGATGCGGCCGGCGAGCGTGTCGCCGGAGCGGTCCTCGGCAAGGCCGCGGGTGTCGGAGACGGTGAGAACGGCGATACCGACGGGGATGAAGGGGCGGCTTTCGTCTGGAGTCATGACGGGTCGTCCGGCGTTCGCGATCCATGGCTCTCGACACCGTAGCAGGATCGGCAGGCGGCGACATACCAGTGGCGATGCCGCGCGGCGATGTCCCGCGCGGCGCGGCGCGCGCCTTCGGCCTTCTCGTAGAGGCCGAAGCACGTCGCCCCGGAACCGGACATGCGCACGAGCAGCGCGTCCGTCGCCCGCAGCGCCTCGAGAGCCGTGCCGATCTCCGGCGCGAGGGAACGTGCTGCTGCTTCGAGGTCGTTGCGCATGCCCAAGAGGGCGGCGATCGTCTGCGCGGCCGTTCCCCAGGCGTCGGGAGCATCGAGCGGCGGGTTGTCCCGCCGTGCAAGCGCGAAAAAGACGCTGGGCGTCGAGACGCCGACGCCCGGATTGACGAGCACCATGTCGAGCGAGGGGAAGGGCGCGAGCGGCGTCAGCATCTCTCCGATGCCGCGGACGCGCGCCGGCCGTCCGGCAAGGCACATCGGCACGTCGGCGCCGATCGAAAGCGCCAGCGCATCGAGCTCGGCTGGCGCGACGGGCGCTTCCCAGAGGCGGACCAGCGCCCTGAGCGCCGCGGCGGCATCGGCGGAGCCGCCGCCGATCCCGCCGGCGACCGGCAGCCGCTTGATGAGACGAAGGGAAACGGCCGGCGCCGAGAAGCCCTTCGCCGCAAGATGCGCCCGCAGGCGGTCGCGCGCCACCGTGACGAGATTGTTCGCGGCATCGGCAAGATGGCGGGCGGCGGGGCCGTTGACGCTGAAGCTGTCAGTCGCCGCCGGCGCCGCTTCGATCTCGTCGGCGACGGTCGCGAAGGCGACGATGCTGTCGAGCTCGTGGTAGCCGTCCGGCCGCCGCCCGACGACATGCAGCGCCAGGTTGACCTTCGCGGGCGCGCGCTCGAGAACCTCGACCACGCGGAAAGGCGCTGCGAGCCGATTCATCGATGCCGTCGGCCCGCCGGGGACATGCCGTCCGGTCCCTCAGTCGAGCGTCGCGCCGGTCGCCCTTCCGGCCGGCGAAAAGACGATGCGCGTCAGCGGATTCGCCTCGATC
This sequence comes from Pararhizobium sp., assembly GCA_051960215.1. Classification (GTDB taxonomy): domain Bacteria; phylum Pseudomonadota; class Alphaproteobacteria; order Rhizobiales; family Rhizobiaceae; genus Pararhizobium_B. The sequence goes on from JBQCEN010000150.1 coordinate 1,766, forward strand.
TGGCTCTTGTGGTTGCTGTCGGGCGTCGCGGCGGGTTTAGCCGGCGGCGGCGCCTGGTCCTTCATCTCCGCCTCGATGTTGACGGGGCGGCCGTTGACCGGCGCCGGCAGTCCGTTCTTGATCTTCGCCTTGATCAGCGGAATCTGGTCCTTCTCGGGCTTGAAGGTCAGCGCGCGGTTCCACTGATAGGTCGCTTCGAGCTTGCGCCCGACCTGCCAGTAGGCATCGCCGAGGTGATCGTTGATCGTCGCGTCTTCCGGCTTCAGCTCGACGGCGTGCTCGAGCTCGTCGACGGCCTTGTCGAACTGGCCGACCTTGTAATAGGCCCAGCCGAGCGAATCGACGATGTAGCCGTCGTTCGGGCTGAGCTCGACGGCCTTCTTGATCATCTTCATGCCCTCGTTGAGGTTCATGTTCCGATCGATCCAGGAATAGCCGAGATAGTTCAGCACCTGCGGCTGGTCCGGCGAGAGCTGCAGCGACTTCTGGAAGTTCGGCTCCGCCTTCTGCCATTCCTTGAGCCGCTCATAGGCGATGCCACGCTGGAAATAGATGTTCCAGTCGCTGCTCGACGCCACGGGCCCGATCTGCTGAACGGCGCGATCGTAGACATCCGCCATCGCCTGGTAGTCCTTCGCCTGCGACAGCACCGAGCCGAGGGCGAGGTAGGACCGCATGTCCTTCGGGTCCTGGTCGATGAGGGCGTTCAGCTGCTTCTTTGCCTCGTCGACCTTGCCGATCTGCGCAAGGTCGAGGCCGAGCTGGAGGTCGGAGAGCCGGCGCATCGGCGAGCCTTCGGGAATGCTCTTGTAGAGCGCGATCGCGCGGTCGTGCTTGTCGAGCGCGTCGGCGATGCTGCCGAGCATCACCAGCGTCGCCGGGTTCTTCGGGTCGAGCGCGCGCGAGAAGTTGAGGTAGAGCGCGACGACCTCCTCCGCGCCCTGCCGGTTGAGCGCGCTGCCGACCGAGAAGAGCACGGACGCGGCCCCTTCCGCTGCGGTCGTCACGGGCTTTTCATCGACCTTTCCGGCGCTGATTTCCTGGCGCAGCGCCTCGAGCGGCGGATAGCCCGGCGAGAACTTCTCGCCCGTTGCCACGACGTCCAGCGCCTGCTGCTTGCGGCCGGCATTTGATTCCAGCGCGGCGAGCGCCATGACGGCGCGCATATAGGTGTCGGGCGCCGTCCCGCCGCCGACCTGGTCGGTGATCGCGCTGTTGAAGGCGTCCCGCGCCTCCGTCTTGCGGCCGGACGCGGCGGCCATCAGGCCGATATTGTAGTTCTTGAAGATCGCGAACCAGTCGGGCCCCTTCAGGTCCTTCACGGACTTGATCGCGGTTTGCTTGTTGCCGGCGCCGAAGTCGGCCCATGCGGCAAGGAGAGCGTTCATGAGGCGGTCGAGATCGTTCGTCCCGCCATATTCGAAGAGCTTCGCCGCCCGCTGATACTGGTGCTTCTGCATGGCGTCGATGCCGCGGGCGACGGCGGTGATCCGGTCGACGGCGGGATCGTTCTTGAGCTCGTTGGCGATCTCGACGCCCTCGTCGAATCGGTCGTTGATGAAGAGCGTCACCATCAGCCGCTCCTTCACCTCGGTGTTGTCCGGATCGAACTCGAGCGCCTTGCGGTAGAAGTCGACGGCCGATTTGCCGTCCTTGTCGAAGTCGGCGATGCGCGCCGCGAGGAAGGCCCCGGCGAAGCTGTCGATATCGCTCGCGTCGAAATGGGTTGCCGTCGCCGGCGTTTGCATCTCGTCGGTCGTCGCCGCGAGCGATGGCGTCGCGGCGAAGGTCGCGGCCATCGCGCCGAGCGCGATGCCGGCGAGGAGACGACGAAGGAGGGTGCTGCGCATCAGGAAGTGCCTTTCCGATGGTGCCGCCGGGACCGGCGCGCGCATTCAATGAGGTGGGTCCGCCTTTGCACGCCACCGTGGCTTTTTTGAAGCGGCGGCGCAATCGGCTTTGCCGCGATTCCGGGCGGAAGCGCGAGCCTCAATTCACCCGCGCGATGCAGAAGTCGATGACTTCCAGGAGGACCGCCTTGTGGGGGGACTCCGGCAGCGGAGCGAGCGCGTCGCGGGCGATGTCGCCATAGTGCTCGGCGCGGGCGATCGTGTCGCGCAGGCTGCCGTAGCGCGAGATCAGGCCGATCGCCTTGGCGAGCGCCGCCTCGTCGTTCTGGCCTTCCTCGATCGCCGTCTTCCAGAAGGCACGCTCCTGCGGCGTGCCGCGCCGGTAGGCGAGCACCACGGGCAGCGTGATCTTGCCCTCGCGGAAGTCGTCGCCGACATTCTTGCCGAGGTCGTCGGCCGAGCCGCCATAGTCGAGCGCATCGTCGATGAGCTGGAAGGCGAGGCCGAGGTTGGTGCCGTAGGACTTCAGCGCGTTGCGCTCCGGCCGGCCCATGCCGGCGACGATCGGCCCGACCTCGGCGGCCGCCGAGAACAGCGCCGCCGTCTTTGCCCGGATGACGGCGAGGTAGTCGTCCTCGGTCGTCTCCATGTTCTTCGCGACGGAGAGCTGCAGTACCTCGCCCTCGGCGATCACGGAAGCGGCATGCGAAAGAACGTCCAGCGCGTCGAGCGAGCCGACCTCGACCATCATCCGGAAGGCCTGGCCGAGCAGGAAGTCTCCGACGAGCACGCTCGCCTGATTGCCCCAGATCGTCCGCGCCGTCGACCTGCCGCGCCTCAAGTCGCTCTCGTCGACCACGTCGTCATGCAGCAGCGTCGCCGTATGCATGAATTCGACCGCTGTCGCGAGCTTGACGTGGCCGTCGCCCGCATAGCCGAAGAGGCTTGCGGCGGCGAGCGTCAGCATCGGTCGCAGCCGCTTGCCGCCCGACGAGATCAGGTGATTCGCGACTTCCGGGATCAGCTCGACGTCGGAGCCGGCCTTGGCGAGGATGAGCTGGTTGACGCGCTCCATGTCCGCCTTGGTCAGGCCGACGAGCGGCTGGATCGAGGCGGAATTGCCTTTGTTTTCTTCCAATGGAACGACGACACCCAAAACCATCGACTCCTGTTCATTGCATCGCGAAGAGAATAGAAAGGGGGCGCCGCCGCGGCAAGGGCGAATTCCCTTAAGCTCCTGCGGCAACTCGAAAACGAGGGGATGCCATCCGGATGCAGGAACTGATTCGCACCAACGATGCGGTGCTGATCTCCTTCGTCGAAAGCCTGATGAAGGAGGCGGGAATCCGCCATTTCGTCGCCGACCAGAACACGAGCATCATGGAAGGGTCGCTCGGCATCCTGGCGCGCCGCGTCATGGTCGCCAGCGACCGCGCCGACGAGGCCCGCCGCATCCTGAGGGACGCCGGCGTCGGCGACGAGCTGCGCCCGCAGAAGCACGCGTGACGGCGATTGCCGGCGGCGCCGGTCCGGAGACGCTGGACAGCTTCCATCGCGGGCGCTTCCATCTGATCCAGCCGAAGGGCCGCGGCCACCGCGCCGGCATCGACGCAATGCTGCTCGCGGCTCTCGTGCCTGACGATGCGACAGGGCGCCTCGCCGACCTTGGCGCCGGGGCAGGGGCGGCGGGCTTTGCCGTCGCCGCCCGCGTGCCGGGGCTCGCCGTGACGCTGGTCGAGCGCGCGCCGGAGATGGCCGGCTGCGCGGAACGCTCGATCGCCTTGCCCGAAAATGCCGCGCTGGCGCCGCGCCTGACGGTCCTGCAGGCCGATGTGACGCTGCGAGGGCGGGCGCGTGCGGCGGCCGGCCTCGCCGACGAGGCCTTCGACCACGTGGTCATGAACCCGCCCTTCAATGCCGCGCACGACCGCCGCACGCCGGATGCGCTCAAGGCGGACGCCCATGCGATGACGGACGGCCTGCTCGAAATGTGGATCCGCACCGGGGCCGCGATCACCCGGACGGGCGGCCAGCTCTCGTTGATCGCCCGCCCGCAGTCGCTCGCCGAGATCGTCGCAGCCTGCACCGGCCGCTTCGGCGGCGGCGAGGTGACGCCGGTCCATCCGCGGCCGCAGGCGAACGCGATCCGCATCCTGGTGACGGCGGTGCGGGCAAGCCGCGCGGCGATGGCGCTCCGCTTCCCGCTGGTCCTCCACGGCGAGAGCGGCAACGCCTTCACGCCGCTCGTCGACGACCTCAACAACGGCCGCGCCTGCTATCGGCGGAAAAGCTGACGCCGCCCGCCGTTCCCGGTGGGATTGCGCTCGCCGGCAAAAGACATACATCAGCTCTTGTTACGCTCGATGCATATCGTGAAGGAGGCGGCCTTTCCATGGCATCCCTGAAGACCCTTGTTCCTCGTCGTTTCCGGAAAGACGGGATGACAATCCCCGTCGTCCGGCTTCAGGGCGTGATCATGGCCGGCGGCAACCGCCTGCGCCCGAGCCTCTCGCTCGCCAGCGTCGCGCCGCTTCTGGAAAAAGCCTTCGCCATGAAGGATGCGCCCGCCGTCGCCATCGCCATCAACTCGCCGGGCGGCTCGCCCGTCCAGTCGCGCCTGATCTACAAGCGCATCCGCGACCTCGCGGCCGAGAAGGGCAAGCGGGTGCTCATCTTCGTCGAGGACGTTGCGGCCTCGGGCGGCTACATGCTGGCGCTTGCCGGCGACGAGATCTTCGCCGACCCGACCTCCATCGTCGGCTCGATCGGCGTCGTCTCCGCCGGCTTCGGCTTTCCGGAGATGCTGAAGAAGATCGGCGTCGAGCGCCGCGTCCATACGGCGGGGCGCAACAAGGCGATCCTCGATCCCTTCCAGCCGGAGAAGGAGGAGGATGTCGAGCGGCTGAAGGCGCTGCAGCTCGATATCCACGCGGTCTTCATCGACATGGTCAAGGAGCGCCGCGGCAACCGGCTGGCCGAGGACGATGACCTCTTCACCGGCATGTTCTGGACGGGCGAGAAAGGCCGGGCGCTCGGCCTCGTCGATGCCTTCGGCGACATGCGCTCCGTCCTCAAGGCGCGCTACGGCGAGAAGGTGGGCCTGAAGCTGATCAGCGCCTCCCGCGGCCTGTTCCGCCGCCCGATTCCGGGCGCTGCCGGCTTCTCCACCCTCGACGCCGATCTTGTCGCAGGCGCGATCGGCGGCCTTGCTGCCGCCGTCGAGGAGCGGCTACTATGGTCGCGTTACGGACTGTGACGGGTCCGGCAGCAAAGGATCGGCAACCGGTGCCGCAACTTCTCTTCCTGGCCGCCATCGGCGCGGCCGCCTGGTATGGCTACCAGAGCCTCGTCAAGGAGGCCGATCGCGTCGGCAAGGCCGTGCGCCGCGCCGAGAAGGAATCCGAGACCGGCGCCCACGGCACGCTGGTCAAGGACCCCGCGACCGGAGAATACCGCGTCGAGAAGAAAGAGCGGCGGTAGAGACGGTCCTTCTTCCCGCGGCGAGCGAAGCGACCGCCCGCTAGCACAAACGGATTTTGAGAAGGCGCATGGAACGCTCCGAAGCGGTCGATGGCCGCCGTTGTTCTCCGTCGTCCCTGTGCTTGTCACAGGGACCCATTCCTATCCCTTCTCCCCTTGGGGACGCCATCGACAGGCTTCCCGCGGAGATGGCGGAATGGAATGGATTCCTGTGACAAGCACAGGAATGACGGGAGCAAGCACAGGAATGACGGGAGGACGGCCATCTTGACCCCCCGCGGACAGCGTGGCACCTGACGCGGCAGCCGCAGTTTCCACCGGACCGAACAAAACCTGCCATGACGACGCCCGCCGACGCGCTCCCGGATCACATCGACCCGAAGAAGTCCTTCCAGGGGCTGATCCTGACGCTGCACGACTACTGGGCGAAATACGGCTGCGTCATCCTCCAGCCCTACGACATGGAGGTCGGCGCCGGCACTTTCCACCCCGCGACGACGCTGCGCTCGCTCGGGCCGAGGCCCTGGAACGCGGCCTATGTCCAGCCGTCACGCCGCCCGAAGGACGGCCGCTACGGCGAGAACCCGAACCGGTTGCAGCACTATTACCAGTACCAGGTGATCCTGAAGCCGTCGCCGCCCGACCTCCAGGACCTCTATCTCGGCTCGCTCAAGGCAATCGGCATCGACCCGCTGATCCACGACATCCGCTTCGTCGAGGACGACTGGGAAAGCCCGACGCTCGGCGCCTGGGGGCTCGGCTGGGAATGCTGGTGCGACGGCATGGAGGTGTCGCAGTTCACCTACTTCCAGCAGGTCTGCGGCATCGAGTGCGCGCCGGTCGCGGGCGAGCTGACCTACGGGCTGGAGCGCCTCGCGATGTACGTCCAGGGCGTCGACAACGTCTACGACCTGAACTTCAACGGCGGCGAGGGGCCGGCCCGCGTCTCCTACGGCGACGTCTTCCTGCAGGCCGAGCAGGAATATTCGCGGCACAATTTCGAACATGCCGACACGGCGATGCTCTTCCGCCATTTCGAGGACGCCGAGAAGGAATGCCTGGCGCTTCTTCAGGCCGGCGCGCCGCGGCAGGCGGGCGAAATGCAGCGCATGGTCTTCCCTGCCTACGACCAGTGCATCAAGGCGAGCCACGTCTTCAACCTGCTCGACGCCCGCGGCGTGATCTCGGTGACGGAGCGCCAGAGCTACATCCTGCGGGTCCGCAACCTCGCGCGCGCCTGCGGAGAGGCCTTCCTGAAGACGGATGCCGGCGGCGCGAACATGGCCGCCGCGGAAGCTGCGTGAGATGCCACCTTCCTCGTGAATGGGAGCATCGCGGCGATGCCGCGAGAGGGAGTGGAGTGGCACGGCTCGGAACGGGTGACTTCCCCCACCCCGGACCTTCGGTCCGACCCTCCCCACGTTGGGGGAGGGTGGAGTTCGCGGCAGAGTCCGCGGCTCACCTCCCCCCGGTGGGGAGGTCGCGCCGCAGGCGCGGGTGGGGGCGGAACCCCAGTGGCGGTTATAGAGCGAGCCGGGATTGGATATGCTGGATGCACTCACGGGCATGAGGGGCAATCCTTGTCGAAACTCGATCGCTTCAAACGCGATGCCGCGCGACGGCTTCGCAAGGAACAGACGAGCGCCGAAGAAATTCTCTGGCGTCATCTCTGGCGCATTCCCGTTGAAGGCACTCATTTCCGGCGTCAGGCGCCGATCGGCCGTTACATCGTTGACTTCGTATCCCATCGCCTGAAACTCGTTATCGAGCTTGATGGCCATCAGCATGCCGCACCAGACGCCGCCGCTCGCGACGACGAGCGTGACAGATGGTTGACGTCGCAAGGCTATCAGGTGCTGCGGTTCTGGAACGGCGAAGTCTATGCGGAGCGCGACGCCGTGCTTGACACGATCTTTCATGTTGTCGAGAAGCGGACGCGAACCGCAATTCACCCCACCCCGGACCTTCGGTCCGACCCTCCCCATCGAGGGGAGGGTGGAGACGATTGAATGCCCGACCTCCTTCTCGAACTCCGCTCCGAAGAAATTCCTGCCTTGCCGCACGCCCGCAGCGTCGCAGGCGCGAGGACGTGCAATCCGAAAATGGCATGCGCCGCACGGAACCTGTGACAGATGCCCGACCTCCTTCTCGAACTCCGCTCCGAAGAAATTCCCGCGCGTATGCAGCGCAAGGCGGCCGGCGACCTCAAGGCGCTCGTTACCAACGCGCTGGTCGATGCCGGACTGACCTATGAGGCGGCGCGCGAGTATTGGACGCCGCGGCGGCTGACGCTCGATGTCCGCGGCGTGACGGCACGGTCGGCGGACCTGAGGGAAGAGCGGAAGGGGCCGCGGACCGACGCGCCGGAGAAGGCGATCGAAGGCTTCCTGCGCGGCGCCGGTCTCGCCTCGATCGATGAGGCCGAGGTGCGCTCGGACCCGAAGAAGGGCGATTTCTACGTCGCCGTCATTTCGAAGCCCGGCCGCAGCGCCGAGGAGATCATCGCCGAGGTGATGCCGGGCACCATCCGCGCCTTTCCCTGGCCGAAGTCGATGCGCTGGGGTGCCGCGTCCGGCCGCAAGGGCATCGACTATGGCGGCACCGAGGGCCGCGGCTCCGAGAGCCTGCGCTGGGTGCGACCGCTGCAATCGATCGTTTGCACTTTCGGCCCCGAGACGGAAGAGCCGGTGGTCGTCCCCTTCGAAGTCGACGGCATCCGCTCCGGCAATATCACCTACGGCCACCGCTTCCATGCACCGGCGGCGATCGCAGTCCGCCGTTTCGAAGATTATGCCGATAAGCTCGACAAGGCCCATGTCGTCATCGACCCGGAGCGCCGCCGCGCGATGATCGAGCACGACGCGGAGAACCTCGCCTTCGCCTCCGGCCTCGAAGTCGTGCGCGACGAGGCGCTCATCGATGAGGTGGCGAACCTCGTCGAATGGCCGGTGACGCTGATGGGCGAGTTCGAGCCCGACTTCCTGGCGATCCCGCCCGAGGTGATCCGGCTGACGATCCGGGCCAACCAGAAGTGCTTCGTCACGCGGCGCCCCGACGGCACGCTTTCCAACCGCTTCATCCTCGTCTCCAACATCGAAGCGAAGGACGGCGGCCACGAGATCGCCCGCGGCAACGGCAAGGTCGTGCGCGCGCGTCTCTCCGACGCGCTCTATTTCTGGCACACCGACCAGGCCGATCTGCCCGACCTCGCCACGCTCAAGCCGTCTGCGGAAAAGTTCGATCTCGACCTTGCGAAGCGGCTCGACCAGCGCATGGCCAAGCTCGACCATCTCGGCGTCACCTTCCACGCCAAGCTCGGCACGCAAGGGCAGCGGGTGGAGCGCATCCGGCGGCTTGCGGGCGAGATCGCGGGTTTGCTCGAACGGCAGGACGTTGGCCGAGGCGCTGGCGGCACTCCGATCTCCCCCCTTGCGGGGGAGATGCCCGGCAGGGCAGAGGGGGGTACGAGCGGTTCAGCAAGCACGGGCGGCGGCGAAAATCGAGAGGCCGCATCACGCCCCTCTGTCGCCTCCGGCGACATCTCCCCCACAAAGGGGGAGATCAGCCCGAGTCTCCGCCCGCTCGCCGAGCGCGCTGCGGTCCTGGCCAAGGCGGACCTGACGACCGAGGTCGTCGGCGAGTTCCCGGAGTTGCAGGGCGTCATGGGGCGCAAATATGCCGAGTTGCAGGGCGAGCACCCGTCGGTCGCCGCCGCGCTCGAGGAGCACTACAAGCCGCTCGGCCCGTCGGACCGTGTGCCGATCGATCCGGTTTCGGTGGCCGCGGCGCTCGCTGACAAGCTCGACACGCTCGTCGGCTTCTGGGCCATCGACGAGAAGCCGACCGGCAGCAAGGACCCCTATGCGCTGCGCCGCGCGGCGCTCGGCGTGATCCGGCTGGTGCTGGAGAATGGATTGACGCTGCCTTTGCAGAACGCCGGTGTCACTCACGACCTCCTCGCCTTCTTCCACGATCGCCTCAAGGTCTATCTCCGCGATAAGGGCGCGCGGCACGATCTGATCGACGCGGTTCTTGCGGCCGGCTCGGCTCCGATCCCCCCCGCACGGGGGGAAATCAGCGGAGCAGCGAACGACGATCTCCTCGCCGTCGTCCGGCGCGTCGAGGCCTTGTCGGACCTGCTCGGCACGGAGACGGGTGCGAACCTGCTCGCCGGCACGAAGCGGGCGGCGAACATCCTCGCGGCGGAAGAGAAGAAGGGGACGCGGATCGCTAAGGCCGTCGATCCGGCGCTGTTCAGCGAAAAAGCTGAATCGATGCTTTATGAAGCGGTCAACAAGGTCGAGAGCGAAGCCGCGCAAGCGATTCAGAACGAAGTCTATTCCGCCGCGATGACCGCGCTTGCGAAACTGCGTGAACCGGTTGATTCATTCTTTGAAGACGTGCTCGTCAACGCCGAGGACGACGACGTGCGGGCAAACCGGCTGGCGCTGCTTGCCCGGATTCGCGCGGCGACGCTGACGGTCGCGGATTTCTCGAAGATCGCCGGCTGAGCCGGCCGGCGCCGACTATTCCGACGCCTCGACCGGCCGCAGGCGGAGCTTGAGGCTCGCCGCGTCGAAGGGCGCGGCGGCAGCGGCCTGTGCCGTCGCGTGGGGCAGGGCGCCGGTGCGGTGCGTGTCGATGTCCTTGCGGGCCGCGACGTCGACCAGGCCGACCGAGCGCGTGCCCGGGGCAATCAGCTGGCTGTGGCCGGCGACATCGATGCCGCTGCGCTTGAGCTGCGCGATCTCCGTCTCGTCTGCCATGCTCACATAGGTGACCGGCGAACCGCCAAGCCAGTTTTCGGTGCGGAAGACCTTCGCCTTTCCGTCCACCTGCTCGACGCGGATACGCTCGTGGCCGGTCGGCAGGTGCGGCTGGACCGGCTTTTCGGCGGCAACGCAGTTCGGGCAGCCGATCGTCGTGATATCGACCGTGCTCGTGGCCGGCCCGTGGATCGCGGTGATCGCGCCGGCCGAGGCCGTGGCCGGCATCAGCGCGAAGGCTGCGAAGAAAAGGATGGAACGCATGGCTGGCTTCCCTGTCTTTGTCGACGTTGGTCTATCAGCCGCCCCTTACGATCGCGTGTGGCCGATCCCTACAATTTGAGCGATCGACGGATTCCCCAGTCCGCTCCCCCTGACACCGGCCTGCGACGCGGCGAAGGCTTGACCGGCGGCCGCATCGGTGGCTTCTCGTCGCCGACCGCGGCCCGATAGGCGGCGGCACCAGGAGGGAGAGGCCATGACAATTCGCTTCACGCTCGCCGCGGCAATCGCATCGGCGTTCCTCGCCGGGACGACCGCTGCAGCCTTCGCCCATGCGCATCTGAAGGCCGCGGTGCCGGCCGACGGCAGCACGGTTGGCCAGTCGCCGGCGGTTCTGGAGCTCGATTTCTCCGAAGGTCTCAATATCGCCTTCAGCGGGCTGGCGCTCAAGTCGGAGAAGGGGGAGAAGGTGGCGATCGGCAAGGCCCATCTGAAGCCGTCGGACGACAAGACGCTCCTGGTCCCGCTCTCCGCTCCGCTCGCCGCAGGACACTACACCGTCTCCTGGCACGCGCTCTCGCGTGACGGCCACAAGACGAAGGGCAACTATTCGTTCACCGTCGCGCCGAAGTGAGCCGCGGGTGAACGAAGGCCCGCACGACCTTCTGATCGCCTGCCGGTTCCTGCACGACGCGGCGGCGATGTTCCTCTGGGGCGCCTTCGGCTTTCTGGCGACGCTTGTCCCGAAGAACCTTGCGGAAGAGACCGGCCGGCGCCTCGGTGGAGCGCGGGTACTAGCGATCGCGCTCGTCGTTCTCGCCGTCGTCGCGAGCCTGCCGGCCGAGACGGCGATGATCGCCGATGGGTGGTCGTCGGCGCTCGATCCGCAGACGCTGTCGTCGCTGCTCTTCGCGACCAGCCTCGGTCGCGCCGGGATGATCGACGCCGTCGCTGCACTCCTGCTGCTCGCGAGCCTCGCTCTGCCGGCGCGGATGCGCCTTCGCGCGGTCGTCCTGCCGGCGGCGCTGGCGCTGGCGAGCCTCGGCTTCACCGGCCACGCGATGATCGACGAAGGTGCGCTCGGCGCGTTGCACCGGGCGAACGACATCCTTCATGTCTTTGCAAGCGGCGCCTGGGTCGGCGCGCTCGTCCCGCTCGCGGTGATCCTGACGCGCGCCGGTGGCGATCGCGCGACGGAGGCCCGTCTCGCGCTGGAGCGCTTCTCGACCGCCGGACGATGGGCGGTGGCGCTGACGGTGCTGACGGGCCTCGGCAACACGCTGCTCGTCGTCGGCCACCTGCCGAGCGATCCCGGCTCGCCCTACCAGATGCTGCTTGTCGCGAAGATCGCGATCGTCCTCCTCAGGATCGCGCTCGCGAGCCTCAACCAGTTTCGCTTCGTGCCGCGCATCACGAGGAACGAAACGGCCGCACTGCGGGCGATCCGCCGCGGCGCGATGGCGGAGGTCGCACTCGGAACGCTGGTCATTCTTCTCGTCGCCGTCTTCGGAATGATGGACCCGACCTGACGCGGGCGCAATTCCCGCGAACATAAGTCTGCTCTGCCGGTTAGAGCCTCGGCCTTCACCGCAAACGAGGATCACGAGCCATGAGCGCAAGCGAAAAAGGCGGCGTCTCGCGCAGGGACGTCGTCGGCGGAGCGGCAGCCGGTTTGGTTGCTGCCGCCACCATGCCGGCGCACGCCGCGCAAGGCAGCGAGACGCCGCATCATGCGGCCACCCTGACCGACCCGGCGAAGAAATATCCGCAGCCGCCCTTCAAGACGCAGTCGCAGCCCTGGCCGGGGCTCGCTGGCAAGATGGAACCGCGCCCCGACCATGGCGAGACGAGCTACACGGGCTCCGGCCGGCTTTCCGGCCGTAAGGCGCTCGTCACGGGCGGCGATTCGGGCATGGGCCGCGCAGCGGCGATCGCCTTCGCCCGCGAGGGCGCGGATGTCGCGATCAGCTACCTGCCGGCGGAGGAGCCGGATGCGCGCGAGGTGATCGAGCTCATCCGCAAGGCCGGTCGAAAGGCGGTGGCGCTGCCGGGCGACATCCGCGACGAGGCGCATTGCCGGAAGATCGTCGAGGACGCCGTGAACCAGATGGGGGGGCTCGACATCCTCGTCAACAATGCCGGCCGCCAGCAGCAGCGCCCCTCGCTTCTCGACATTTCGAGCGAGGATTTCGACGCGACGATGAAGACGAACATCTACGCGATGTTCTGGCTGACGAAGGCGGCATTGCCGCATATGCGGCCCGGCGCGACGATCATCCAGACGACGTCCGAGCAGGCCTATGACCCCTCCGAGAACCTCGTCGACTACGCCATGACGAAGGCGGCGATGATGAACTTCACGAAGTCGATGGCCAAGCAGCTCGGGCCGAAGGGCATTCGCGTCAACGGCGTCGCGCCCGGGCCGATCTGGACGCCGCTGCAGGTGAGCGGCGGCGCCACGCAGAAGAAGATCGAGCAGTTCGGCGGCGAGACGCCGCTTGGCCGACCCGGGCAGCCGGCCGAGCTCGCCTCGATCTATGTCCAGCTCGCCGCCGACGACGCCAGCTACGCCACCGGCCAGGTCTACGGCGCCTCCGGCGGCAACGGCCAGCCCTGAGCGTCGCGCCGTCGCGCCTCTAACGGTCTTGCGCCTTTTCGCGCGCCACCGCGCGCCAGCCGATGTCGGTTCGGCAGAAACCGCCGGGCCAGTCGATGGCGGCGACGGCACGGTAGGCGCGGGCCTTCGCGTCCCCGACCGTGGTGCCGAGCGCAGTGATGGCGAGCACGCGGCCGCCGTGGGCGACGAGGCGGCCGTCAGCAAGCGCCGTGCCGGCCTGGAAGACGGCGACGCCGTCGAGGGCCGAGGCGACTTCGATCCCCGCGATCGGCGTGCCCTTGCGATAGGCGGCGGGATATCCCTTCGCGGCCATCACCACCGTCAGCGCCGCTTCCTCTCGCCAGGAGAGGCCCGCCGTCGGCAGGGCGCCCCTTGCGCAGGCCATCAGCAGCGGCAGGAGGTCGTCCTCGAGCCGCATCATCAGGACCTGGCATTCCGGATCGCCGAAGCGGACATTGTATTCGATGAGCTTCGGCCCGTCGGCCGTGATCATCAGCCCCGCATAGAGCACGCCGGAGAAGGGGGCGCCGATCTCCGCCATGCCGCGCATCGTCGGCTCGACGATCTCCGCCATCGTGCGGGCGATCATCGCTTCGCTCATGACCGGAGCGGGCGAATAGGCGCCCATGCCGCCGGTGTTGGCGCCGGTGTCGCCGTCGCCGACGCGCTTGTGGTCCTGCGCCGTCGTCAGCGGAAGGGCGCGGGCGCCGTCGCACAGGCAGAAGAAGCTCGCTTCCTCGCCCTCCAGGAACTCTTCGACCACGACCTCCGCCCCCGCCGAGCCGAAGGTGCCGTCGAAGCAATCGTCAATGGCGGAAAAGGCCTCGTCGGCCGTCATGGCGACCGTCACGCCCTTGCCGGCCGCAAGCCCGTCGGCCTTGACGACGATCGGCGCGCCCGTCGTCTCGACATAGGCCTTGGCCGCTGCGGCGTCCGTGAAGCGGCCGTAGGCGCCGGTCGGAATGCCGGTGCGCGCGCAGAGGTCCTTGGTGAAGCCCTTCGATCCCTCGAGCCGGGCGGCGGCCGCCGACGGCCCGAAGACCGCGATGCCGGCCGACCGCAGGTCGTCGGCGAGGCCCGCGACGAGAGGCGCCTCCGGCCCGACGACGACGAGATCGATCGCGTGCTTCCGGCAATAGGCGAGCACCGCGTCGTGATCCTCGATCACGACATCGGCAATCACCGCATGCGCGGCGATGCCGGGATTGCCCGGCGCCGCGTGGAGGGTGGCGAGGAGCGGCGACTGCGCGAGCTTCCAGGCGAGCGCATGCTCGCGGCCGCCGGATCCGATCAGGAATACGTTCATGCGCTCAATTCGACCCTATGCTCCACATCTCCCTCCGAATCCTCAGCCCCTTCCACCATGCTTCGCATGGTCCCCCTTCCCCGTAAACGGGGAAGGATCAGGTGGGCGCCGATCCTCCCTCGCGAAGCGGGCGAGGGGACCGCCGAAGGCGATGGAGGGGGGGGCGTGACCGGCTCAGCGTCGGCCCGTTCGAGAGTTGGTGGATTTCATCGAAAGTCGCAATCGGCTTGACCTCCCCCGCGGGCGCTGCCTAAGAGCTTTGCCATGATCGGCATCGATGCCTCGAACGGCCGTGTGGCCGATGCGCCTTCGGGCAACTGGGTCTATCGGCTCTTGCCGCGTGCCGCCTGGCCCTACGCGCAGCTTGCCCGCTGGGACCGGCCGATCGGCTGGCAGCTTCTGATGTGGCCCTGCTGGTGGTCGGCGGCGATGGCGGCCGATCTGGAGGCGACGGTCGGCACGCTCGATCCGTGGCGCTTCGCCTGGCACCTCGCGCTCTTCACGATCGGCGCGATCGCCATGCGTGGTGCCGGCTGCACCTACAACGACCTCGTCGACCACCGGATCGACGCCTCCGTTGCCCGCACCCGTTCGCGGCCGCTGCCCTCGGGCCGCGTCAGCCGGCGCGCGGCGAAGGCCTTCATCGCGGTGCAGGCGCTGGTCGGCCTGCTCGTGCTCCTGCAGTTCAACTGGGTCGCCGTCGGCCTCGGCGTCTTCTCGCTTCTCTTCGTGGCCGTCTATCCCTTCGCCAAGCGCTTCACCGATTGGCCGCAATTCTTTCTGGGCCTTGCATTTTCCTGGGGCGCCATCATGGGCTGGGCGGCTGCCTTCGGGTCTCTCGACCTGCCGCCGCTCCTGCTTTACGCGGGCGCCATCCTCTGGACGATCGGTTACGACACGATCTATGCCCACCAGGACAAGGAGGACGACACGCTGGTCGGCGTGCGTTCCACCGCGCTTCTCTTCGGCGCGCGGACGAAGACCTGGATGGGCGCGATCTACAGCCTGGCGGTCGTGTTCTTCGCGCTGGCGGAGGTGACCGCCGGGACCCCCTGGCCGGCCTTCGCCGGCCTTGCCGCCGGCGCCCTCCTCATGGGCCGGCAGATCGCCGTGCTCGACATCGACGACCCGGACCAGTGCCTCGCGCTCTTCAAGTCGAACAACCGCGTCGGCTGGCTGCTGTTCCTCGGCCTCGTTGCGGCGATCTTCGCCGCGTAAAAAAGAAGAGCCGGCGCTTTCGCGACCGGCTCCGTTCGAGGTGTCTCTGGAGTTCGTTGTCGTTATCGGGTTCAGGAGCGCGCGATGATCTCGCGGCCCTTGATCGTCATGCGCATGCCGAGGCGGCCCTTGGTGCGGCGCATCTGGAAGCGCGGCCGGCGCGTCGTGAAGAAGGCGGGGTTGCGGCGCGCCCGCATGTTGCGGACCTTGACCGAGCCGATCTTCTCCTCGAGCGGCCGGGCGACGCCGTCGGCCTCGACCATCAGCATCGGGATGCCGAAGGCCGCGGCCCAGGCGCGCCAGTCGGCGGCGATGTCGTCGAGGTCGTGGGCGACGAGCAGCGGCACGCAGAGTTCCGGATCGGAATGATGCAGTTCGAGCGTCACGGTGACGGTCCCGTCGCCGTGGTCCATGGCGCGCGCCGCGACGCCGGAAAAGGCCCGCGCCGGCAGCGCGATCGAGAGCGGCAGCCCGCTTGCCGGCAGCGTCCGGCGCAGCACCGCCCCGCGCCGGTCGATGGTGAAGGTCATGTCGCCCGTCGCCTCGGAGGGGGCGTAGGTGACTTTCTGCGGGAATCGCGTCGGATCGAGTCTCAGCTCATGGCCCGCCCAGACGGGCTTCAGCACCGTGTTCGACATCGTCTTCGCCTCTGTTTCTCTCGAGAGCCGCCTGTGGCCGGCTTCCCTGTGACGGGGCGTTGTTCCGCCCTCTGTGGATGAGGCGAGACTAGAGGCCGGACCCTTCCGGCCCGCTTAAAATTCGCGGTTAAAAAACCTTGAGCCGGCAGATGGTTAGCGAATGGAAACCGCTAAATTAGGGGAGGTGGGACGGGGAGCGAGGCCGCGGGAAAGGGAGGAGCAGTCGCGGAGCACGACGATCTCCCCTCCGACATTGGATGCCCTCCGCCGGGTCGCATGGTTCTCTCATCCCGAGGCCGCTCGCGAATTCTGTGCCGGCGTTGCCTCCCACGTCACCCCTGTGCCCGTCACAGGGGTCCACGCCGTTCCGCTATCGCTTCAGGGACGGTATCGAGAGCATCCCGCCGCTGAGAACAGGATGGAATGGATTCCTGTGACAAGCACAGGAATGACGGGAGGCGAGGCCGTGCCATTGCCGCTTGCTCCGTCACCCCTGTGCTTGTCACAGGGGTCCATACCGTTCCGCCGTCGCTTCAGGGACATCATCGAGAGCATCCGGCCGTTGAGAACGGTATGGGATGGATTCCTGTGACGAGCACAGGAATGACGGCAGCAGATGGACCCGCCTGAATCGCCTCTTCCGCCGCCGCCTATATCAGCTTGCCGGGATTCATGATTCCGGCCGGGTCGAAGGCCGTCTTGATTCTGCGCATGAGGTCGAGCTCGAGCGGCTGGCGGATGCGGGCGAGCTCGTCGCGCTTCAACTGGCCGATGCCGTGCTCGGCGGAGATCGAGCCGCCCATGTCGAGCACGATCGCGTGGACGAGGTCGTTCATCTCGTGCCAGCGGGCGAGGAAGGCCTCGCGGTCGCCGCCGATGGGCTGGGAGATGTTGTAGTGAATGTTGCCGTCGCCCATATGGCCGAAGGCGACGATCCGGGCCTTCGGTTCGGCGCCGAGAACAGCCTTCTCCGCGCGGGCGAGAAAGTCCGGGATGCGCGCGACGGGCACTGAGACGTCGTGCTTGATCGAGCCGCCCTCGGGCTTCTGCGCCCAGGACATGGCCTCGCGCATGTGCCAAATCTCGCGCTTCTGCGCCTCGCTTTCTGCCACCGCCGCGTCGCGCACGAACCCCGCGTCGCTTGCCGCCTCGAAGAGCGACTCGACGAGGCTGCGCGCCGCCTCCTGCGACTGGCCGGACGAGATGTCGATCAGCACGTACCACGGATGGGGCTTTGCAAGCGGGTCGCGCACGCCCTCGATATGCCGGGTCGTGAACTCGACGCCGATCCGCGGCAGGAGCTCGAAACCCGTCAGTGCCATGCCGCAGAGGTTCTCGGCGAGCCGGAAGAGCGCCAGCGCGTCGGCCGGCGAGGCGACGCCGGCAAAGACGACCTCGTGGCCCTTCGGCCTGGCGAAGAGCTTGAGCACGGCAGCCGTGATGATGCCGAGCGTGCCCTCCGCGGCGATGAAGAGGTCGCGCAGGTCGTAGCCGGTGTTGTCCTTCTTCAGCCGCCGCAGCCCGTGCCAGACCTCGCCGGTCGGCAGCACGACCTCGAGCCCGAGGCAGAGCTGGCGCATGTTGCCATAGGCGAGAACCGCCGTGCCGCCGGCATTGGAGGAGAGGTTGCCGCCGATCTCGCAGGAGCCTTCCGAGCCGAGCGACAGCGGGAACAGGCGGTCCGCGTCGACGGCCGCCGCCTGGACGTTGGCGAGGATGCAGCCCGCTTCCGCGACGATGACGTTTCCGACCGGGTCCACCTCGCGGATGCGGTTCAGCCGCGACAAGGAGACGACGATTTCGTTGCCCGTCTCGTGCGGGACCTGCGCGCCGACGAGGCCCGTGTTTCCGCCCTGCGGCACGATCGGCGTTCCCGTCTCGCTCGCGAGCCTGAGGATCGCGGAGACCTCGTCGACCGTGCCGGGCTTCAGGACGAGCGGCGTGCGGCCGTGATAGAGCCCGCGATGCTCTTCCAGATGGGGAGCGATGTCCTCCGGCGCCCTCAGTGCGTGGGTCTCGCCGACGATAGCGGCGAAACGGTCGAGGAGATCGGCGGGGAGGGGGCTGGCGTGTATCGTCATGGGGACGATGTAGCGGCCGCCGGCGACGGCGTCGAGGCCCTGTCGTCGTCTCAGGGGCGAGGTGCGGCGGCGCGGCGGAGGCGGTCGTTGATCGCCTCCCCGAGCCCGTGCTCCGGAACCGGCGTCACCGCGATGACGGCCGCACCGGTCCGGTCGGCCCGCTTCAGCGTGTCGAAGAGGCGAGCGGCCGCCTGCCGCAGGTCTCCCGATTCGCTGAGCTCGAAGACGGCGGCGGCCTTTTCCTCGCCCGGGACGGGCCGATGGCCGAAGCGGATCAGCGCTTCGCCGGCCTCGACCGCGCGGGCGCCGAGGCGCACCGCCGCCCCCGGCGCGTAGTGCGAGGCGAGCATGCCGGGCGCTTCGACCGAGGCCGCCGGCCCCTCCCGCCGCCGCACCGGAAGCTTCGCGACCGCCGCGATGTCGTCGGCGGCGACGCCGCCCGGCCGCAGGAGATGGAGGACGCCGCCCTCGACCTTGACGATGGTCGATTCGACGCCGACGGCCGCGGCGC
Source organism: Pararhizobium sp. (assembly GCA_051960215.1). Lineage (GTDB taxonomy): Bacteria > Pseudomonadota > Alphaproteobacteria > Rhizobiales > Rhizobiaceae > Pararhizobium_B. Next base: position 20,455 of record JBQCEN010000150.1, read on the forward strand.
CGCCGTCTAAGATCAGCGGGATGCGGTTCCCGAGTTCGGCTTCGACATGAGCGGCCTTCGTCGGGCTCACCTTGCCGGAGGTGTTGGCCGAGGGTGCCGCGAGTGGCCGGCCCAGCCGGGCGATGACGTCGTGCGCGAAACCCCTCGGCATCCTCAGCCCGACGCTCGCAAGCCCGGCCGTCGCCAGCGGGTGGATGGGGCTCTCGGGCGCAAGCGGGAGGACCAGCGTCAATGGGCCGGGCCAGAAGGCTTTGGCGAGCCGCCGAGAGGTCTCGTCGAAGACCGCCAGGCGCTCCGCCATCGCCGGATCGCAGACGTGGCAGATGAGCGGGTTGAACTGCGGCCGGCCCTTCACCTCGTAGATGCGGGCAATCGCCTGCGGGTTCGTCGCGTCCGCTGCAAGCCCGTAGACGGTCTCCGTCGGGATCGCGATCGGCTGGCCCGCGTCGAGCTCCGCGACCGCCCGTGCGAGCGCGCGCTCCGGCTCCCGTTCGATTGAAATGATCTCTGCCATCGTCTTCGTCCAGTCTCCGGCGCACCCGATAGCAGCGGCCGCAGGCGGCGACAATCCGGCGGCTCCCATCCGATCATTCTTTCGTCGCGTGGCCTTTCGGCCTTTCGTCGGCCGCGTATGATGGCGCGCACGTTCGAGGAGGAAGAGAATGTATCGCGCCCCCGTCTCCGATATTTCCTTCACGCTGAAAGAGGTCGCTGGCCTCGGCGCAGCGCTGGAGGCGGGCAGGCTTGGCGACCTTTCGGCCGATCTCGTCGACGCCATCCTCGCGGAGGCGGGCCGCTTCGCAAGCGAGGAGGTGGCGCCGCGCGCCGAGGCGGGAGACAAGCACGGCACGCCTTGCAGCGATGGCGTGGTGACGACGCCGCCCGGCTGGAAGGCGCTGTATCGCAAATGGATCGACGGCGGCTGGAACGCACTCTCCGGCCCCGAGGCCTTCGGCGGCCAAGGCCTGCCGACGATGCTCTCCGTCGCGGCCTTCGAGATGTGGAACGCCGGGGCGCTCGCCTTCGCCCTGGGGCCGACGCTGACGGTCGGCGCCGTCGAGGCGCTGGAGAAGCACGGCTCGGAGGAGCTCAAGGCGACGTATCTGGAGAAGCTCGTCTCCGGCGAGTGGATGGGCACGATGAACCTGACCGAGCCGCAGGCAGGCTCCGACCTCAATGCGCTGAGGACGCGGGCCGAGCGCGCCGCCGACGGCACCTACCGCATCTTCGGCCAGAAGATCTTCATCACCTATGGCGAGCACGACTTCACGGAAAACATCATCCACCTCGTGCTGGCGCGGCTTCCCGATGCGCCGGCCGGCACGCGCGGCATCTCGCTCTTCCTGGTGCCGAAGGTCCTGCCGGACGGCGAGCGCAACGACGTCTTCTGCTCGGGCGTCGAGAAGAAGCTCGGCATCCACGGCTCGCCGACCTGCACCATGATCTACGGCGACGGCCGCTACGGTGATGCGCCGGGCGCGGTCGGCTGGCTCGTCGGCGAGGAGAATCGCGGTCTCGCCTGCATGTTCACGATGATGAACAACGCCCGCCTGCTCGTCGGCATCCAGGGTGTCGCGGTTGCCGAGGCCGCCTGCCAGAAGGCGCTCGCCTATGCACGCGAGCGCACCCAGGGCTGCGCGCCCGGCTGGGCAGGCAAGGGCATGAGCCCGATCGCCGAGCATCCGGACGTCCAGCGCACCTTGCTGACGATGAAGGCGCTGACGCAGGGCGCGCGCGCCATCTGCTATGCCTGCGCCCATGCGATCGACCTGGCGCGCGCGGGCGAGGGCGAGGAGGCGCGCCGCTGGCAGGAGCGGGCGAACCTGCTGACGCCGGTTGCCAAGGCCTTCTCGACCGATATCGGCGTCGAGGTGGCCTCGCTCGGCATCCAGGTCCATGGCGGCATGGGCTTCATCGAGGAGACGGGCGCCGCCCGCCTGCTTCGCGACGCCCGCATCGCGCCGATCTACGAGGGCACGAACGGCATCCAGGCCATCGACCTCGTGACGCGCAAGCTGCCGCTCTCGGGCGGCGTGGCGGTGGGCAGCTATATCGCCGAGCTTCGCCGCATCGCCGAAGCGGCCGCCGCAAGCAATCGTCCGGGCGTCGGCGAGGCGGCGCCACGGCTTGCCGAGGCCCTGGCCGACCTGGACGCTGCGACGCGGTTTCTGGCCGAAGCGCTGAAGGCCGGCGACACGGCGACGGCGCTCGCCGGCGCCACGCCCTATCTCCGTCTCTTCGGCCTGGCCGCGACGGGCGCCTACCTCGCCAAGGCTGCCCTCGCCACGGCTGAAGCGGACGCACCGCCCGCCCGCGCCGCCCTTTTCGCCTTCGCCGCGGAAAACCTCCTCGGCGAGACCTCCGGACTGAGGCAGGCCATCGAGCACGGAGCGGCAAGCCTGCAGGCGGGCCGGGCCGTCCTCGCAGCGGGATGAATCGACCTTTGGTTACCTCGTGACAAGCATCGCGTGACGGAGCCAGTCGCAATGGCACGGCCTCTCCGCTCGGCACGGCCTCTCCTCCCGTCATTCCTGTGCTTGTCACAGGAATCCATTCCATTCTTTTCTCGACCGCGGGATGCTCTCGATAACGTCGCTGAACCGATGGCGGAACGGTGTGGACCCCTGTGACAAGCACAGGGGTGACGGAGTGAACGGCAACGGCACGGCCGTCCCCCCGTCAGTCCTGTGCTTGTCACGGGAATCCATTCCATTCAGTTCTCAACTGCGAGATGTTCTCGATAATGTCGCTAAAGCGATATCGGAACGGAATAGCCTCCTGTGACGAGCACAGGGGTGACGGAGCAGGCCACAGGCCGCATCTCCGAAGGAGGAAAAGGAAAGCCGATGCCGTCGACCTTTGCTAAGTCCACTGCCCGATGACGAACCACGTGCTGATCGAACGGCCGCCAGCCCTGCGCGGCGCGGTGCAGGTGATCCGGCTCAACCGGCCGGAGAAGAAGAACGCGATCACGCGCGCCATGTACGCCGCGATGGCCGAAGCGCTTCGCGCCGGTGACCAGGACCCGGCGATCCGGGTGCACGTCTTCCTCGGTCTGCCCGGCATGTTCTCCGCCGGCAACGACATTCGGGACTTCGTGGCCTATGCCGAGGGCGGCGCGCTCGGCCGCGAGGTCATCGACTTCCTGAAGGCCTTGGCGGGCGCGGAGAAGCCGCTCGTCTCCGGCGTCGACGGTCCGGCGATCGGCATCGGCACGACGCTCAACCTCCACTGCGACCTGACGTTCGCGACGCCGCGCTCCGAAGTCCGCACGCCCTTCGTCGACCTCGCCCTCGTGCCGGAGGCCGGCTCGAGCCTGCTCGCGCCGCGCCTCATGGGGCACCAGCGCGCCTTCGCCCTGCTCGCCGCCGGCCTGCCGCTCTCCGCCGAAGCCGCCCGTGATGCCGGTCTGGTCTATCGCCTGGCCGATGAGGCCGGGCTGGAAGGCGCCGTCTTCGAAGCCGCCGGCGCGCTCGCGAGCAAGCCGCCGCAGGCCCTCACGCTCGCCCGCGACCTGATCCGCGGCCCGCGCGCGGAGATCCTGCGGCGCATCGATGAGGAAGCGGGCCATTTCGCGGAACGCTTGAAGACGAACGAAGCCCGTCAGGCGCTCGAGGCCTTCTTCAACCGGAGGCGCTGATCAGTCCCTTTTGAGCAGCGCCACGGCTTCGACGTGCGGCGACCAGAGGAACTGGTCGATCGGGTGGACGGCTTCGATCCGGTAGCCGCCGTCGACGAGGATACGGAGGTCGCGGGCAAGCGTAACAGGGTTGCAGGAGACGGCCGCGATCCGCTTGACGGCGGAGCGGGAGAGCTCCTTCGCCTGCGCCTCGCCGCCGGCGCGCGGCGGATCGAAGGCGACGCCGTCGAAGGCTTTCAGTTCGGCCGTCATCAGCGGCCGGCGGAAGAGATCGCGACGCTCGGTCTTCACGGGCTTCAGGCCCCGTGCGTGGCGCGCGGCGGCATCGAGCGCGGCAAGGGCGGCCGCGTCGGACTCGACTGCCGTGACCGCCGACTGATGCGCAAGCCTCAGGGCGAACGTGCCGCTGCCCGAGAAGAGATCGGCCACGGGCTTGCAGCCGGCGAGATGGCCGAGGACGAGGTCCGCCATCCGCGCCTCCGCCGCCGCGCTCGCCTGCACGAAGCCACCGGAGGGTGGAACGACTGTTGCCGCGCCGAAGGCGAGAGCGGGCTTCCGTGTCTCGACGATGATCTCGCCGTCGACGGTCAGCCGCGCGACGGCGCGCTCCGCCATCACCCCTTCGATCGCCGTCTGGCGCTGTCGCGGCGAAAGCCGGCCGGACTCCGTCGCGGCGATGTCGAACCCCGTGTCGGTGGCGAGCACGGCGAGCCGGAACGGCTTGCCGGTCGCGGCGACGGCGCCCGCAACACGGCGGATCGCGTCGAGGCTGCCGACGATGCGCGGATCGCCGACGAGGCAGGTGCGGATCGGCACGATCCGGTGGCTCGCCGCTTCGTTGAAGCCGAGGAGGATCCCCTTTTCGGTGCGCCTTGCGGTGAAGACCATGCGACGCCGCCCGCCGGAAGGACATTCAAAGAGCGCCGCCACATCGGCCGTCAGCCCCTGCATCGCGAGCGCCTTCACGACGAGATCACGCTTCCATGTGGCGTAGGGCGCCATCGCGAGGTGTTGGAGGTTGCAGCCGCCGCAGGCGCCGCCTTCCGCATCCGGCCCGAAATGCGGGCAGGGCGGATCGACCCGTTCGGCCGCCGGCTCTTTGATCGCAAGCAGTGTGCCCCGCGCCTTCTCGCGCGCGATCGAGACCAGTTCGCGCGGAAGCGTAAAGGGCACATAGACCGGTCCTTCGGGCGTCTCGGCAACGCCGTCGCCCTGCGCGCCGAGCGCGGCGATGGTCACCGTCTCGGCGCTCATGCTTTCGTTCCCCCGAGAAGGAACTCGCTGTTGCCGTCGCCGCCGGCGATCGGCGACGGAATGAAGCCGAGGCTCTGCCATCCGGGTTGCCTGCCGAGCCATTCCGAAAGCTCCTCGGCGACGGCTTCGCCGATCGACGGGTCCTTGAGCAGGCCGCCCTTGCCGATCGCCTCGCGCCCCGCCTCGAATTGCGGCTTGACGAGGAGCATGGCCACGCTTCGCGGCCGCGCAAGCGAAAGCGCCGGTGGCAATGCCTGCTTCAGCGAGATGAAGCTGACATCACTGACGACGAGGTTGATGGCGACATTGCCGATAGCCGCGGATGTCAGGTCGCGGGCGTTCAGCCCTTCAATCGCCGTCACGCGCGGGTCTTCGGCAAGTGAGGGGTGCATCTGCCCGTGGCCGACGTCGATGGCGATGACCTGCGCCGCGCCGCGCTGGAGGAGAACCTGCGTGAAGCCGCCGGTCGAGGCGCCGATGTCGAGCGCGGTGCATCCGGCCGGGTCGAAGCCGAAATGGTCGAGGCCGGCGATGAGCTTCAGCGCCGCGCGCGAGACAAAGGCCTGCGCCGGGTCACGCACGACGATCCGCGCCGAAGCCGGAATCAGCGCACCCGGCTTGGCCGTCAGAACGCCATCGACCTCGACAGTCCCGCGTTCGACCGCATCCCGCGCCCGCGAGCGGGTCGCGAAGTGCCCCGTCGCAACGAGCAACTGGTCAAGGCGCTGCCTGCCCTCGAATCTATCGGCATCGTGGTTGGTCATTGCTCGGTACGTTCCGGTTCCATTTCGGTATCGTGTTTCGATCGGCATATAGCGCCGCCACACCGCCTGCTTCCGTCATTTCTGTGCTTGTCACAGAAGTCCACACCGTTCCGCCTTCAATACGGGGAATTTTCGACAGTATTCCCAAGCCGATAGCGGAATGGAATAGACCCCTGTGACGAGCACAGGGGTGACGGAGGAAGATGGTGGGAGCCCATCACATCACTGCGGAGCAGCAATCTTTGCCGTCGCCCTCCCTTCCGTCATTTCTGTGCTTGTCACAGAAATCCACACCGTTCCGCCTTCAATACGGGGAATTCTCGAGAGCATCCCCAAGCGGGTGGCGGAATGGAATGGACCCCTGTGACGAGCACAGGGGTGACGAAGGAACAAGCACGGGGCTGGCGCGGTAAGCTCGCCCCTCAGGACTTCAGCGCTCCCGCAAGCCCCGATCCTGCGCCGCCGAGCGCGCGGAACACCGCCTCGACGATCCCCTGGCGGTCGAGGTGGGCCTTGGCGATCATCGCTTCCGGCTTGGCCTGGTCCATGAAGATGTCCGGCATCACGAGCGGCCTCATCTTCAGCCCGCCGTCGAGCAGGCCCTCATGCGCGAGGAATTGCATCACATGGGCGCCGAAGCCGCCGACGGCGCCTTCCTCGACGGTGATGAGGACCTCGTGGTGGCGCGCCAGCCGACGGATCAGATCCCGGTCGAGCGGCTTGGCGAAGCGGGCGTCGGCCACCGTCGTGGAGAGGCCGGCCGCCTCGAGGTCCTCCGCCGCGAGCAGGCAGTCCCCAAGCCGCGTGCCGAGCGACAGAAGCGCCACCTTGGAGCCTTCCCTGACGACGCGGCCCTTGCCGATCTCAAGGATGTCGCCGCGCGCGGGAAGGTCGATGCCCACGCCCTCGCCCCGCGGATAGCGGAACGAGATCGGCCCTTCGTCATAGGCGGCGGCCGTGCGCACCATATGCTTCAGTTCCGCCTCGTCGGCTGCCGCCATGACGACGAAGCCGGGGAGCGTCGCGAGGTAGGTGACGTCGAAGGCGCCGGCGTGCGTCGGTCCGTCGGCGCCGACGAAGCCGGCGCGGTCGATCGGAAAGCGGACGGGAAGCTTCTGGATCGCCACGTCGTGCACGACTTGGTCGTAGGCGCGTTGCAGGAAGGTCGAATAGATCGCGGCGAACGGCTTCAGCCATTCTGACGCCATGCCGGCGGCGAAGGTGACGGCGTGCTGCTCGGCGATGCCGACGTCGAAGCAGCGCGCCGGGAAGGTCTTGGCGAAGCGGTCGAGGCCGGTACCGGCGGGCATTGCCGCTGTGACCGCGACGATCCGATCGTCGTGGCGCGCTTCCTCGACCAGCGCATCGGCGAAGACGCCGGTGTAGCTCGGCGCATTCGGCTTGGCGGCGGCCTGGGCGCCGGTGATGACGTCGAACTTCGAGACGCCATGATACTTGTCGGCGGCCGCCTCCGCCGGCGCGTAGCCCTTGCCCTTCTGGGTGACGAGGTGGATCAGCACTGGCCCTTCCGCATGGTCGCGGACATTGCGCAGGACCGGGAGGAGATGCTCGAAGTTGTGCCCGTCGATCGGGCCGATGTGGTAGAAGCCGAGCTCCTCGAAGAGCGTGCCGCCGGTCACGTAGCCGCGCGCGTGCTCGACGGCGCGGGTGATCGCCCGGTCGATCGACTTGCCGAGGTAGGAGGTGAGCTGCTTGCCGCGCTCGCGGATCCCCATATAGGTGCGGCCGGAGGCGAGCCGCGCCAGATAGGCGCTCATCGCGCCGGTCGGCGGCGCGATCGACATGTCGTTGTCGTTGAGGATGACGATCAGCCTCGCGTCGAGGGCTCCGGCATTGTTGAGCGCCTCGTAGGCCATGCCGGCCGACATCGCGCCGTCGCCGATCACCGAGATGACGTTGCGGGTCTTCCCTTCGAGCGCGCTTGCGACCGCCATCCCGAGGCCGGCGGAGATCGAGGTCGAGGACTGGGCGGCGCCGAAGGGATCGTACTCGCTCTCGGCGCGACGCGTGAAGCCGGAGAGGCCCTCCTCCTGGCGCAGCGTCCGGATGCGGTCGCGCCGGCCCGTGATGATCTTGTGCGGATAGCACTGGTGGCCGACGTCGAAGATCAGCCGGTCGTGCGGCGTATCGAAGACCTTGTGGATGGCAAGCGTCAGTTCGACGACGCCCAGGCCGGCGCCGAGATGGCCGCCGGTGCGCGAGACGGCGTCGATCATCTCCGACCTGAGCTCGGCTGCAAGCTCCGGCATCGCCTTGTCGTCAAGGAGACGGAGATCGGAGGGAAGGTGGATCGTGTCGAGAAGCGGGGTCTTCGGCGGCTGCGTCACGGATTGCCTCTGTCTGTCCGGCGCGAAGCGCGCGCACTGGACGGAATGATCTGAGTCCGGCTGCGGCATTGGGACATGCGCGCGGGAGGCGGGCTCGATGGGTCGGTCGATGAAATGTCTAGCGGACGTCAACGTTCCGGCAAAGGGATAAACTCCGTCTCGTCGCCCGGCACGATGTCGAAGCGCCGGCTGCGCCATTCCTCCTTCGCCTGCTCGATGCGCTCCTTGGAGGAGGAGACGAAATTCCACCAGATGTGGCGCGGCGAGCCAAGCGATTCCCCTCCGAACATCATGAAGTGGGCGTCGCCGCCGATCGCCCGAACGGCGATCTCGTCGCCGGGACGGAAGACGAGGAGGATGTCCTGTGCGAACCGGTCGCCGGAAATCTCGACCGCGCCGTCGAGGACGTAGATCGCCCGTTCCTCCCAGTCGGAGCGCAGCGGAAAGGCGCGTCCCGCCTGGAGCCGCACATCGACATAGAGCGTGTCGGAGAAGACCGTAACGGGCGAGGCAAGGCCTTCGAAGCGGCCGAGGATGACGCGCGCGTCGATGCCTTCGTCGCGGATGCGCGGGAGGTCGGCGGCCAGCGTGTGCGAGAACTGCGGCGCCATCTCCTCCTTGTCGTCAGGGAGAGCCAGCCAGGTCTGCAGTCCCGAAAGCGGCAGCGGCGCACCGCGCTGCTCCTCCGGCGAGCGCTCGGAATGGACGATGCCGCGCCCCGCCGTCATCAGGTTGACGTCGCCCGGCTCGATCACCATCGCCGTGCCGAGGCTGTCGCGATGCCGGATGTTTCCGTCGAAGAGGTAGGTGACCGTGGAAAGACCGATATGCGGGTGCGGCCTGACGTCGAGCGCCTCGCCGCTGCGCAGGATGGCCGGTCCCATGCGATCGAAGAAGATGAACGGCCCGACGAGCCGTCGCCGCGCCGTCGGCAACGCCCGGCGCACGGCGAACCCGCCGATGTCCCTGGCGCTCGCCACCACCATCGTCTCGATCGCCGCACAGGATGGCGCATCTCCGGCGACCGGGTCTTTTGCAGGGAAGAAGGACATGACGATGCTCCGATTGAAATTGGCAGCGTCGGCGAACTCCGCTGGCCGGCGGAACCATAGCGGCGTCTGGGAGCCTTTCCCACCCCACGCTGATCTATGGCGCTTGACGCCATAGATCATGGGAGCGATAGTAGCGCCATGAAGGCAGAACTGCTCTTTCGCGAGCGCATCGTCTTTGCCGATGGAGCAATCGTCGAAATGAAGATATGGCGGGTGCCGCAGCCCGTGCCTCCGTCGATGCACCGTCTGAAATATTCCCTCTTTTACGGTCGGGCCGGCGAACGGCTCGTCGGCTATGATAACGAAAGAGGAAAGGGCGACCATCGCCACTACGGCGAGCGCGAAGAGGCCTATGTGTTTCGTTCGATCGAGGTGCTGCTCGATGACTTCAGGTCCGATGTCGAGCGCTTGAGAGGAGATGCTATATGAGTCGGGACCGTCAGATTCACGTGGGCGGTAGTTTTGAGGACGCCGCTCGGCGGTTTGTTGATGCGTGGCACCGCGCGGAGTTGGGCGAAACGGTAGGCGAGGAGCATCTGACGTTCCTCACCTGGGATGCGTTCGCAGGTACCATGACCGCCAAGCGGCTGGAATTGCTCCGTCATTTGCACCGGCAGCCCTCCCGGAGTATAGCGGCTCTCGCTCGCAATCTTGGGCGCGACTACAAACGGGTACATGCCGATGTGGAAGCGCTGGAGGCGATCGGGCTGATCGAGCGCAACGAAACTGGCCTGCACGCCGACTACGATGAAATCCGGACAGCGATTGCGATGTAGAAAGGGAACATTGGCCGAAGGCGTGAGGTGCCACCCCTCAAACCGCATTGCCGATTACTCCCCGTCCAGCGGCTCCGTGCCCTGCGCCCGGCCGTTCCGGTCGAGCCGGATCTTCTCGATGCGGCTTTCCGCCGCGTTGAGGAGCGTCTCGCAGTGCTTCTTCAAGGCCTCGCCCCGCTCGTAGATTTCGATCGACTTGTCGAGCGGCACGTCGCCCTTTTCGAGGTGGTCGACGATGCGCTCGAGCTGGTCGATCGCCTGCTCGAAGGACATTGCGGCGATGTCCGCGTTCTTGTCGGCGGCGCTCGCTGCGGGGTCGGACATGAAATTCAGCCTCTCATCAGTCTCAGGATGTGCGTGGCGCCCGACTCGGCGAGGCCGAGAAGATCGTAGCCGCCTTCGAGGATGCTGACGACCCGGTTGCCGGCATGTCGCCCGGCGATGTCGAGGATCTTGCCGGTCGCCCAGTCGAAGTCGTCGGCGACGAGGTTGATCTCGGCGAGCGGATCGCGGTGGTGCGCGTCGAAGCCCGCCGAGATGATGACGAGGTCCGGCCGCGCCTCCTCGAGCGCCGGCAAGACCCGTGACCGGAAGGCCTCGCGGAAATGGTCGCTGCCGTCGTGCGCCGAGAGCGGCGCATTGACGATGTTGCCGGCGCCGGTCTCGCCCTTGGCGCCAGTGCCGGGAAAGAGCGGCATCTGGTGCGTCGAGAGGTAGACGACAGATGGATCGTCCCAGAAGATGTCCTGCGTGCCGTTGCCGTGGTGGACGTCCCAGTCGACGATCGCCACGCGCTCGACGCCGTGCGCCTTCTGTGCGTGACGTGCCGCGATGGCGGCCTGGTTGAAGAGGCAGAAGCCCATCGCTTTCTCGCGCTCGGCGTGATGGCCCGGCGGCCGCGCGGCGACGAAGACGTTGTCGGCCTCGCCCTTCATGACGTCGTCGACGCCCTGGACTGCGCCGCCGATCGCAATCAGCGCGGCCTCGAGGCTTTTCGGGCTGACGGAGGTGTCGGCATCGATCCGGTTCATCCCCTCTTCGGGGATCGAAGCGACGATCCGTTTCAGGAAGCGTTCCGGGTGCACGAGCAGAACCGCGTCGTGAGCGGCGGGCATCGCCTCCTTACGCTGGAGGGGGCCGAAGTTCTCATGCTCCAGCGCCGCGTTCAGCGCTCGCAGCCGATCCGGACGCTCCGGATGGCCGGGTGGCGTCAGGTGCTCAAGGCAGACGTCGTTGGAATAGAAGCGAGTGGTCATGGAAGGAAAATAGGGGGATGTCCTTCGTCGTCCACCAACGCCATGCCGGCGCGATGTCAGGCGTCGATGATCTCGGTCTCGGCGATGGCGATTCCGAAGCCATCGAGGCCGACATAGCGGCGTTCGCGCGAGGACATGAGCCGGATCGACGTGATGCCGAGGTCCTTCAGGATCTGCGCGCCGAGCCCGATCTCGAGCCACTCGCTCTCCCGTTCCCGGGCTTCCGCGTGGCTGTCGTGCTGGCCAAGCCGCGAGCGCCCGCCGTTCTGGTGGCCGACGCCGACTGATCCCTCGCGCAGGTAGACGATGACGCCGCGTCCGAGCTCGCCGATCCGCTTCATATAGGCGTCGACCGGCGAGCGCGCGCCGAAGACGTCGTCGACCACCGACTCGGGATAGAGGCGCACCGGGATGTTGGCGCCGTCGCGGATGTCGCCGAAGACGACGGCCAGGTGCTGCATCGGATCCCAGGGCAGGGAATAGGTGTGCGCCGTCGCCCGCCCGTAGGGCGTCTCTATCGGGAAGGTCTCGCCAAGCTGGATCAGCGTCTCCTTGCGCTGCCGGTAGGCGATCAGATCGGCGACGGAGACCTGCTTCAGGCCGTGTTCGGCCGCGAACGTCGCGACCTGGGGCCCGCGCTTGACCGTGCCGTCGTCGTTGACGAGTTCGCAGATCACGCCGATCGGCGGCAGCTTGGCGAGCCTGCAGAGGTCGACGGCCGCCTCCGTATGGCCGGAGCGCATCAATACCCCGCCCTCGCGCGCAACCAGGGGAAAGATATGGCCTGGGCGCACGAAGTCGGCCGCCCCGGCGTTCGGATTGGCGAGGTTGCGGACGGTCAGCGTCCGGTCGTCGGCCGAGATGCCGGTCGTGGTGCCATGCTTGTAGTCGACGGAGATCGTGAAGGCGGTGGAGTGCGGGGCATCGTTCTCCGCGACCATGGCGGAGAGGTTGAGGCGCTTCGCCTCCTCACGCGGCATCGGCGTGCAGACGATGCCGGAGGTATGCCGGACGATGAAGGCCATCTTCTCCGGCGTGCAGTGGACGGCCGCGACAATCAGGTCGCCCTCGTTCTCGCGCCCGTCGTCGTCCGTGACGACGACGATTTCGCCAGCCTCGAAAGCGCGGATCGCGTCGACGACGCGGGTCTGGTCGTATGGCATCCTGATTCCCAAAATGAGTGAGTAGTGAATGGGGAGTAGTGAGTAGTTTTAGTGGCAAGGCTGACGTTGGCGCGACAACGTCAGCGCATAATGCAACTCACTACTCGCTACTCGCTACTCGCCCCGTCTGCCCCCTATCCCGCAGATAGTGATCCGCGATGACGCAGGCGAGCATGGCTTCTCCGATCGGCACGGCGCGGATGCCGACGCAGGGATCGTGCCGGCCCTTCGTGCGGATATCGACCTCGTTGCCGTCGCGGTCGACGCTCTTGCGCTCGGTCAGGATCGAGGAAGTGGGCTTGACCGCAAAGCGCGCGACGACCGGCATTCCGGTCGAGATGCCGCCGAGGATGCCGCCGGCGTGGTTGGAAAGGAAGACCGGCTTGCCGTCCGGCCCCATGCGCATCTCGTCGGCGTTCTCCTCGCCGCTCATCCGCGCCGCCTCGAAGCCGTTGCCGATCTCGATGCCCTTGACGGCGTTGATCGACATCAGCGCGCCGGCAATGTCCTGGTCGAGCTTGCCGTAGATCGGCGCGCCGATGCCGGCCGGCACGCCTTCCGCGACGACCTCGACGATCGCGCCGACGGAGGAGCCGGCCTTGCGGATGCCGTCGAGATAGTCCTCCCAGACCGGAACGATCTCCGGGTCGGGCGCGAAGAAGGGATTGCGGTCGACTTCGGCCCAGTCCCAGCGGCCGCGGTCGAGAGGCTTCTCGCCGATATGGGCAAGCGCGGCGCGCACCCCCAGCCCCCGCCCGACCTTGCGGGCGAGCCCGCCCGCGGCGACCCGCGCCGCCGTCTCGCGGGCGGAGGAGCGGCCGCCGCCGCGATAGTCGCGGATGCCGTACTTGACGTCGTAGGGGTAGTCGGCATGGCCCGGCCGATAGCGCGTCGCGATCTCCGAATAGTCTTTGGAGCGCTGGTCCGTGTTCTCGATCATCATCGAAACCGGCGTGCCGGTGGTCGTCATCGTCACGCCGTCCTCGTCCGGAAGCACGCCCGAGAGCACCTTGACGAGGTCATCCTCGCGCCGCTGCGTCACGAACCGCGATTGACCGGGCTTGCGCCGGTCGAGCCAGTGCTGGATTTCGGCGAGGGTGAAGCGGATGCCGGGCGGGCAGCCGTCGACGACGCAGCCCAGCGCCGGCCCGTGACTCTCGCCCCAGGTGGTGACGCGGAAAAGATGGCCGAAGGTGTTGTGCGACATGCGGCTTCTGCATCCGTTCTTGGCGCGGCTTCGGGATGGCCCCGCATGCGGGCCTTCTAGATCAACAAATTGTCGATGGGAACAGTCGGTGTGAGCGGCTTTCCATCTCTCCGCAAGGGGAGAGATGGCGTGCATGGGTTCCGACCGCGCTCAGACCGCTGTGGCCTGTCCCGACGGGTCGAGCCATTCCAGTCGTCCGTCGGCTACCTTCAGGATGCGGTCCTGCGGCGTGTCGGCGACGGCCGCCTCGATGCCGTCCAGGCCGCCACAGAGATGGAAGAGGCTGCGGATGATGCCGCCATGGCAGACGCAGACCGTTTCCCGGGTGACCGTCTCCAGCCATCGCTCGACGCGCCGCGCCAGCATCTCGTAGCTTTCGGCCGCATCGCCGGGCGGCAGGAAGGTCCACTTGTTCTCTTCCCGGCCATGGATGCGTTCGGGATGATGGAGCGCGACCTCTTCGAGCGTCAGCCCTTCCCAGTCCCCGAACGAAAGCTCGATCAGGCGCCTGTCCGTCCGATAGGCGGAAGGATCGAGCTTCATCGCAGCGCGGATGATCTCCATCGTCTCGCAGGTGCGTTTGAGCGGGCTCGCGACATAGTCGAAGCGCCGCGCCTCGTCGCCGAGCAGCCGGCCGAGCATCAGACCGTTCCGCCGCGCCTGTTCCCGCCCCGTCGCGTTGAGGTTGATGTCACGCGAGCCCTGCAGGCGGCCGGAGAGGTTCCAGTCCGTCTGCCCGTGCCGGATGGCATAGATCAGCACCGCCGTCTCCCGCTTGCCGGCTTGGGCTCAGTCCTTGACGACGGAGATGTCCGGCGCGTCGACGGCCTTCATGCCGACGGTATGATAGCCGGCGTCGACGTGATGCACCTCGCCTGTGACGCCGCGCGACAGGTCGCTGAGGAGGTAGAGGGCGGAATCGCCGACCTCCTCGATCGTCACGGAGCGCTTGAGCGGCGCGTTGTACTCGTTCCACTTGAGGATATAGCGGAAGTCGCCGATGCCGGAAGCGGCGAGGGTCTTGATCGGGCCGGCCGAGACCGCGTTGACGCGGATGCGGCGGCCGCCGAGGTCGACGGCGAGATAGCGCACGCTCGCCTCGAGCGCCGCCTTGGCGACGCCCATGACGTTATAATGCGGCATCACCTTTTCCGCGCCGTAGTAAGTGAGCGTCACCATCGAGCCGCCATCGTGCATGATCTTCTCGGCGCGCTGCGCGACCGCCGTGAAGGAATAGACGGAGATGTCCATCGTGCGGGCGAAGTTCTCGCGCGACGTGTCGACATAGCGGCCGGTCAACTCGTCCTTGTCGGAGAAGGCGATGGCATGGACCAGGAAGTCGATCCCGCCCCATTTGTCCTTCAGCGCGGAGAAGACCGCGTCGATCGAGGCGAGGTCGGTGACGTCGCAATGGCCGGCGACCATGGCGCCGAGTTCCGCCGCAAGCGGCTCCACACGCTTCTTCAGGGCGTCCCCCTGATAGGTGAGCGCGAGTTCGGCGCCGGCGTCGGCGCAGGCCTTGGCGATACCCCAGGCGATCGACCGGTTGTTGGCGACGCCCATGATCAGGCCGCGTTTGCCGTTCATCAGACCAGTCGCCTGGACCATGTCCTTCTCCTTGAGGTGTAATGGTAAATCGAGGCTATGGCACAGCCCGTGTATGGGTTCAAGGCGACAGGCCTTCCGCCCCACAGATGATGGACCGGCCCGCCGCGCGGCCGGCTCAGACGTAGAAGCCTTCCTTGCCGGTCTTCATCAGGTCGATGAGGCGGGCGTCGGGGATTTCGGGCAATAGGATGCGCAGGTGCACGTAGAGGTCGCCGCGCATGCCGTCGGCCTTCGGCAGGCCGCGGTCCTTGACGCGCAGCGTCCGGTCGGAGCCGGACCAGACGGGAACCGTCAGGCGGATCGAGCCGTCAAGCGTTTCGAAAGGGGCCGAACCGCCCAGGATGGCGACGTCGAGCCCGATCGGCAGGACGGCGTGGAGGTCGGCGCCGTCGCTATACCAGGCGTCGCTGCGTTCGTGGCGGATCAGGGCCTCGACAGGGGCCGGGCGCCCACCGTCCCCGGCGGCAGAGACCGGCAGCCGCGCGCCATCCGCGATGCCGGCAGGAATCGCCAGCGCCGATTGGTTGCCGTCGGGGAGCGCCACCACCATCTCTCCGCCTTCAAGCGCAAGCTTCAGCGGGACGGCGACATCCAAGGTCAGCGTCGGTTGCGGCAGAGCGGACGCGGGCGTTGGCGTGGTGCGCCGCCTGAAAAGAGCGTTGAGGGCGGAAAGCACTGCCGGCCTTTGCCGCTGCGTCGGCCGCTCCGCAGCCGGCGGCGCCGCCGCGCCCGGCTGGTCGGCGTTCTCCGCCGTGCCGGGGGGTGCGGCGGTGGTTGTCTCGGTCTCGGTTTCGATCCCCGGCGCATCGGCCACGTGCGCGCGCTTGGCGGCCCTGCCGAAGATGCGCTCCAGCATGTCGTCGGCGGTCTCTTCCGGCTTCTTTTCCTCGCGCGGCGCCTTTCCGCGGCGGTTTCTGGCCGGCGCGGCTTCGGCCTCGGCCGTCGCCGTGAACATCGCGTCGCGCAGGCGCGGATGGATCAGGCTCTGGTAGGCTTCGCCGATCTCGACGAAGCGGTCGCGCGCCGTCGGATCATCGCGGTGGCGGTCGGGGTGCCATTTCTTGGCGAGCGAGCGATAGGCCGACTTGATCTCGGCCACGGTCGCCTTGCGGTCGACGCCAAGGACAGCGTAGGGGTCGCGCATGAAAGGCCTCTCCGGTCCATGTCGCTCGCAACACGATCATGCGCGACGAAGGATTGCGTCGTGAACAACGGCCGTTATCGCAAGTCGTTCCTGCACGACGCGAAGCGGCTCTCCCGATGCTAGGCCGCAAGGTCCTAACGTTTCGTTGAGGAATTGGGCAGGGGACGTGGGCTCAGCCGGAGGATGCGTCCGGCGCCGGCCCACCATCCTTCGGTCCGAAGCCGATCAGCGTCCAGGGCTGGCCGGGCCCGCGGCAGGCTTCGCCGGTAAAGACGGCGATCCCGTCGAAGCTGTGCCGCGAGGTCTCGAACTTGCGGCAGGTCCGTTCGTCGTCGTGCACCTCCTCGACATAGGAGATGACGCCGACGGTGCCGGTGGCGGCGTTGGCCCAGGGAATACCCTGCGGGGCAGCCGACGGGTCGGCGGCCGCGACCGCTTCCTTGACCGCGCCACCGTCGGTCTGCGGCGCGGCGGCGGCCGGCTTCGGGATCGACCCGGTGGTCAGCGACCGGTCGGGCTTGAGGTCGGCGGCATCGAGGCCCGAGCGCATGCAGCCGTTGCCGGCAATGAGGACGAGCAGGAGGCCGGCGGAGGGCGCGAGGCATTGAAGAAGCTTCCGGCCGGCCGTCGACTTTGCTACGTCACGCACAAGATTTAGCCTTCTACCGAACAACGTGGCGCGGGAACGCGAACTATGACGGAAACCGAGTTAACGACAGGTGACTTTACCCAGGCTGAAGAACCCTTCGCACTCTTCGGCGACTGGCTCAAGGACGCTGAAGCCTCAGAGCCGAACGATCCGACCGCGGTGGCGCTTGCGACCGTCGATGCGGAGGGCCTGCCGAACGTACGCATGGTTTTGCTGAAGGGCTTCGACGAGCGCGGCTTCGTCTTCTACACGAATTTCGAAAGCCGCAAGGGCAGCGAGATCCTGGGCGCGGGCAAGGCCGCCATGTGCTTTCACTGGAAGTCGCTCCGCCGGCAGGTCCGCCTGCGGGGTACCGCGGTGAAGGTCAGCGACGCGGAGGCCGACGCCTATTTCGCCTCGCGCCCCCGCGGCAGCCGCATCGGCGCATGGGCGTCCAAGCAGTCGCGGCCGCTCGAAGGCCGTTTTGCGCTCGAAAAGGCCGTCGCGGAATATACGGCCCGCTATGCCGTCGGCGACATCCCGCGGCCGGACTACTGGTCGGGCATCCGCATCGTGCCGGTCTCGATCGAGTTCTGGCAGGATCGCAAGTTCCGCCTGCACGACCGGGTGATCTTCGAGCGTGGCGAGGACGGGCTCTGGAAGAAGACCCGGCTCTATCCCTGACCTCCTGAAGTCGGGCCGGCCGATGGCTGGCGCACGGGCGCCGATCGGCGCAAACTGACCTCCGATCGGGCGGAACAGCGCGCGGGCCGCGCGTGTTGTGGCCGCGACAGGACGAAAGGTCAGGGACGATGCGCAATCTGCAGGACCGCATGTGGGCGGAAGCGCTCGGCATGCTTGCGCGGGCGGAGCGGGCACAGCGCCATCTCTACCAGCCGGGCGACGCGCGCGAGCGTCACGCGAGCTGGGAGCCGCCCGTCGACGTTCTGGAGACGGCGGACGCGGTCCTCATCGTCGCGGCCCTGCCGGGCGTTTCCCGCGCCGACGTCGCGGTCGAGATCGAGGGCGCTTCCGTCGTCATCGCCGGCCGCCGTGCTTCTCCGGACGAAATGAGGACGGCCGTCATCCACCGTCTCGAACTGCCGCACGGCCGCTTCGAGCGTCGCGTGCCGCTGCCGCCCGGCCAGTACGACCAGGTCGGCCTGCAGATGCGCGACGGATGCCTCGTCGTCGGATTGCGGAAGATAACATGAACGACAGCCAGACCCCGCCGGCCGAAGCCGCCGCAGGCGCGCACGACGCGCGTTCGCCCGATGCCGATGCCTACATCGTCGTGCCGATGCGCAACATCGTGCTCTTTCCCGAGATCGTCGCGCCGCTGACGATCGGCCGGCCGCGCTCCGTTGCCGCCGCGCAGCAGGCGGTGCGCGAGCAGCGCCAGGTGCTGATCGTGCTGCAGCGCGATCCGGAGACGGCTGACCCCGGCCCCGGCGACCTGCATCAGGTCGGCACGGTCGCCAACATCCTGCGCTACGTGACCGCCGCCGACGGGCAGCACCACCTGATCTGCCAGGGCGTGCAGCGATGCCGCCTGACCGCGGCCCTCGAAGGTCGGCCTTATATGGCCGCTCACGGCCTTCTTCTGCCCGAACCGGCCACCCAGTCCCCGGAAATCGAGGCGCGCTTCCTCAACGTGCGGAAGCAGGTGCTGGAGGCGCTCGAACTCCGGCCGCAGTCGCCGCCCGAGCTCCGCCAGACCGTCCAGGGCATCACGTCCCCCGCGATGCTCGCCGACATGACGGCCGCCTATCTCGACGCCAAGCCCGAGGAGAAGCAGGACATCCTCGAGACCCTCGACCTCGGCCGGCGGCTCGAAAAGGTCTCCGTCCTGCTCGAGCATCGCCTGCAGGTGCTGCGGCTTTCCGCCGAGATCGGCCGGCAGACGCAGGAGGCCTTCGGCGAGCGGCAGCGCCAGGCGGTGCTGCGCGAGCAGATGGCCGCGATCCAGCGCGAGCTCGGCGAGGAGGAGGGCAACGGACAGGAGATCGCCGAGCTGGAGGCCGCGATCGAGAAGGCCCGCATGCCGGAGGAGGTGGAGGCGCAGGCGCGCAAGGAGCTCCGCCGGCTGCAGCGCACGCCCGAGGCCGCCGCCGAGTACGGCATGATCCGCAGCTATCTCGACTGGCTGCTCGAACTGCCCTGGGCACCCCCGCAATCGCCGCCGATCGATATCGCCGAGGCGCGCGCCGTGCTCGACGCCGACCATTTCGGGCTCGAGAAGATCACGACGCGGATCGTCGAATACTTGGCGGTGCGCAAGCTCGCGCCGGAGGGCCGGGCGCCGATCCTCTGCTTCGTGGGCCCGCCCGGCGTCGGCAAGACCTCGCTCGGCCAGTCGATCGCCCGCGCCATGGGCCGCAAGTTCGCCCGCATCTCTTTGGGCGGCGTCCACGACGAGGCGGAGATCCGCGGCCACAGGCGGACCTATGTCGGCGCCCTGCCGGGAAACATCATTCAGGCGATCCGCAAGGTGGGCGCGCGCGATTGCGTCATGATGCTCGACGAGATCGACAAGATGGGCGCCGGCATCCAGGGCGATCCCTCCGCGGCCATGCTGGAGGTGCTCGATCCCGAGCAGAACTCCACCTTCCGCGACAATTATCTCGGCGTACCGTTCGACCTCAGCCGCGTCGTCTTCATCACGACGGCGAACATGCTCGACACGATCCCGGGACCGCTGCGCGACCGCATGGAGATCATCTCGCTTGCGGGCTATACGGCGGGGGAGAAGCTGGAGATCGCCAAGCGCTACCTCCTGCGCCGCCAGCGTGAGGCGAACGGCTTGATCGCCGAACAGGTCGAGGTGGACGATGACGTGCTCAAGGCGCTGATCGATCGCTACACGCGCGAGGCGGGCGTGCGCAATCTCGAGCGCGAGGTCGGCCGCGTCCTCCGTCATGCCGCGGTGAAGATCGCCGAAGGCGCGACCGATCATGTGCACATTACCGTTGCCGACCTCGACGAAGCGCTTGGCCCGCCGCGCTTCGAGAACGAGGTGGCGATGCGCACCAGCATTCCCGGCGTCGCGACCGGCCTCGCCTGGACGCCCGTCGGCGGCGACATCCTCTTCATCGAAGCGGCCAAGACGCCGGGCAGCGGCAGGCTGATCCTGACGGGCCAGCTGGGCGAGGTCATGCGGGAGAGCGCGCAGGCCGCGCTCAGTCTCTTG